>JAFWQT010000062.1 GCA_017508965.1 Prevotella sp. | reverse complement strand
TGAATTAAAATTCCTCTGGGATAATTCTAAATATAATTTTAAAAATAATTTCAAGCGAAGCGACCAGAAGAAGAGTGAAGAATATAATATTGATTAATCATAAACAAGCACAAATATGGAAAATTACAGATTCCTGAAAGAAGAAGAGATTCAGATACTCGAGCAGAACGCCTGCTGGGCTGAAGACTGGTCGAGAGTGAAAGTTGACGAAGAATTCAAGCCATATAATTTCCACCGGGTGGTGTTCTATGGCGACATTCGTCTGGGCAAATTCGAAAAACAGGTAGAGGTTACCGACGGGTTCATGAAACACTCCGGCATCAACGATGCCACCCTGCGCAATGTATGGGTGGGCAACGACTGCCTCATCGAGAAAGTGGGCAACTTCATCAACAACTATACCATCGGTGACGACTGCTACATCTCGAACATCTCTACCATGGAGACGCTCGAAGGTGCCAGCTATGGCGCCGGTTCCATTATTTCCGTACTCAACGAGATGGGCGACGGCAACGTGGTGCTCTTCCGCGAACTGAACTCTCAGTTGGCCGCCTTCATGGTGAAGTATCACGAAGACAAGGCACTGATGAACATCCTGAAACAGCTCATCGACGACGAGGTGCGCGTATCGGCTCCCGAGCGCGGTACCATCGGTAACAACGTGAAGATTATCAACACAAAGGAAATCACGAACACCGTCGTCAAGGGCGACTGCGAGATTAGCGGCGCTGCCCGGCTGGCCGACTGTACCATCATGTCATCGAAGGATGCCTCGGTATACATCGGCACCGGTGTCATCTGTGAGAACTCCATCATCTGCGACGGATGCAGCATCACCAACTCCGTGAAGATGCAAGACTGTTTCGTTGGCGAAGCCTGCCAGATTACCAACGGCTTTACGGCCGAAGCCTCGCTCTTCTTTGCCAATTCGTTCATGGCTAACGGCGAGGCATGTGCCGCCTTCTGCGGACCATTCTCGGCCAGCCATCACAAGAGTTCGCTGCTCATCGGCGGACAGTTCTCGTTCTATAACGCCGGTTCAAACACCAATTTCTCGAACCATGCCTACAAGATGGGACCGCTCCACTACGGTACACTTGAGCGCGGCACTAAGACCGCCAGCGGTTCCTATGTGCTGATGCCCGCCACCATCGGTGCCTTCTCCGTCTGCTTCGGCAAACTGATGCACCATCCCGACACCCGCAACCTGCCTTTCTCTTACCTGATGGCATACGGCGACGACTGCTATCTGATTCCCGGCCGTAACATCACCACCGTGGGACTCTACCGCGACATCAAAAAATGGCCAAAGCGCGACAAGCGCAGCAAGCAGTCAAAGAAGTCCATCATCAACTTCGACTGGCTCTCGCCGTTCACCGTGGGTGAAATCCTCGAAGGCCGCAAGATTCTCGAGAATCTCCGTCAGGCCAGCGGCGACAATGTCTCCACCTATAATTTCCACGAATACGTCATCAATGCCTCTTCTCTTCGCAAGGGACTGAAATACTACGATATCGCCCTGCGCATTTATATGGGTGCCGTGCTGAAGCGTGCCGTGAAGGAAGGTTTCCTCGGTAAGCCCAAGACCACCGTAGGCATGGGACGCTGGCTCGACCTTTCCGGACTGCTGCTGCCTGAGAGCGAAGAGAAGCGGCTGGCCAACGACATTGTGGAAGGCAACATCGACAACATTCAGCAGGTACTCAGCCGTTTCGACGAAATCAACGAGCACTACAGCGACTACCGCTGGGCATGGAGCTATCAGCTGATTCTCGACTACTATCAGTTGGAAGAACTCGACGACACCGCCATCGAGCATATCCGCCAAGACTACATCAAGGCCCGCCGCGCATGGATTGCCGAAATACGCAAGGATGCCGACAAGGAGTTTGCCATGGGCGACGTGGAAGAAGATGTCTACGAGAACTTCATCCAGCAGCTTGACCACGAAGTAGATTATGAGAATTAAGTAAAAGACTCCTTCATGAATCTGACTTCATTAATGAAGAGGAATTTAATTCCATGACCAATGATGTCAGCACTATTATTGGAACAATCGTAAATATTATTAATAAATTTGCAAAGAAATGAAAAGAATTCTGTGTATTATTTTACCTTTTTACTTTTTTACCTTTTTACCTTTAGCGGCAAAAGACTACAAGTATCAGACGGTTGCAGGCGACGCCATGCAGAGCCGTATCTACACTCTCGACAACGGACTGAAAGTGTATCTATCCGTCAACAAGGAGAAGCCGCGCATCCAGACCTACATCGCCGTGCGCACGGGTTCCAAGAACGACCCCGCCGAGACCACCGGTCTGGCTCACTATCTGGAGCACCTGATGTTTAAAGGCACCAAGCAGTTCGGCACCAACAATCCCGAGGCCGAGAAACCGCTGCTCGACGAGATTACCAGCCGCTACGAGGAATACCGCCTCATCAAAGACCCCGAACTTCGCAAGCAGAAATACCACGAAATCGACTCTGTCTCGCAGGTGGCTGCCAAGTATTTCATTCCCAACGAATACGACAAGCTGATGGCCACCATCGGAGCCGAGGGTACCAATGCGTTCACCAGCTACGACGTGACCTGCTATACCGAAGACATTCCCAGCAACGAGATTGAGAACTGGGCCAAGATTCAGAGCGACCGCTTCCAGAACATGGTCATCCGCGGATTCCACACCGAACTGGAGGCCGTCTACGAGGAATACAACATCGGACTGTCGAACGACATGAACAAGTGCTTCGACGCCCTCATGGCCAAGGCATTCCCCAATCATCCCTACGGCACACAGACCGTTATCGGCACACAGGACCACCTGAAGAACCCCTCGATTGTCAACATCGAGAACTATTTCAAGAAATGGTATGTGCCCAACAATGTGGCCGTTTGCATGGCCGGCGACTTCGACCCCGACAAGACCATCGCCCTTATCGACAAGTATTTCGGCCAGTGGAAGCCCGGCAACGATGTACGTCAGCCGGTATTCCCGAAACTGAAAGCCCTCACCGCTCCCGTTGACACCACCGTCGTTGGCCAGCAGGCCGAAACCGTTTGGATGGCATGGAGTGCCGAGAAAGCCGCCTCGCTGCAATGCGACACGCTCGACGTCATCGGCGACATGCTCAGCAACGGCAAGGCAGGACTGTTCGACCTCAACCTCAACCAGACCATGAAGGTGCAGAGTGCGCAGGCCGGACTCGAAACCCTGCAGGACTATTCCGGATTCCTGCTCATCGGCACACCTAAGCAGGGACAGGAACTCAAGGAAGTGCGCGAACTCATGCGCGGCGAGATTGAAAAGCTGAAGCGCGGCGAGTTCTCCGACGATTTGCTGCCTTCGGTCATCAACAACAAGAAACTGAACTATTTCCGTTCACTCGACAACAACCGCAACCGCGTTTCACGGTTCCTCGACGCCTTCATCAACGGCATCGAGTGGGAACAGGAAGTGAAGAAACTCGACCGCCTGAGCGGCATCACGAAGCAGCAGATTGTTGCCTTCGCCAACCGTTTCTTCACCGACGGATATGTCACGGTGTATAAAGTCCAGGGCATCGACTCGCTGCAGAAGAAGATAGACAAGCCTGCCATCACCGCCATTCCCACCAACCGCGACCAGGTAAGCCAATTCGTAAAAGACATCCAGAACGCCAAGGTGGAGCCCATACAGCCCCAGTTCCTCGACTTCCAGAAAGACCTCACCGTCAGCAAGACACGCCGCGGCCTGCCCCTGCTCTACAAGCAGAACACCACCGACGGACTGTTCTACCTGACTTTCCGCTACGATTTCGGACACGAAGACGACAACCGCTACTACGTGGCCTCCAACTATCTCAACTACCTGGGCACCGACAAACTCACGGCCACACAGGTGAAGCAGCAGTTCTACAAGATGGCCTGCAACATGAACGTCAGCGTCAACGGCGATGCCATCAACATCCATCTCAGCGGACTCAGCGAGAACATGCCGCAGGCACTTGCGCTCATGGAAGACGTGCTCACTAACGCCAAGGTCGACGAGGATGCCTACAAGCAGTATGTAGAACTGATTCTGAAAGACCGCGAAGACGCAAAGAAAGACCAGCGCACCTGCTTCGACTACCTCTACTCCTATGCCGTGTACGGCCCACACAACTTGCGCCGCAGCGACATGACCGCCGAACAGCTCCGCCAGACCAGTCCGAAGGTGTTCACCGACCTGCTGAAGAATATCTCCGGCTACGAGCACACCGTATTATATTATGGTCCGCTCAGCGAGAAGCAGCTCTCTGACGTGATTGGAAAACTCCACAAGACAGGAAAGAAACTGGCTCCCGCACCACAGGGAGAGGCATTCGCCATGCAGATGACGCCCCAGAACGAGATATGGATTGCCCCCTACGAGGCCAAGAACATCTATATGCGCATGTTCCACAACGAGGGCCGCGCATGGAATCCCGATAAGCAAGGAGTGACCACACTCTTCAACGAGTACTATGGCGGCGGCATGAACGGCATCGTATTCCAGGAGCTCCGCGAGGCCCGCGGACTGGCCTACAACGCCTTTGCACTCTACAACCGTCCCGGCCGCAAGGGTGAGACCGAGAGTTTCTTCACCCACATCATCACCCAGAACGACAAGATGATGGACTGCGTGCGCCAGTTCCACGAGATTCTCGACAACATGCCGCAGAGCGAGGCCGCCTTCCAGATTGCCAAGGATGCTGCCATCAAGCAACTGGCCAGCCAGCGCACCACCAAGTTCTCCATTCTCAATGCCTACATCAATGCCCAGCGCCTCGGACTCGACTACGACATCAACGAGAAGATCTACCGTCTGCTGCCCAGCCTGCAGCTGAAGGACATCGTTGACTTCGAGCAGCAGAACATGGGCCACAAGCCCTATCGCTACGTCATCCTCGGCGATGAGAAAGAACTCGACATCAAGTCACTCGAGCAGATTGCTCCCGTCCGCCGCCTGTCACTCGAAGAAATTTTCGGCTACTAATCCATCACGATGCTTATATACCGACAATATGAAAAACTGACAGCAGAGCAACAAAAGTTGCTCTGCTTTTTGGCTTTCATTGGCCAGGATACCGACCAAAGAAAAATTAGGGCCTACATTAAGGGCGAAGATTTCAAGGAAAGTAAAGTAAACAATACTCTTCGCTCGCTATATCCCTTTTTCAAGTATTACTACGTCTACAATTATCAGTACACCCTTCAGTACCAACACCAGCTGTTGCTGCTTGCCTACATGCTTGAAAAGAAACAGCAATGGTTAGAACATTTCGAGGCGTTTTATGGAACACTGAAAAGCAAAAACACCACGAAACACTTAAAATTGCTGCGCGCATGCTTAGAAGGTAAGGAAGTTGGCTTTCACAGCGTCGTGCTGAGTTCAGAACTTGACATGCTTGTTCCATTGGTCAACGACCGCCGTTTCCTGCAGCTCATATACTACATTCCCGGTTTCTATTTCAGTCCTTTTGCCATGTCAGCACTTATCTATCAGCTTAACAACGACATTCCCGATCCCGAGAATCTCATCGGCAAATTGGCAGAACAGCATTATCCGATGATGCAGAAAGAAGAATGTATTGAGATGCAGTCCGTCGTTGCCCTCTACGACTATATCAAACAGGGAAGATTCGATGAAGATGTCGCAAATCTGAACACCTGCTGCGGAAAACTGCTTGCTGCATTCCACTATTCCTATACAGGAAATTACGACTTGGCCCTAAGCCAACTCAACATAGCCCTGCGCCTGTCAAACAAGAGTAAACAATATTCCGAGAAAGGTTTTTTCCATCAAGTAATAAACAATTATCTTGCCGTTATTACTTACCAGTTGTTGCAAAGCGATGAGGGAAAGTCCAAACTGAAAAGCCTCATCAGCAAGAACCATTTCATAGAGAATACCAATCAAAAGGGAGCCTCACTGTTGGCATATTATTTTTTGGCTGGCCTTGAACCTGATGGAAAGAAACTTATCTCTCTGGCCGAGTCAGCGTACAAGGCTAACGATATGGTCCAGTACTGGCTTATCTCCTTGCTCAGGTTCTATTTTGGCTATTCCTCAAAGAAGTCTGACAAGTGTCCTGAAATGCCGCAAATACACTTGCTGCGCCACGAACTGTCAAACTGGCTGCCACTTTCTGAAGAAGAGAAGGAACAACTCTGCAACGAATATAACGGCACACCACTGATTTCAAGAGTCCGGCACAAAGCAAGATGGGAAATACTGCTCGAAGAACTGACACCCCGCAATGCCAACGATGAAGATGCTGAAAAAGAAAAGAACACACGAGTGGCCTATCTCGTGAACAACAATCATGTGGAATTGCGCCAACAAACGCGAAAACTGAACGGCGAATGGGGAGCTGGCAAACGCATGTCGATGGATTCTTTCCGCCGGGGAACCGATTTCATGGACGAAACCGACCGTCGCATAGCCGACATCATACCCTTCAGCTACTACTACGACATATCGGCAAAAGACATACTGCCCCTCCTTGTTGGCAGCGACCGTGTATATACAGGACGGTTTGCTCCGTTCGAGCCAGTTTCCATTATCGAAGAAAAGCCTTACCTCATTATCGAAAGAACGTCAGAAGGGTTCAAATTAGATTCCAACCTCAGCAACAACCAACTCACGGGTAACGTCATCTGCCAGCAGAAGGATGATGCCCACTATACTATTATCCGGCTGACCGAAACGCAACGGCTGTATTACAAGCAGCTGCTCCAACTCGGCACCTTCCCACCCGAAGCCGAAGAACAGCTGAAGGAGTTTTTGCCCAAAGTTAGCAATGTGCTGGAAATCCACAGCGAACTCGTGGAGGGAGGTTCAACCCTGCAGCAACGCGAAGGCCAGCCCTTGCTCTGCCTCCAGATACTGCCATCGGCAGGAACACGCAACACTTTTAACGTATTCTGCCATGCCAAGCCCCTAGCCGAAAGCAACAATGTGTTCGTTCCCGGAAAAGGACTCAACCCCTGTGTGGCCGAAGAAAATGGTGTCCGCTATCAGGTAAAGCGCGACATCAAGGGCGAGCGAAGCAATCTCAGGCTTATCAACACATTCCTCGACGACAATGATTTCAACGACACGTTCACCGAGAACGCCCCTGTTGAAATGGACGCCGAAGCGCTGCTCCGGCTGCTTGGCTTCGCACAGGAGAACAAGGAGCACTGCTTCGTGGAATGGCCCAAGGGCGAACAGCTGCGGCTGAAAACCACCCAGCCTTCAAGATGGAATATTGAACTCAAGTCGAACAACGGATGGTTCGAGGTGGAAGGAGAAGTTCCCATCGACGACGAAACCGTGCTCACAGCCCAGCAGTTCCTCACACTGGTGGCACAGAGTCCACGGACTGGATTCATTCGCCTGAACGACAGCGACTTCATTGCCATCAGCGACAAACTGCGCAAACAGCTGGAACGCATAGAAAGCATGACCGTCAGCGACCGCGGACATATGCGCATCTCAACGTTCAATGCCTCACTCTTGAGCAGTGCCCTCGATGGTGAAATCAAGGTGATGCACGACAAGAATATCGACGAACTGCAAGAGAAAATCCGCAAAAGCATGAGCCGGAAACCAGAGGTGTCGAAAAAACTAAAGACCGAACTGCGCGACTATCAGGCCGACGGTTACCAGTGGATGGAGCGCATCACCGGATGGGGCGCCGGCGTCTGTCTTGCCGATGACATGGGACTGGGCAAAACCGTCCAGACCATAGCCTTCCTGCTCAGCAAGATGAAGGAAGGGCCAGCCCTGGTGGCGGCGCCGGCATCAGTGGTTCCCAACTGGCACAACGAACTGAAACGTTTCTCGCCAGCTCTGAACGTTCATATTCTGAACACAGCCGACGACCGACAGGAAACCATCAAGAAGGCCAAAGCGGGCGACATCGTCATCACCACCTACGGGCTCTTTGTCACAGAGGAAAAGTCGCTGACCGAAAAGAAATGGAATACGGTTTGCCTTGACGAGGCCCATGTCATCAAGAACCGTGAAACCAAAACCTCATCGGCAGTCATGCAACTGCAGGCCAAATACCGTATCATACTGACAGGAACACCCGTACAGAACCATTTGGGAGAACTGTGGAACCTCTTCCAATTCATCAATCCTGGCCTTTTGGGCAGCTACGACCATTTCTCCAGGAAATACATCGTACCCATCGAACAGCAGGACAACAAGGAGCGTTCGCGCCAGCTGCGCCGCATCATTGCCCCCTTCATGCTCCGCCGCACCAAGCAGGAGGTGGTGGAGGAACTTCCCGACAAGACAGAAATCAACATGCCCGTGGAACTCTCCGACGACGAAATGTCCGTCTACGAGGTCATACGCCGCCGCGCCAAGAAATTGCTCGAAAACGAGAAGTCGGGCAGCGTCAGCGTCAACACCCTCGCCGAGATCACCAAGCTTCGGCAGGCCGCCTGTGACGCCGGTCTCGTGGAGTCTACCTGGAAGGGCAACAGCTCGAAGATAAAACTCCTCACCGAACTCGTGGAGAACATCATCGGGGGCGGCAACACCGTGCTCGTGTTCAGCCAGTTCACCTCGTTCCTCGCCCTTGTCAAGAAGGCCTTCGATGCCTTCGGCCTGCCCTACCTCTACCTCGACGGCAGTGTGTCCATGCGCAAGCGCGAACAGCTGGTCAGCCAGTTCCAGCATGGCGAGTGCCCGGTATTCATCATCAGCCTGAAGGCCGGCGGACTGGGCCTCAATCTCACCAGTGCCAACTACGTGATTCATCTCGACCCCTGGTGGAATCCCGCCATCGAGCAGCAGGCCACCGACCGCGCCTACCGCATCGGCCAGCGGCAGAACGTCACCGTCTATCACCTCATCTCGCAGCACACCATCGAGGAGAAGATCCTACGCCTGCACAACACCAAGCGCGACCTAGCCGATGCCTTGCTCGAAGGCAGCAACCAGAGCCACAAACTCACGGCCAAAGACCTGCTTGAGATGTTAGGATAGTGGGGTAACTGAATTTAAATCCGTTTTTATTTGCTATTTTCAGCGCGAATTTGTATCTTTGCCAAAATTATCAACGAGAACTACAAAATAAAACAAAACATTATGGCAACACCCGATTTCAAGTACGCTCCGATGTTCCAGCTCGGCAAGGACGACACGGAGTACCGCCTGCTCACCAAGGAAGGCGTCAGCACAAGCGAGTTTGAAGGACACAAGATTCTGAAAGTATCGAAGGAAGCACTCACCCTGCTCGCCCAGCAGGCCTTCCACGATTGCGAGTTTATGCTCCGCCGCGCTCACAACGAGCAGGTGGCAGCCATCCTCAGCGAC
>JAFWQT010000061.1 GCA_017508965.1 Prevotella sp. | reverse complement strand
TACTCGGAGTCGCTAATCAACCCCAGAAACAATATGCTGATGTTCTACTATACGCGAGGCGAGACCGATGCGGGATTCGTGGTGGAGTCGCGCTACTATTACGACAAAAGCGGGAAGTGCATAGAGCATAAGCATAACACGCCGAACAGCTGGACCGATGACGATAGCGTGAAGGAGCAGTTCGACCATTACATAAGGGTGTTCAAGATACTGACCAATAACGACTACGATGAACCGCTGGACGTGAGCAGACCAACAAAAAAGACTACGCCTAAGGCCCAGCGCATAAAGCACATTCGCGACCTCTATGCCCAGGCGAAAAAAAGAATGGCAGAAAACGACAAGGCGGACGCTCGCCGCGACATCTATATCACGATACACGACCAGGGCGACGACATGCCGCCAAGGACGCAGGAAATATCGTTGTATTTCGACACGGTGAAAGACCAGGTGGAACCCGATGCCTATTCTATCGACAACTACTGCTATTTCATCAGCGAGCACAGCAAGTCGATGTCGTACGACGGCTACATGGAATTCTTGTTCGAGCCCAAGACCAACGACCTCGTCTTCTCGTACACCCGGGCACGGGAGGAAGGCGAAGAGCACGAGTGGCGCTACTACTACGACGAGAACGGCAAGTGCATAGAGACGAAAAGCAATTCGGAGGAGACCGACGAGGGGTTCTACGACAAGCGGGCGGCCAAAGACTATCTGGCCATCATGAAGTTTTTGTTGGAGGAATAACCCCCTCCAACCTCCCCGAGGGGAAAGAGACCCTCCCCCCTGCCCCTCCCTATAGGGCGGGGAGTTTGTTAGCTTGAGGAATATCAATATTGCGCGAAATAGATTGCACAAAACGGTCATTCTGTGCACATTATGGTTGTTTTTGTGCAATTTATTTTGCTATATGCGCAAAAATCAGTACCTTTGCACCCGTTTTTAAAAAGGATATCATTTTTATACATTAATATTTTTATATGGCTTTAAAGATTGTTGTGCTGGCCAAGCAAGTGCCAGACACCCGAAACGTAGGCAAGGACGCCATGACTGCCGAAGGCACCGTCAACCGCGCCGCCCTGCCCGCCATCTTCAATCCCGAAGATTTGAATGCCCTGGAACAGGCCCTTCGCCTGAAGGAGCAGAATCCGGGTTCTACAGTAGGAATCCTCACGATGGGACCTCCACGTGCAGGCGAGATTATCCGTCAGGGACTCTATCGCGGAGCCGACACAGGCTGGCTGCTCACCGACCGTCTCTTTGCAGGTGCCGACACACTGGCCACATCGTATGCACTGGCTACGGCCATCAAGAAGATTGGCGACGTGGACATCGTAGTTGGTGGCCGTCAGGCCATCGATGGCGACACGGCTCAGGTAGGTCCGCAGGTTGCGCAGAAGCTGGGACTCAATCAGGTTACCTATGCTGAGGAAATCCTGAAGGTAGAAGATGGCAAGGCGCTGATTCGCCGAGTAATCGACGGCGGTGTGGAGACCGTAGAGGCTCCGCTGCCCGTGGTGATTACCGTTAACGGAAGTGCCGCCCCCTGCCGTCCGCAGAATGCCAAGCTGGTGATGAAGTACAAGCGCGCCACCTGTCCTATGGAGCGTCCTGCCGAAGGCACGCCCTACGACTATCTGTACGACGAGCGTCCTGAACTGACACTGAACCAGTGGAGTGTGGCCGACGTTGACGGCGATGCCAACCAGTGCGGTCTTGCCGGTTCACCCACAAAGGTGAAGGCCGTGAAGAACATCGTGTTCCAGGCTAAGGAGTCGAAGACGCTCACCGCCAGCGATGCCGACGTGGAGGGTATGATTAAGGAATTACTCGAAGAAAAGATTATAGGTTAAAGACCCACCCCAACCCTCCCTATAGGGAGGGGGTGAATACCTTACAAATATTAGAAACAAAAAAATATGGAAAATAATCAAAATGCAGGAGTAACTGCTCCCTCCCTCATAGGGAGGGCAGGGGGTGGGTCTGTCTTTGTATATTGCGAGATTGAAGGTACACAGGTTCAGGAGGTTTCCCAGGAACTGTTGACCAAGGGCCGCAAGTTGGCCAATCAATTGAATGTGGAACTCCATGCCGTGGTCATCGGTACGGGTATTAAGAATAAGGTGGAGGATCAGATTCTGCCCTACGGCGTTGACAAACTGTTTGTTTTCGACGGAGAAGGACTGTTCCCTTACACATCGGCTCCCCACACTGACATCATCGTCAACCTCTTCAAGGAGGAGCAGCCGCAGATTTGTCTGATGGGTGCCACGGTGATTGGCCGTGACCTCGGTCCCCGCGTAAGCTCTTCGCTGACCAGCGGACTGACAGCCGACTGCACCGAGCTGGAAATTGGTTCTTACGAAGACAAGAAGAATAATAAGGTGTTTGACAACCTGCTCTATCAGATTCGTCCCGCTTTCGGTGGTAACATCGTGGCTACAATTGTGAATCCCGAGCATCGTCCTCAGATGGCAACCGTCCGCTCAGGCGTGATGCAGAAGGCTATCTATGAAGGCGAATGCAAGAAGGAAGTGGTTTATCCCGAAGTTGCCAAATATGTCGATATGGCTGTTGCCGGCGTAGTAAAGGTGCTCACCCACGAGGTGCAGGCTGCCAAGCACAATCTGAAGGGCGCTCCCATCGTTGTGGCCGGTGGTTACGGCATGGGCTCGAAGGAGAACTTCGACATGCTGTTCCAGTTGGCCAAGGTGCTGCATGGTGAGGTTGGTGGAAGCCGCGCTGCCGTGGATGCAGGCTGGTTGGACCACGACCGTCAGATTGGTCAGACGGGTGTCACCGTTCATCCGAAGGTGTATATCGCCTGCGGTATCAGCGGACAGATTCAGCACATTGCCGGTATGCAGGATTCAGGCATCATCATCTCTATCAACAGCGATCCCGATGCGCCCATCAACCGCATTGCCGACTACGTGATTGTGGGTACTGTTGAGGAAGTTGTTCCCAAACTGATTAAGTACTATAAGCAGAACTCGAAGTAATATGACATCCAAGACCAAGAAGATATTAGCTGTTGCATGCTGGATCGTGGTAATATTAGCATGGTCTATGCTCACAGCATATAACGTCATCGACTACAACACGGTATTAGCAAAGATTATACATGCCCTTATCGTTGGTGTTGGAGGTGTTCTTGGGTGTTGGATTTTTGGTATATTTAAAATAAAAGAAAAGGAATAACATGGCAAACTATTATAGCGATCATCCTGAGATCGGGTTCTACTTGAACCACCCCCTGATGGCTCGTATCGTTGAGCTGAAAGAAAAGGGTTTCGCTGATGCGAAAGAATATGACTATGCCCCCGTTGACCTGGGCGATGCCATCGAGAACTACAAGCAGATTCTCGACATCACCGGCGACGTGGCTGCCAACATCATCGAGCCTAACTCGGAGAGCGTTGACCTGGAAGGTCCGCACCTCGAGAACGGCCGCATGATTTACGCCTCTAAGACTTACGAGAACCTCGACGCCACCCGCAAGGCTGGCCTTCATGGCGTTTCAATGCCCCGTCGCTACGGCGGTCTGAACCTGCCCAACGCTGTGTTCTCTATGCTTTCCGAAATGATCAGCGCTGCCGACGCCGGTTTCCAGAACATCTGGAGCCTGCAGTCGTGTATCGACACCCTCTACGAGTTCGGCTCAGAGGAGCAGCGCCAGAAGTATATTCCCCGCGTATGCGCTGGTGAAGGCATGTCGATGGACCTCACCGAGCCCGATGCCGGTTCCGACCTGCAGCGCGTGATGCTGAAGGCCACCTTCGACGAGAAAGAGAACTGCTGGCGCCTGAATGGTGTGAAGCGTTTCATCACCAACGGCGATAGCGACATCCACCTCGTGCTTGCCCGTTCTGAAGAAGGAACGAAGGACGGCCGCGGACTGTCGATGTTTATCTACGACAAGCGCCAGGGCGGCGTGAACGTGCGTCACATCGAGCACAAGCTGGGTATCCACGGAAGCCCCACCTGCGAGCTGACCTACAAGAATGCCAAGGCAGAGCTTTGCGGCTCTACCAAGCTGGGTCTTATCAAGTATGTGATGGCCCTGATGAACGGCGCCCGTCTGGGAATTGCAGCCCAGAGCGTTGGCGTGGAGCAGGAGGCTTACAACGAGGGACTGGCCTATGCCAAGGAGCGCGCGCAGTTCGGTGAGAAGATTATCAACTTCCCCGCCGTCTACGATATGCTCAGCCGCATGAAGGCCAAGCTCGATGCCGGCCGTTCGCTGCTCTACGAGACAGCCTGCTATGTTGACGTTTACAAGTGCCTTGAGGACATTGAGCGCGACCGCAAGCTCACTCCCGAGGAGAAGCAGGAGTGCAAGACCTACAAGCGTCTGGCCGATGCTTTCACTCCGCTGGCCAAGGGTATGAATTCTGAGTATGCCAACCAGAATGCCTACGACGCCATCAGCATCCACGGCGGTTCAGGTTTCATCATGGAGTACAAGAGTCAGCGCCTGTTCCGCGACGCCCGCATCTTCTCTATCTACGAGGGTACCACGCAGTTGCAGGTAGTTGCCGCCATCCGCTACATCTCTAACGGCACCATGCTTAACAACATCAAGGAGATGCTGGCTGCCTTGCCCGCAGAGGCCAATGCAGCGCTGAAGTCCCGCGTAGAGAAACTCATCCCCGTTTACGAAGATGCGCTCAACTACGCCAAGAGTCTCGAGTCGCAGGACGCCTTCGACTTCCTGGCCCGCCGCCTGTACGACATGACTGCCGAACTGGTGATGTCGCTGCTCATCATCCGCGACGCTGCCAAGAGTCCCGAACTCTTCGAGAAGTCGGCCAACGTTTATGTGCGCATGGCTGAAGAGGATGTCTGCGGCAAGTCGGCCTACATCAAGAACTTCCGCGTGGAAGACCTTGAGAGTTTCAAGGCTGCCGAGAACACCGAAGCATAAAACATTATCTAATATAGAAGGGAATGCGCCAAAGCCGGCTCATTCCCTTCTTTTCTAAACGCCCACCCACTATGAAGACCGTCTATCCCACAAAAGTATCCGCAACGCTCGTTCTGATTATAAGCCTCATCATGGGCTGCATTCTCGTCCCGTATGCCATCAAAAACCTGTGGGTACCTTTCATCATCATTCTTTTATTGCACTTTTTGTTATTGTTCATGCTGGCCAACATCAAGTATGTAATTAACGAATCGCAACTCATCATTGACCAGTCATTGGGCAAGTGGGGCAAAGAGGTCATCGATATCAGCACGATAAAAAGCATCGAACCCACCCATACCATTCTCGGTGCGCCAGCCAGTTCTTTAGACCGTCTGCGCATCAGCTACAACAAATACGACGACATCATTATCTCACCCCGGCGGAAGGAAGAATTCATCCGTCAGCTACAATCCATCAACCCGCAAATCGTGTTCAAGGAAAAGAAATAAAGGGAAAACAAATCTGCTAAGAGAAATACAATCTATTATGACAAAAAAGACATTCGCCATCCTTATCCTGACGCTGCTCTTCTGCGTACCCATGGCTGCCCAGACGCTCTCCGGACTATCACCCGAAGCATTCGTGACCGACGTTAACGGCAAGAAGACCGCCCTCTACACCATCACCAACCAGAAGGGAATGGAGGCCTGCATCACCAACTACGGCGCACGACTCGTTTCGCTGATGGCACCGGGAAGGTTCGGGATGGACGATGTGGTGCTGGGCTTCGACAACATCAACGACTACGTATCGCTGAAGCAGAACTTCGGAGCCACCGTGGGGCGCTATATCGGACGCATCAAGGGGGCGCACTTCGTGCTCGACGGCAAGGAATACCAGCTGCAAGGCTTTGGCAAGGGCAATATCTCGCACGGCGGCAAACCGGGCTTTGCCAATGTGGTATGGGACGTGGTCAGCAAGACGGACACATCGCTCACCCTGCGCTATCTCTCACCCGACGGCGAAGCTGGCTTCCCGGGCAACCTCACGGTAACCCTTACCTATACTTTAACAACAGCAAACGCCCTTAAAATAGATTACGAAGCCACCACCGACAAGCCTACGGTGCTGAACATTTCCAACCATTCGTTCTTCAATATTTCCGGTCATCCCGAGAAAGACATTCTTCACGAAGAACTGATGGTGAACAGCAAGAAGATTGCCACCTTCGATGCTCAGAAGAACCTCGACGGCGGTTTCCGCAAGGTGAAAGGCACGCCCTTCGATTTCCGCAAACCGAAAACAATCGGACAGGACATTGACAAAGACGATGAACAGCTGACAATAACCAAAGGCTACGACCACTCCTTCGTCCTGAAAAACCGAAAAGGCGAACTCCGGTTGCAAGCCTCACTCGTAGACCAGGAGGCTGGACGCCAGATGATTGTCTATACCACCGAGCCCGCGCTCCATATCTATACAGCCAACGGACTGAAAGGCAACCAGAAGGGTAAACGGGGCATTGCCTATCCCTGCCGTTCGGCCATCTGTTTCGAAGCCATGCACCTGGCCGACAGTCCCAATCATCCGGAATTCCCTTCCACTGTGCTCCGTCCGGGCGAGAAGTGGCATTCCACCACCGTTTATCAGTTCACGACTTCGACAAATCAGCCAACTACCTGTCTGACGGGCCCTGTTACTGTTTTCGGCCTCGGCATCGGGCTTGCCGGATTGCTTGTTGCAGGTATTGTTTCGTTAATAAAATAGAGTAATGAAGGACTACGTCGACAAGATGAATGCCACAGAGGCACGAATGTTCCGCGAGGCGGTGGTGAATATAGTAGGCCAGATTCCCTGCGGAAAGGTCACCACCTATGGGCATATTGCGGCGTTGGCTGGATGGCCCAGCCACTCGCGCATGGTAGGGCGCACCCTTCGCTATACACCCGAGTGCGCCTCCCTGCCCTGCCATCGTGTGGTGAATGTCGTAGGCCGCACCGCTCCCGGATGGCTAAAGCAACGCGAACTGTTAGAGGCCGAAGGCGTAACATTCAAGCCCAATGGCCATGTCGACATGCAACGTCACCTCTGGGAACCCAAGTTCGAATAACTAATTACTAATAACTCCCTCCCTCATAGGGAGGGCTGGGGTGGGTCTGTTGGCTGGGGTGGGTCTGTTGGCCGGGGTGGTTCATTTTCCTATTTCATACACCAGTTCTTTCAGTTGCAGATGCCTTTTATCCTGAGCATCGTGCGCCAAGGCAGCCCGCAGAATCGGCACCGTCTTCAGGGCCATTTCGGGCGTGGGCTGCTGTTTCAGTTCATAGATGACATAGTCTAGAAGCCGCTGGGCCGTCGAGGGGAATGTCCTTTCCTCGCTTTTTTCCACTGTCCAGTCGCCAGGCGACAGCGTTTCCAGTCCCCAATTCGAAAGAAAGTCAATCATGCTGAACCCCTCGCCCAAGGCATGCTTCAGCCGGAGGGCATGGCGCAGCATAGCCGTATTGCCCCGCCGGTCCTTGTCGTCGAGGTTTGGATACAGCCGGCACAAAGCCTGGAAAATCTTCGCTGCCTCGTCCACACGGTTCTGACTGACGCGAAGTTTCAGCATATCACTTGCCGTCCAGAACATCGCTATTGTGGTGTAGTGTCCCTGATGTGCAGCATACATCGGTCGGATGGCCTCGTAGGCCTCTTCTATCCTACCCTGTTTTCTCAGTTCAAAAACATCTCTTACCTCCATCTTGTTTCCGTTTTTTGGCTTAAATCCATTTTAATATAAATTGCCAATATGAATTCTTGTTTCTTTCCTTGCAAAGATAAACATTTTTATCAAAAGTAAAACACCTGTATGACGTTTCGTGCGTAATTTAAGCAAATTTAGACCAAAGTAAGTCCTACTTATAACAAAAAGAAATGTTTTCTTGGAAAAAATCACTACCTTTGCCAGCAAATTAGATGACGATGGAACAGAAATTCGGGAAAAACAGTATTGATATTGAGGTGCTGCGCGAGTTTTGCGAGCGCGAGGGCAAGATGGTGGAGTACCGCAAGGGCGACCAGCTGGAGCGCGAGGGCGACCCCGCACGATGGTTCGGCTTCGTCACCGAGGGGTGCTTCAAGTACATCACGCGAGGCATCAGCGACGAGCGCAATCATCTCACATGGTTCTCGTTTGAGGGCGAATTCGTGGCTGATTATCCTTGCGTCCTGTCAGGCCAACCTTCCCAGGCTACCATCGAAGCCATGATGTCCTGCCGTGTATGGAGGGTTAGCGGTGAGGAGTTGTTTGGCTTCTTCCGTCAGAGCATCAAGAACATGGAACTGCGTGCTGTTATAGGCGAGCACATGCTCAACCAGTTCAAGGCACGCTATCAAGACTTTCATCGTGCCACAGCCCGCGAACGCTATGAGTTACTGCTGCAGCGTTGTCCCGGCATTGTTGAGCATCTTGCCTTGCAAGACCTTGCCTCGTTCCTTTGCATCACCCCTAACTATTTGAGCACGATTCGCAAGTCAATCACGTTCGAAGTACAAAAATAGGGCAAAACTCTTTAACTAGTTTAAGACCTGCACCCCCGGCATCCGATTTTCGGTCTTGTCGGGGGCTTTTTCGTGGGACTTTCTGTAACTTTGTGGCCAATTT
>JAFWQT010000060.1 GCA_017508965.1 Prevotella sp. | reverse complement strand
CATGCGCGCTGCCCAGGAAGGCATCGTGTTCTCGTTCTGCTATGGCATGGAAGTGATGCAGCAGATGGGCATGGACATCAAGAAGATTCACGCCGGAAAGGCCAACATGTTCCTCTCCGACATCTTCCGCAACACGCTGGCCAGCGTGAGCGGAGCCACCATCGAGCTCTACGAGACTGATGGCTCGGTAGGTGCAGCCAAGGGTGCCGGTATGGGTTGTGGCATCTATAAGGACAATAATGAGGCATTCGCCACGTTAAAGAAATTAGCGGTGATAGAGCCCGATGCCCAGAACAAGGATGCCTACCTCAACGCCTATGCCGAATGGAAGGCCAATCTGGAGCAGATTATCAAGAGTTAAGGATTTAGAATTTAGCATTCAGATTTTTCGGCTTGCCGATTATCCAATTAAGAATTATCAATTTAAGGATTTATAAACCTAATTTTAAAATCAACTATTATGGCAAAAGAGTATTTTCCACAAATTGGAAAGATTCCCTTCGAGGGAAAAGACAGTAAGAACCCCCTGGCATTCCACTACTATGATGCAGAGAAGGTAGTGCTGGGCAAGACCATGAAAGAGTGGCTGCGCTTCGCTATGGCTTGGTGGCACACACTCGGACAGGCATCTGCAGACCCCTTCGGAGGCCAGACCCGCAGCTACGAGTGGGATAAGGCAGACAACGCCGTTCAGCGCGCCAAGGATAAGATGGACGCTGGTTTCGAAATCATGAATAAGCTCGGCATCGAGTTCTTCTGCTTCCACGATGTTGACCTCGTTGAAGAGGGCAGCTCTGTTGAGGAGTATGAGGCTAACATGAAGGCCATCACCGACTATGCCCAGCAGAAGCTGGCCGAGAACCCTGGCATCAAGCTGCTCTGGGGTACGGCTAACGTGTTCGGCAACAAGCGCTACATGAACGGTGCTTCCACCAACCCCGACTTCGATGTTGTGGCTCGTGCTATCGTTCAGATCAAGAACGCCATCGATGCTACCATCAAGCTCGGCGGTCAGAACTATGTGTTCTGGGGTGGACGTGAGGGCTACATGAGCCTGCTCAACACCGACCAGAAGCGCGAGAAGGAGCACATGGCCCGCATGCTGACTATGGCCCGCGACTATGCTCGCTCAAAGGGATTCACCGGCACGTTCCTCATCGAGCCCAAGCCCATGGAGCCCACCAAGCACCAGTATGATGTTGACACCGAGACCGTTATCGGCTTCCTGAAGGCTCACGGCCTGGAGAAGGACTTCAAGGTGAACATCGAGGTGAACCACGCCACACTCGCCGGCCACACCTTCGAGCACGAGCTCTGCTGCGCCGTTGACAACGGTATGCTCGGTTCTATCGATGCTAACCGCGGTGATGCCCAGAACGGTTGGGATACTGACCAGTTCCCCATCGATAACTATGAGCTGACTCAGGCTATGCTTCAGATCATCCGCAACGGTGGTCTCGGCAATGGCGGTACCAACTTCGACGCCAAGATGCGCCGCAACTCTACTGATCCTGAGGATGTATTCATCGCTCACATCAGCGGTATGGACGCTATGGCACGCGCACTCGAGAACGCAGCTGCCATCATCGAGGACGGCACGCTCTGCAACATGGTCAAGGAGCGCTACGCTTCGTTCGACGCCGGCAAGGGTAAGGAGTTCGAAGAGGGCAAGCTCTCACTCGAGGATGTTTACGAGTACGGCAAGAAGGTTGACGAGCCTAAGCTGACCTCCGGTAAGCAGGAGCTCTACGAGACCATCGTGGCCTGGTTTGCCAAATAAGTCTCGCTGACTAACGCTATTGAGCGCAAAACGTATTAGGATTTTCCTTGCGTTTTGCGCTTTTTCATTTATTTTTGGCTTATTCTTTGGGGAAGTCGGAAATATTGATTATTTTTGCAAATTATTATTAAGTATTCATTTATCTGATGGCTTACAAGAATAATCACTTAGTTATTATGGCCGGCGGCGTTGGAAGCCGTTTCTGGCCGATGAGCACCGCCGAGAAGCCCAAGCAGTTTATTGATGTGCTGGGTGTAGGGCGCACGCTTCTCCAGCTGACGCTTGATCGTTTCAAAGGCATTTGCGACCCGCAGAACGTGTGGGTGGTGACCAACGAGAAGTATGCCGACATTGTGCGCCAGCAGCTACCCGAGGTGCCTGCCGGAAACGTGCTTTGTGAGCCCTGCCGCCGCAACACGGCTCCCTGCATCGCCTACGTCAGTTGGCGCATCAAGAAGAAGGACCCCAAGGCCAACGTGGTGGTGACGCCCAGCGATCATATCGTGGTCAACGGTGAAGAGTTCCGCCGTGTGGTCAACCAGTGCATGAAGTTCACGAGCGAGACCGATGCCATCGTAACGCTTGGCATGAAGCCCACACGTCCCGAAACCGGCTACGGCTATATTCAGGCCGATCTCTCTACGAGCAGTCCGCGCAACAAGGAAATCTTCCGGGTGGATTCGTTCCGTGAGAAACCCAGCCAGGAGAAGGCTATGGAATACATCCGCAACAAGTCGTACTTCTGGAATGCCGGCATCTTCATCTGGGGTGTAGGCACCATCGTCAACGCCTTCCGTGTGTATCAGCCCGCCATCAATCGCGTCTTCGAGAGCCTGCTTCCCGTCTATGGCACGCCTCGGGAGCAGGAGGAAATCAACAAGCGCTTCCCCGAATGCGAGAGCATCTCGGTTGACTATGCCATCATGGAGAAGGCCGAGGAGATATTCGTATGCCCCGCCGACTTCGGATGGAGCGACCTGGGCACGTGGGGCTCCCTCTTGGCTCAGACCAAGAAAGACCTCTACGGCAATAGCATCATCGGCGAGAACGTGAACCTCTACGACACCCACAATAGCATCATCCACACCCTCGATCATAAGCGCGTGGTGGTGCAGGGGCTCGATGGTTACATCGTGGCCGAGTCCGACGGGCGCCTGCTGATCTGCAAGCTCTCCGAGGAGCAACGCATACGTCAGTTCTCGGGAGAAGAGTAGTAACCCCCTCCAACCTCCCCGAGGGGAGGCTAACGAACATTTAAGAAATCCGATTATAAATCAAAATAAGCCCCGGACAGATTTTCCCCCTCGGGGGATAAAAGGGGGGTCATTATGGAAAAGAAAGTAGCATTAATTACTGGAATCACGGGTCAGGACGGCAGTTACCTGGCCGAGTTTCTCATTCAGAAAGGATATGAGGTGCATGGCCTCCTGCGCCGTTCCTCATCGTTTAATACCGGGCGCATCGAGCATCTCTATCTCGACGAGTGGGTGCGCGACATGAAGAAATCGCGCCTGGTGAACCTCCATTGGGCCGACATGACCGACTCGTCGTCTTTGATCCGTATCATCGGCGAAACCAAGCCCACCGAAATCTACAACCTGGCCGCTCAGAGCCACGTGAAGGTTTCGTTCGACGTGCCCGAATACACGGCCGATACCGATGCCGTGGGCGTGCTCCGTCTGCTCGAAGCCGTGCGCATCTGCGGACTCGAACACAAGTGCCGCATCTATCAGGCCAGCACCTCCGAACTCTACGGCAAGGTGCAGGAAGTGCCCCAATCGGAAACCACGCCCTTCTATCCGCGTTCGCCTTATTCCGTGGCCAAGCTCTACGGCTTCTGGATCATGAAGAACTACCGTGAATCCTACGGCATGTATTGTTGCAACGGAATCCTCTTCAACCACGAGAGTGAGCGCCGAGGCGAGACCTTCGTCACGCGCAAGATCACCCTGGCCGCCGCCCGCATCGCTCAGGGGCAGCAGGACAAACTCTATCTGGGCAACCTCAACGCCCTTCGCGACTGGGGTTATGCCAAGGACTACGTGGAGTGCATGTGGCTCATCCTTCAGCAGCCCGAGCCCGATGACTTCGTGATTGCTACGGGCGAATACCACACCGTCCGCGAGTTTGCCACGCTGGCCTTTAAGGAAGTGGGCATCGAACTCGAATGGCGCGGTGACGGACTCGACGAGCAGGGTATCGATAAAAACACAGGCAAAGTACTTGTTGAAGTAGATCCCAAGTATTTCCGTCCGGCCGAAGTGGATCAGTTGTTAGGTGACCCCTCCAAGGCCAAGGCCAAGCTGGGTTGGAATCCGAGAAAGACATCTTTCGAGGACCTTGTTAAAATTATGGTAGACCACGATATGAAAAAAGTGAAAAAGCTTTACCTCAAATCAAAAATCGATGACTAAGATGACACTCGGCAAGAATAGTAAGATTTTTGTAGCGGGACACCACGGCCTTGTGGGTTCCGCTATTTGGAATAACCTGAAGAGTAGGGGATACACCAACCTCGTGGGGCGCACCCATCAGGAACTGGACCTGATGGACCCCGTGGCCGTGAGGCAATTCTTCGATGAAGAGCAGCCCGATGCCGTAGTCCTGGCCGCGGCCCATGTGGGCGGCATCATGGCCAACCTGCAATACCGCGCCGACTTCATCTACCAGAACCTGCAAATCCAGCAGAACGTGATAGGCGAGAGCTGGCGCCACGGGGTGAAGAAACTCCTTTTCCTCGGCTCCACGTGCATCTATCCGCGCGAGGCTCCCCAGCCGATGCCCGAGGATTGCCTGCTCACGTCGCCCCTGGAATACACCAACGAGCCCTACGCCATCGCCAAGATTGCGGGGCTGAAAATGTGTGAAAGTTTCAACATCCAATACGGCACCAACTACATCGCCGTGATGCCCACCAACCTCTATGGGCCGAACGATAATTTCCACCTCGAAAACTCCCACGTGTTGCCCGCCATGATCCGCAAGATTCATCTGGCCAAATGCCTGGGCGAAGGCGATTGGGATGCCGTGCGCAAGGACGTCAATCTCCGCCCCGTATCGCTTCGCGAGGGTGACCGCATGGTGCGTGTGGATGGGGAGAGCACGGAGCAAGATATCCTCCGCGTACTCCTTCATTATGGCATCGAACCAAACGTCGTAACGCTTTGGGGCACAGGGCGTCCGATGCGCGAATTTTTGTGGAGCGAAGAGATGGCCGATGCCTCCGTTCACGTCTTGTTGAACGTGGATTTCAAGGATACCTACGACACGAGTGTGAAGAATGCCGACGGCATCACCGAGATTCGCAACTGCCATATCAACGTAGGCACCGGCAAGGAAATCAGCATCCGTCAGTTGGCCGAATTGATTCAGAAGGAAATCGGTTTCGAGGGCGAAATCCGTTGGGATGCCACGAAGCCCGACGGTACGTTGAAGAAGCTCACCGATGTAAAGAAACTTCATAGTCTCGGCTGGCATCATAAGATAGAGATTGACGAGGGTGTCCACCGCCTCTACGACTGGTATAAAGAGTTTAGAGTTAAGAATTAAGAGTTTAGAGTTGTCGCCTTCGGCGATTAAGAATTATAAATTAAGAATTAATTTAATGAAACACAGAGACACGAAGACACGAAGAAATAACGGACAAAAATCTTCAAAAATCTGACATAAATATTTTTGTGGGATTTGCGTGGATTTTTGTTAAAATAAATCTTTGTGACTTTGTGTCTTTGTGTTGAGTTAATGAATCCCGAGCATGATGAATTCTTAATTCTCAATCGCCACAGGCGATAAATCTTAATTCTAAACTCTAAATTCTAAATTTCCAATAGTTACATTTTCCGTTTTCTGCGTTTTTATCTTTAGATAAACAATCTTTTAATGAAAAAACAAACTGATATGAAGACTTATCCAAAAATTGGCATTCGCCCCACCATCGATGGTCGCCAGGGCGGTATCCGTGAGAGCCTTGAAGAGAAGACCATGAGTCTGGCCAAGGCCGTGAAAGAACTGATTGAGAGCAACCTGCGCAACGGCGACGGCTCGCCCGTGGAGTGCGTCATTGCCGACACCACCATAGGCCGCGTGGCCGAGAGTGCCGCCTGTGCCGAGAAGTTCGAGCGCGAGGGCGTTGGCTCGTCCATCACCGTCACCTCCTGCTGGTGCTATGGTTCTGAGACGATGGACATGAACCCCTACTATCCGAAGGCCGTATGGGGATTCAACGGCACGGAGCGCCCGGGAGCCGTCTATCTGGCCGCCGTGCTCGCCGCCCATGCCCAGAAGGGATTGCCCGCCTTCGGCATCTATGGCCACGACGTGCAAGACCTGTCCGATAATACCATCCCCGCCGATGCCGCCACGAAGATTCTCCGTTGGGCTCGCGCCGCTCAGGCCGTGGCCACCATGCGTGGACAATCCTATCTCTCGCTCGGCAACACCTGCATGGGTATCGCCGGAAGTATCGTCGATGCCGATTTCTTCCAGGAGTATTTCGGCATCCGCACCGAGTATGTTGACCTCGTGGAAATCCTCCGCCGCGTGGACTTCGGCATCTACGACCACGATGAGCTGAAGCGCGCTATGGAGTGGGTAGATAAGTATTGCAAGCCCCAGGAGGGCCACGACTACAACGAGGACCGTCCACTCTTCCCCGGCACGCCCATGACCACCTACAACGGCAAGGGCAAGGGCAAGAACCGCCAGGAGAAAGACGAGGACTGGGAGTTCACCGTGAAGTGCATGATGATCATCCGCGACCTGATGCACGGCAACCCGAAGCTCGCCGAGATGGGCTACTTCGAGGAGGCCAAGGGCCACAACGCCATCCTCGGCGGTGTGCAGGGTCAGCGTCAATGGACCGACTATAAGCCCAACTTCGACTTCCCCGAGTCCATGATGTGCACCTCGTTCGACTGGAACGGCATCCGCGAAGCCGACGTGCTGGCCACCGAGAACGACTCGCTCAACGGCATCTCCATGCTCTTCGGCCATCTGCTCACCAACAAGGGCGTCATGTTCTCCGACATCCGCACCTACTGGAGCCCCGAAGCCGTGGAGCGCGTCACCGGCAAGAAGCCCGAGGGAGCAGCCGCCGGCGGATTCATCCACCTTATTAATTCGGGTGCCACCACGCTCGACGCCACCGGAGCTATGTCTGACAACGAGGGCCGTCCCGTGATGAAATCACCCTGGGAGATGACCGCCGAGGACGCCGAAGCCTGCCTCAAGGCCACCTCGTGGATGCCCGCCGATCGCGACTACTTCCGTGGAGGCGGCTACTCGAGCCATTTCCTCACCCGCGGCGGAATGCCCATGACGATGATGCGCGTCAACATCGTGAAGGGTCTCGGCCCCGTGCTCCAGCTGGCCGAAGGATGGACCGTGGAGCTCGATCCCGAAGTGAACGACATCCTCGACAAGCGCACCGATCCCACATGGCCCACCACATGGTTTGCCCCGCGCCTCGATCCCACGAAGGACGCCTTCCGCGACGTCTATTCCGTGATGAACAACTGGGGAGCCAACCACGGCGCCATCGCCTACGGCCACATCGGAGCCGACGTGATCACCCTCTGCTCCATGCTCCGCATACCCGTCTGCATGCACAACGTGAAGGACGAAGACATCTTCCGTCCCGCCTGCTGGAATGCCTTCGGCATGGACAAGGAAGGAGCCGACTATCGTGCCTGCCAGAATTTCGGGCCGATCTACAAGTAATACCCACCCTCAACCCCTCCCAAAGGGAGGGGAGCAATTACTCCGTTATCGGGTGGAGTAGGGTGAAAATAATTTAATGTATAATTCAGAAAAATAATCCGTGAATAACAATCAAGCAACAAAAGATACCACCCCCCTCCCTTCGGGAGGGGCAGGGGGTGGGTTTGAGGGGTCTGGGTCTGTCGTCCCCTCCCACTACCTCATCCCCTTCATCCTGGTCACCCTCTGCTTCGCGCTATGGGGCTTTGCCAACGACATCACCAACCCCATGGTGAAAGCCTTCTCCAAGATCTTCCGGATGAGCGTCACCGAGGGAGCACTCGTGCAGGTGGCCTTCTACGGAGGCTACTTCTGCATGGCCTTCCCGGCAGCCATCTTCATTAGGAAATTCTCTTACAAGTCGGGCGTGCTCATGGGCCTCGGACTCTATGCCACCGGAGCCCTGCTCTTCTTCCCCGCCAAGATGGTGGGCATCTACGGATGCTTCCTCATCGCCTATTTCATCATGACCTGCGGACTCTCGTTCCTCGAGACCTCCTGCAACCCCTACATCCTCACGATGGGCTCCGAGGAAACCTCCACGCGCCGTCTCAACATGGCCCAGTGCTTCAACCCCTGCGGCTCCATCATCGGCATGTATGTGGCCATGAACTTCATCCAGGCACGGCTCAACCCCATGTCCTCCTCCGAGCGCGCCAACCTCACCCCCGAGCAGTTTGACGCCATGAAGGAGGCCGACCTCTCCGTCCTCATCTCGCCCTATCTGGCCATCGGACTCGTCATCGTGGCCATGTTCATTGTCATCATGCTCGTCAAGATGCCCAAGAACGGCGACCAGAACCGCGACATTCATTTCATGCCTACCCTGCGCCGCATCTTCGCCCTCAGATACTATCGCGAGGGCGTCATCGCCCAGTTCTTCTACGTGGGCGCGCAGATCATGTGCTGGACCTTCATCATCCAGTACGGCACGCGCGTCTTCATGGCCGAAGGCATGGGCGAGCAGGCTGCCGAAGTGCTCTCCCAGCGCTTCAACATCGCCGCCATGCTGCTCTTCATCTGCTCCCGTTTCGTGGCCACCTACCTCATGAAATACGTCAATCCCGCCCGTCTGCTGGCAGCCTTTGCCATCGGCGGAATGCTCTGCACGCTCGGCGTCATTCTCTTCCAGAACCGCCTCGGCATGTATTGCCTCGTGGCCGTCAGCGGTTGCATGTCGCTCATGTTCCCCACCATCTACGGCATAGCCCTGAAGGGTCTCGGCGACGATGCCAAGTTCGGAGCAGCCGGTCTCATCATGGCCATCCTCGGCGGAAGCGTATTGCCCCCGTTCCAGGCCGCCATCATCGACCAGGGTACCGTTCTGGGCTCTTTCCCCGCCACCAATGCCTCGTTCATCCTGCCCTTCATCTGCTTCGTCGTGGTATGCGCGTACGGAGTAAGGATGTATAAGGCAAGAAAATGATTTATAAAGTGAAGAGTGAAGAGTGAAGAATCTTTTGGTCGGGCTACGCCCTCGAAATTAAATTAAAAATTTTTGTTTAAAATTCCTACCGGATAATTCTTAATATAATTTTAAATATAATTTCGAGCGAAGCGACCAAAGTAAAATTACAAAACCTCCCGGCCCCTGAAAAAGAGGGTAGGGAGGTTTTTCTTTTGTTGTAGGGCTTACGACTACATCATGCACGAGGTGACGCCGAGCGTGGTGCCGATGGCCGTCAGAATCGCTATCAACGTCTGAACAATGAATTTCCAGATTTCTTTCTTAGACATAGTTTTTAGTGGTTAAAATATTCAACAAAGAGTAACAGAGATAAAGACAAAAATCTTCAAAAATCTATCAAAAATATTTTTGCAGGATTTTGTGTGGATTTTTGTCTTAATTTTCTTCCGTGATTCTTTGTGTCTTTGTGTCTTCGTGTTCGAAAATTTTTCGTTGGACGGAAGGGGCGGAATTGGCGGACGGAATCGAGGGATTTGGCGGACGGATGCGGGGGATGCGTGGGACGGAAAGGGCGGGGCTGGAGGGGAGCTTTTTACAATGGCAAAGATACGGCAAAATCGGCGAGTAGCCAAAAATAGGGCATCGATAATCTGTAAAAAACTATTAATGAAAATGGAATTTTCCGTTAAAAAGTGTAAAGCTGACGGAAGGTTAGGGATTTTCCTACGCTGGGTAGGGGATTTCCCCCACGGTGTTCCGCTATTTTTGGTAACTTTGCATAGAATATGTTTAACCTTTAGCCAAACAACACGATGATGAAAAAGATTGCCCTCTTCTGCATGCTCTGCTCGCTGGCAGCAACGGCACAGTCGGCCACGCGCAGGGAGACCGCCGTGAAGCCCGACAAAAACAACCAGAAGATTATCAGCCAGTACAACCTGTGCCACAAAAGCATGTACATGTACCCCGACCAGAGGCTGTCGAAAGACTTCACGGCCATCTTCTGGGTGGATGAGAATTCGGTGATGTCGACGCCCGACATCGAGGTGACCATCGTGAAGAAACGCATAGACAACGCCATCTACAACGACAAGGAAGACCGCGTGTACTTCGTGCAGATCAAGAACAAGACCAACCAGCCCATCTACATCGACCGCGGCAGCTGCTACCGCACCGACAGCGACGGCGCCCGCCACTGCTACTACGACGCGCACAACCCCACCGACTCGCTCCACAAGCAGCGGGTGCTGACCATCCCGCCCCGTGCCACCAGGAACCTCACCGACTACCGCTGGATAAGGAACCCACAGAACAACATCGTGGAGATAGTGGAATACCCCGAGGAGTTCGCGTGGAACCTCGAGGCCGTGGGCATCACCGTGGGTTATGTGCATAATGGCGAGTCGCGCCTGTTCACCGAGAAGACCAGTCCCTTCCGCCGCACGTTCCAGATATGCTATTCCAAGGAGTCGGACTTCGCCACCTATTCGATGGCGCAGGTAAACTGCTACATCCGCGAAATCATCGGCTGCTACTATCCCGAGAACTACCAGTACGACAAGATGAAGAGCCGTCTGCAAGTAGAGGGCGTAGACGAATACAGCATCACCAGTTGGGTGCCGCTGTATTAAAAACAGGACCCTCCCCCCGCCCTCCCCTATAGGGAGGGGAGCGATTACCTTAAAGCCAAGATACTCCCTTTCAGGGGCGGGGAGTAGATACCGAAGTAACCTTATGAGAGGCTAATGTACCCCCCTTCTTAGAAAGGAGGGGCTGGGGGTGGTTGATTATAAGGAAAGTTACTGACCACCAACCCTTTGTTCAGCCGTTATCATACCTTTAGCCAGCATTTATCAACCCTTTACCCAGACTTTATCAACCACCCCTGGCCAGCCTTTATCAACCACCGCTAGCCCCTCCTTTCTTTAAGATAGCTCGCCACAGGGCAATAGGATAAATGGATATATGAAACAAATAGAAGTCGTTGCAGCGATCATTTGCAAAGAAGATAAGATATTCGCCACTCAGCGAGGGTATGGTGATTTTAAGGATTGGTGGGAATTTCCTGGCGGAAAAATGGAAGCAGGGGAAACACCAGAAGAGGCTTTGAAGCGGGAAATACGCGAGGAACTATCTACGGAAATCAGTGTGGACAAGTTCATCTGTACGGTAGAATATGACTATCCTAAGTTTCATTTGACAATGCATTGTTTTCTCTGCTCGCTGTTAACAGAGGCGCTACACCTGAACGAACATAAAGCAGCAAAGTGGCTCACGAAAGAGGATTGGGAAAGTGTGAAGTGGTTGCCCGCTGATTTAGAAGTGATAGAGAAATTAAAGCGCTGACGATAATGCTGGGGTCTTTGCTTCGGCTACACTTTACCCCCGTTGGCATCGGCAGGATGATAAAATAATCCGCCGATTTTTTGCTTTTATTGATTCTTATTATTATCTTTACCACCATAATAGAAACAAAAACGATATTGATATGTCAACTTCACCTAAGGCAAAGAGCAGTTACCAGCGTTCACAGGAGGACAAGCAGGCCGGGCGCATTGAGAAGTTCTCCTCTTCGGAAGAAATGTTCAAGTCGTTAGGCATGTGAACACAGGAACCGTGCCACATTTACTTTTGTGCCGGATGAACAGGGAATGGTCCCTATTCACATATATATCATGTGTTATTTTAATAATTGCAGCATAAATCAAAAGACATGAAAAGATTCTTTTTATTTTTATTGGCCACTTTGACAATGACGGCCGTATTAGCACAGCGTATTAATACGCCGTCTTCAGGAGATAAGGAAGCCGGAATAAATAATGATTTAGAAGTATGGGAATCTCTGAAAGATTCACTTTCAGAAGAGCAAATGGAAGTGTTATGCTCCTTGACAGAGAGCGTCATGCTTACTGTCGTGGACTCTGTTATGAATGAGGGGAGATATATGGAGGCTCTCGAAAACCTAGACTCTTTGCAGATATATTGGAAAAGGTATTTTGGTAAAAATGTCTCCCCAAAGGTGTATCATTTAAAGGCGATAATTTTGAATTCTCTTGAAGAATGGCAGGAAGTAATAAAGACTACCGAAGAGTGCTTCGCTATTTACAAAACCGAGGTTCCTATTGAACAAGCGGCTGCCATATACGGCTTACAAGGGAGTGCACACAGAATGCTGAGAGAATACCTAGCTGCGATACGGTCGTATGAAAACGCCCTGAAATATTATGTCAAAAATGGTGAAGATTTAAGACAATGTGATGTGTTGTGCAATATGGCCTATTGTTATGGTGAATTGGGAAAACACACAATGGCTTCTTCTTTCTATCAGAAAGGGATTGGTAAATACCTTGAATGTTTCAAAACTACACGGGCTGCTTTGCTTAAAGGCAAATTCAATGTAAATGATCCAAATAAACAGTTGGACTTCAAATTGTTTGCGCTGCATTTGTTCTATATGGCGGTGTATGAGCAGGATCTTGTCAACAAGCTTGAATCAAAAGAATATTTGCAGATGTCAGCCCATTGTGGTTTTGAAGATGCAAAGAAGGAGTATCAACGCTTATATGGCAATTAACTTTCTTTTTTCGAGTGAACCGGGGACGGTGCTCCGTTCACATGGTTCCACGTTCACGCAGCAAAAAGAAAAGGAAAATGGAATGAAAGAAGGCCAGAAAGAACCCAAATTAACCTGGGCGTTAAATACACTTGGGAAAATGGTCTACATTGATAGTGTAGACAGGGGGCTTTCTTGTAATTGTCGATGTCCCAAGTGTAACGAACCTTTGGTTGCTAAACTTGGTCATGAGGGTGGTAGACAGGCTCATTTTGCCCATTGTAAAGGCTATGATTGTCATGGCTCATACATGACAGCTTTGCACAAATTGGCAGAGCAAATTATTGAAGAAGAAAAAGCCGTGATGGCACCTGCGTATAAAGAAATTGGAAGGCAAAGAATGTCGTTTACTCAGGTAGAAGTGGAACAACGAGTTGAAAGAAAGGACTTGCAGCCAAACATAGTAGGAGTCACAGAAGACGGATTGTGCTGGATTATTGAAATTCGAAACACGCACGAAGTTGACGAATCTAAGAAAGCCAAACTAATAGAATCAAACATCACTTGTTTGGAGATTGATGTAAGAGAGCAGACACTAGAAAACTTAAAATCTTTCATTCTCGAATCAGCGGAGAATAGAGAATGGATAAACAATCCAATTTATGATGCTCAAATTGTTGAAGCAAAGCGCAAAAGAGTATCAAAGTTGGAAGAGTATTTATTAAGTTGTACAGAACTTACCTTTCCTGCATATGAAGATTACGATAGCGGGAAGATATCAATAAAGGAAGCATTTGTATTGTCTAAAACAGATGATAAGCTTTTCTCGCAAGTTAAAGTTTTATCATCTGAAGGGGTACCTTTTGTTTTTAACATTGGTAGTCACGATATACTCGAAACCGATATAAATAAGGAATCTTTGGGCGAATGTAACGAATTGATTATTGTTACAGACAATCTTTCTCCTGAAGACGATATTAATTCGAGCGCTCTTGATATGTCATGGTCATACCATTTAGTGGCAGAGAAAGAACGAGAAGAAAAAGCCAAAGAATATAGAAACAATCCCAAGTATGATGTAATACCATCTTCTGATTGTCCTTATAAATGCAAATATAGACCTGTCAATGGCGAATGCATATATATAAAAGAAGTTCTCCACATTAAAGGTGACAGTTACGTTGTATGCGATAAAGAAAGGCGTTTGAAGGATGAAAAATACTCTTTCGTTTCTGACGAATCTCCATATGACAAAAAAATCATCTTTCGCAATGGTAAATTTGAATTGGCACTTCGTGAAAGGCTGCAAACAACCAAACAAATTATTGAAAAGCCTCAAAGAAATATTCAAGGAACGACTATGAGTGAAAATCTCCCATTCGAGAAGTTCTGGACTATTGAGGATTATTATAAGTATCTGAACTCATTGGGTTCTTATGAGACTGAAAAAGGGTATTCTGCAGAGATTGTTCAATGTGAAAAAGTGTGCAACAAAATTATTCTATTGTATATATATCCTGTTGATGGAATTACCCCATATCATATTGCTGTCATCTCTACAGATAATGGTAATCTCATACGAAACGATGTAGCAGTTTATACAAATGAAAATTCAGCAATGAAAGCCTATTGTAAACGTTTGTCTGCTATGCGAAATAGTATGTGTTGCCAACCTGATATGGAGATTCATGATAATGACTTACCTTTTTAGTTTATGGTCAATCATCAATTAATAAAATAAGGTACGCCAAAAGTGCTGACGATAATGCAGACAGCTTTTGCTTCTACTACAAATTTGGCCGATTTATACAAAAATCAGCAAGTGAGCAGGGTAGGAGAGAGACTTGCACAAATCGGGCTTTTTGTGCCGAAATATAAAAATATTAAAGGCGGAAAATAGCTGCTCAACTGCTTGCAGTTATCCATACTTATTTGTAATTTTGTAGAGCGATTCGCCAATTATGGCGGGTCGCAAATTTAATGCCTGTATATCAACCTGTTAACATGTGACTCGTCCGACAACGCAATGGAACCCTCGAATCCTTCCATCACGGCAAACACAGCCCACAGCATCAACCCAACGGATGTTGTGAAGAAGGTGATGTTGTATGTGGGAGCCTACGGACTGGATAAAGGGAAGGCATTGTTCGAGAGAGCATCGGAGTTGATAGGCTTTCTGCCGTGGTGGGAAAACGAGGTGAAGAATGAAATCACGATGAATGGACTGGAAAAGGCCAAGGAGCGATGGAGAGTATTATGCGAGATGTTCATGGATGAAGATTGGTAGCCAAGAGTGGTATGAAGAACCGCCTAAAATCTTATTATTTGGAATAGTGCAGCCCTTTGGCACTAAAAGTGCAGCCTATTTGCACTACTAGTGCCAAAGGGTTGCACTTTTTCATTTATATGCTAAAAATTTCATGAAAACCACATTACGGCATGTATTTTTCATCAAAAACTGCCCGAAAATGCCACTAATGCCACCAAAATGCCACCGCTCCAGCCTCCATAAACACAGGGCAAGTGGCAAAGTGGCATTTTTTTTTGGAAAAATAATTTTACGCGCATACGCGCGCGAAGCAAAGAACCTTTTACAATGATTCTGTGAACTGGGAACGGACTGCGTTTCATAGTTCAGCCAAACCAACGTTTGCTAAATATAAACAGAAAGTGCACCATAGGCGTTTGCCTGCGGTGCACTTCTTTATTGTAAAGGGGTGGGATTATTGCTTCACCACTTTCTTGTTGTTCACTATGTAAACGCCCTTGGGCAGGTTGCGCAGGTTGGTGCCGACGAGTCTGCCGTCGAGGCTGTAGACGTGGCTGCTGCTGGTAGTGATGGCGGGCTTCAGGCTGTCGATGCCGCTGCTGGGCGTCTTGCTGAAATATACGTTGTCGAGATAGAGCGTCTGGCCAAGGCCTTGGCTGAGGGTGATGCCGGCCACCTCGGCGATGTTGAACTGCTCGCTGAAGAGGTCTGCTAACGGGATGTCGACGCTGTTCCACTGGTTGGCGGTCAGGGAAACGGTTTTGGCATTGGATGTGCTTTCGGGGCCAAGCAGCGAGATGGCGATGTCCATGTCTTCGAGGGGATAGAAGTCAACGTGGACCGTGTTGTAGCCGGCCAGGCTGAACAGGTCGGTGAAGCCGGTGCTCATGCTGACGAAATCGGTCAGACGGAAGGCGTCGTCGCCATCGGCAAGCTGCACTTTCTCTATCAGCGTGGTGGTGCTGTTGCGGTTCACCATCACGCTGGCATGGCTGTATTGGTTGCTGGTGATGTTGTACACGTTGTCGCTCTCTTCTTCGGGCACGGGTGCTGGCAGGGGAATGGTCTGCGTGATGGCCGACTCTTCCATGAAGTCGAAGGTGACGATGCCACCGGTTTCCTGGATGTTGAGCAGCGCCTTGGTGAGTGTTCCCTTGTTCATCGGGAACGAGGTGGCGTTGAACTGGTTCTCGGTTCCGGGGTAGGGGTCGCCGCCGTGCGAAGCGCGATACATGGCTGTGGTTATTATTTTTTTGTCATCGTCAACCTCATACGAACTTATCAGCCTGCCGTCGGCGGGCAGTACGTTCATGCGTGGGGTGCCCTTGACGTTGTTGACGGAATTGTTGGACAAAAGGAACGAATCGTCGAAGTCGACATGATAGACGAGCATTCCGTGCCCCATGTTGCCCAGGTTGACGTTCCATTTATACGGCTGTATGTTCTGGATGATGATGTATTCGTTGCCGGATGTCTGGCCGTCCTTGTAGATGCGGTAGGCCTTGCCGCCGTTGCGGTCGATGTTCACCAGGCTGATGTGCTCGCCCTTGCTCTCCTCGGTAAGTGTTTCAATCTCCATCCATCCCATGTATTCGCGTTCCCAAGCGGTATAGGCGGTGGGGCGATAGCCGTTGTAGGTGTATTCGCCGTTGTCCATCAGGTCCCAATATTCCATGGCGGGCAGGAACTGGTTCTGGGCAGTTGTCGTGGTGGGATAGAAGTCGGGCAGGCCCATGCAATGCGAGAACTCGTGGCAGAAGAGTCCGATGCCGTTTATCTGAGGAACGCCTGCGAAATTGTAGTCGGTGCTGTTGATGATGGCGGGACTGAAATTCAGTTCGCAATGCACGCCATAGCGATATACCAGCTTGCCGTCGAACGTTCCATAGGAATTACCTCCCGACTTGGCCCAGATAGTGTTGGCGTCGTTGCCCGAGAAATTCTGGCCATAGCCGGCATAGATGATGTATACCAGGTCTACCTGGCCGTCGTTGTTGGCATCGTACTGGCTGAAGTCGACGCCCTGCTGCTGTGCCAGCCGGCACACCTCGGGAATGAATTTGTTCATGTCGTCGTTCTTGCCGGGGCCGTAGTCTTTCATCTGTCCGGAGAGGTGAACGAGGCACTTCACGTCGAAATTGGGCACGAAGCTGCCTGCGCTCATGGACTTGAAGTATTCCTTCACGCTGCCGATGTTGTTCTTGGCCAGCGTGGGGTCGGCCTCGTGCGAGGGGGCTCCGTCGGCATTCAGGTACTGGTCGAAGATTTCAATGTTAATCCGGTCTTCTTGGTGCTTGAACTTCTGGTCGGCAAAATCGGCCAGGATGACCAGTGCTGTGGGTGTTCCCGTGTGTGGGAAGAACTTGTTGTCGTCGGCTATACGCTCACGGCGAGCCTTGCGCATCCGCTTTTCCGACTGGCTGAAGAATTTCGCCTTGTCCTGGGCACCGATGAGCTCGATTTCACGCTTGGTGCGCTGTCCGGCATTATGGGCCAGCACGCTGGTGTTGACGAGTTCACCGTATTCGTCGACGGTGGCGATATAGTAGGTTGTGCCTTCCTGATAGAGCAGCACACCGTCGGTAGTGGTCACGTAGTTCATGTCCTCATCGCCAAACTGAATGATGGTGAGCGGCTGTCCGTCGCTCTGTGTCACGGTGACTGGCAGGTGGTAAGCTTTGGCTCCCCATGCACCGATGGTCATGCAGGCGATGGAGAGTGATAATAATAATTTCTTCATTATTTTCTATAGTAATATTGTCCTTTCTTTTCTGTTCTGTTGCCGTAGCGTATGGCGCGGGTGGGGCAGTGGTGGTAGCAGGCAAAGCACGACAGGCATTGGCCATTGTGCTTCCATTGCGGGCGCTGCTCCTTGCCGCCCAAGATGTTGCCTACGGGGCAAACCTGGGCACATTTGCCGCACTCGATGCAGTCGCTGGTGGCATGGAACGGCTTGTCGCTGACTATCCATCTGACGAAAGCTCCGCCCAGCAGGTTGCTGTTGATGCGTGGCCACTTGCCGCGGACGGTGCGGATGATGCCCGTGCGCCGCTCCCTGATGTACGCAATAAACTCGGCCAGCAACTGGCGAGCCTTCTCGCACTTGGCCTTCTCCTTTTCGGGCGGGTCAACGTCCATGAAGGGCAGCCCCACATAGCTCTCGGGCATGATGAGCGAGAACTGGCTGGTGACTTGCAGGCCGATGGCCGAGAGGTCGCGGTTCAGGTATTCCATGGTGAGCCCGATGTCGTCGCCAGCCGTGCACAGCGCCCAGCAGTAATGACCGCCTGCGGCCGGTTGCAGCTTCAGTCCTTGGATAAAAGCCCTGACCAGCTTTGGCGGCCGCCATCCGTGAACGGGGAAGCAGAAACCGATGCGTTCGTTTTTTTCCAGACTGAAAGTGGTGTCGCTGCTTGTTTGGTCAGCCATGTCCACAAGTCTTTCTCCTAATGCATCCGCTAGGGTTTCGGCAGCCCATCGCGTGTTACCCGTGCACGAGAATACAAATATCATGGGTGCAAAGGTACGAAATTTTTGATTAAGTGAAAGCAGAATAAATGAATTTATTATGCAGAACGTGAAAAAATTATCCAATTAGCGAGGACAATATGAAAAAGAAACTTGTTTATTTTTGAATTGTCGAGCGAGAGTACCTTCTGGAAAGGTACGAATTAGCGAGGACAATACCAAAAAGAAACTTGTTCGTTTTTGAATTGTCGAGCGAGAGTACCTTCTGGAAAGGTACGAATAAGTGAGAACAAATGCAAATAAATAAGATTTTTTATGCTTTGTCGGGCAAAAGTACCAAAAAAACATTACCTTTGCACTCATAATGAGGTATTTCGTATATTTTGCCTACGACGGCACCCGCTATCACGGATGGCAGTTGCAGCCCGACGCCCATTCCGTTCAGGCCGAGCTCCAGCAGGCACTCTCCACGTTGCTCAGGGGCGATGTGGAAGTGGTCGGGGCCGGACGAACCGATGCCGGCGTGCATGCCCGCATGATGGTGGCCCACTTCGACTGGAATGTGGCCATAGACTGTAAGCAGATGGCCTACAGGCTGAACAAGTTGCTTCCGCGCGACATTGCCGTGCACAGGATGGAACGCGTGGATGATGAACTGCATGCCCGCTTTTCGGCCACCTCGCGCACCTACCATTATTATTTGCACACCGTGAAGGACCCCTTTGCGCGTGCCTATAGCCTTGAGCTGCACTACAACCTGGATTTCGAGGCCATGAACCGGGCGGCAGGACTGCTGTTGAAGTACGATGATTTCGGCGCTTTCTGCAAGTCGCACACCGACGTGAAGACCACTATCTGCCATCTCACCGAGGCCCGCTGGATTGCGATTGACGACAGCCACTGGTATTTCCGCATTACGGCCAACCGATTCCTGCGCAACATGGTGCGGGCCGTGGTGGGAACGCTGATTGAAGTGGGGCGGGGGAGAATCTCGGAAGAAGACTTCATCCGGATTGTGGAGGGACGGAAACGGACGGCCGCCGGCGAGTCGGTACCCGCAAATGCCCTTTTCCTGGAAGAGGTGAAATATGAGTGAGTTTTTGGCACGGATTCACGGATTAACTCTGATATTAATTTCTTTGGCATGGATTGCATAATCTGTGTAAATCCGTGAAATCTGCACCTCGATAATACCGCTTTTGAAGAAAAAAGCAGCAAAAGTGAGCAATAATTTTGTGGTTTGCCCGAAATGTTGTACTTTTGTAACCGAAATTTCAAATTATTATGGCACGCAACATTTTCAAAGGTCTTGGCATAGCTTTGGTTACACCCTTCACAGCTGATGGAGCTGTCGACTATAATGCGCTAAAAAGACTTGTACTTTTTCAGTTGGATAACGGAGCTGACTTCTTATGTATCCTTGCAACGACAGGTGAAACACCGACACTCACCGCCGAAGAGAAGCAGAACATCAAACAATTGGTAGTTGAATTGGTGAAGGGCAGAGTGCCTATACTGATGGGATGCGGAGGCAACAACACCGCCGCCGTCATCGAAGAACTGAAAACGGCCGACTGGCACGGAATTGACGGAATACTCAGCGTTTGTCCTTACTACAACAAACCGTCGCAAGAGGGGCTCTACCAGCATTTCAAGGCCATTGCCAATGCCACCAGCCTGCCCGTTGTGCTCTATAATGTTCCCGGACGAACCGGCATCAACATGAAGGCTCAGACCACCGTGCGCCTTGCCAACGACTGTCCCAACATAGTGGGTATCAAGGAGGCCAGCGGCTCGCTCGAGCAGGTGGACGAAATACTGAAGAATGCGCCCAAGGACTTTGCCGTCATCAGCGGCGACGATGCCCTGACTTACCCGATGGTGGCCTGCGGTGCCGTGGGCGTGATATCGGTCATCGGAAACGCCCTGCCCAGGGAGTTCTCGAAGATGCTGCGCCTGGAGTTCAACAACGAGTTTGCGGCCGCCCGCAAGATTCATCACAAGTTTACCGACCTTTTCTCGCTTCTGTTCGTCGATGGCAACCCTGCCGGCGTGAAGGCCATGCTCTCCGAAATGGGCTTCATAGAGAACGTGCTTCGCCTGCCGCTGGTGCCAACGCGCATCACCACCAAGCAGCGTATTTCGGAAATCCTTAAGGAACTTTAAGCGTAAAAACCAAGTTTCCCGACTATGGCCGAAGAGCGAAGAGTTATTCACGAAATCACCCCGCTGATGGGAAAGGATGTGCTCTACATTGCTGACCGTCATAAGAAAGAGTTCACCTATCCCATCCACAACCACGAAGTATTCGAGCTGAATTTCGTTGAGCATGCTGCCGGAGTGCGACGAATTGTGGGCGATTCCAGCGAGGTGATTGGCGAATACGACCTGGTGCTCATCACGTCGCCCGACTTGGAGCATGTGTGGGAACAGAACACCTGTAATAGCGACGACATCCACGAAATCACCATCCAGTTCGACCTGGGCATGAGCGAAGACTCGCTGTTCGGACGAAATCCCTTCATCTCGGTGCGCAAGATGATGAACGAGGCCCGCAAGGGCATTGCCTTCCCCATGAGTGCCATCATGAAGGTCTATAAGGAACTGGTGTCGCTCTCTACGGTAAAAGACGGGTTCTATGCCGTCATGCAGTTTATGTCTATACTCTACGAGCTGTCACGTTGCGAGGGCATTCGCACCCTGGCCAGCAGCAGCTACGCCAAGATTGCCGTTGAAGACGATTCGCGGCGCATACTGAAGGTGAAGAGTTTTATTGCACAGAACTATATGGACGAGCTAAGGCTGAAGCAACTGGCCGATATTGCCGGCATGAGTTCGAGCGCCTTCAGCCGATTCTTCAAACTACACACAGGGCGCAACCTCTCGGAATACATCATCGACATCCGTCTGGGCTATGCCGCCCGACTGCTGGTAGACACCAGCCGGAGCATTTCTGAGATTTCCTTTGAGTGCGGTTTCAACAACCTGAGCAACTTCAACCGTATCTTCAAGCGCAAGAAAGGATGTTCGCCATCGGAGTTTCGCGAAAACTATCACAAGACGCGCATTATTGTCTGACGAATACTATTATAACAATACTATAACCAATTCATTTACACTTGTTTAACAAAAATCATGAGACAAACAGTACTGGTAATTATCCTCTTTTCATCAGCATTACTTTTTGCTAAGGACTACAAGCTTTCGTCGCCTGATGGAAGGCTCAAGATTAACATCACCGATAATGGTGGACTGCAATGGAAAATCACTCACGAAGACACCGAAGTGCTCTCTCCGTCGCCCATCGGAATCAGCAACCATAACATGAAGGTGAAGAAAGCCGTGACCGCCAGCATCAACCAGACCATACCTACACCTTTTTATAAAAAGGCATCCATAACCGACCGCTGCAACCAGCTGACGCTGAAGGGCCAGCCATTCGATGTGGAGTTCCGTGCCTACGATATCGGCGCAGCCTGCCGCTTGGTGTATAACGGCAAGAAACCTTTAGAAGTGAATGGCGAGGCCACCCGGTTTGTTTTTCCCGACGACTATCAGGCATTCGTGCCCTACGTGAACGATAACCGCAGCGGCGACCGCTATTGCTATTCGTTTGAATCATATTACGACGAGCAGCGCCTTTCGGCAATGTTCTCCGACTCGCTGGCCATCACCCCCTTGGCCGTCTGCCTGCCCGGCGGAAAGAAAGCCGTGATTATGGAGACTGGCGTTGACAACTATCCCGGCATGTTCCTCAAGAAAGGCGCAGGCAACACTTTGGCTACTGAATTTGCTCCCGTTCCGCTGAAGAGCGAAGTGGGCGGATTCGACAGGCTGAACCTCATTCCCACGGAGCGTGCCAAATATACTGCCCGACTTGAATCGCAGCAGGCTTTGCCCTGGCGCATTGTGCTGGTGACAGACAACGATGCCCAGCTGCTCACGACCGATATCGGACAGCTGCTGGCACCTGCCCTCAAGCTGAAAGACACTTCGTGGATTAAACCCGGAAAAGTGGCCTGGGACTGGTGGAACAACTGGAACCTGACGGGTGTTCCCTTCCGTGCCGGCATCAATACCGACACCTACCGCTACTATATCGACTTCGCCAAGAAGCACAACATTGAATATGTAATCATCGACGAAGGATGGAGCGGAAAGGAAAACCTGATGGCCGACCTGAATGCCGACATCAACGTTCCGGCCGTCATAGAATATGCCAATAGCCAGGGGGTGGGCATCATCCTCTGGGCTTCGTGGCGCAGTCTGCTCAACGACACCGAACACGTGATGCAGCACTATGCCTCGCTGGGCGTGAAAGGATTCAAGGTGGACTTCTTCGACCGCGACGACCAAGAAGTAATCCGCTCCAGCTACGAGCTTGCTGCCTTGGCCGCCAAGCATCATCTGCTGGTCGACTACCACGGGCTGAAGCCCTCGGGCATCCAGCGCGCCTATCCCAATGTGGTGAACTTCGAGGGCGTGAAGGGTCTGGAGAATTCAAAGTGGGAACCACGCTCGGGCGACGGGCCTTTGCACGACCAGCCCCGCTACGACTGCACCATCCCTTATCTGCGCATGCTCCCTGGTCCGATGGACTACACGCCGGGTGCCATGAGGAATGCGACACGTGCCAATTTCTTCGGCAACAACAATAACCCGATGAGCCAGGGCACACGCGTTCATCAGCTGGCCATGTATGCCATCTTCGAGGCACCGCTTCAGATGATGGCCGACAGTCCTACCAGCTATGAGCAGAATCCTGAGTGTGCCGACTTCATTGCACGCATTCCCACCACGTTCGACCAAACCGTGGCCCTGGGTGGCGAGATGGGCGAGTGGGTAGCCATTGCCCGACGGAAGGGCAATGTGTGGTATATTGGTGCTATGACCAACTGGACTCCGCGCCAGCTGAAGCTCGACCTCAGCCGGCTCAACGTCAGCGGCCGTAAGGCAATTGTCTTTGCCGATGGCATCAATGCCGACCGCGATGCCACCGACTGGACATCAACCGAGCTCACCATCGGTCAGCAGCCCCTCAGCATCAGTCTGGCACCAGGAGGCGGCTGGGCAGCGATTGTGAATTAATTTGAAATTTAAAACAATACAACTATGGGATTTATTGAAAACAATCTTACTTCGAACGAGAAGATCGTCTATAAGGGCTATCTCCATTGGTTCACCTTCGTGAAGGGCATCGCCCTCATTGTCATCATCTGGGCAGCTCTCATGGCCCTCTGCTACTACAATGTGCCCGAGACCTGGATTTATGCGGTTGTCACTTTGCTGGCCATCGTGGCTGCATTCATCTATGTCAGCCTGGTGCGTACCAACACCGAATATTTCATCACCAACAAGCGCCTCATCGTGAAAAAAGGCATCATCCAGCGTAACACCACCGAACTGCGCCTGGCCAAATGCGAGGGCGTGATGGTTGAGCAGAGCATGCTGGGACGGCTCTTCAACTACGGAACCATCAAGATCACCACTGGCGAAGTGATCAATACCTATCGCTTCATTGCCAATCCCATCCGGTTTCGCACCATGATCAACGAGAACCTCGACAGGCTCACCACCGATACCGACGATATGAAATAAAACATACGCTTTGTAAGAAATAAAGAAAAAAGCGCAAAATTTACTCTTTTTCCTTTAGGATATGAAAAAAAAGCAGTAATTTTGTGCTGTTAATCATAAACTACGAATTTTCAGAAGAATGAAACAGACAATTCTTGTCACAGGCGGCACGGGTTTTATAGGCAGTCATACTACCGTGGAACTGATTGAGGCCGGCTATAAAGTGGTCATCGTTGACAACCTGAGCAACTCAACGGCCGACAGCATCGACGGTGTTGAGCGCATCACGGGCGTACGCCCCGCATTCGAGCAGGTGGACTGCTGCGACCTGCAAGGTCTGGAAGCTGTGTTCCAGAAATATCCCGACATCGAGGGCATTATCCACTTCGCTGCTTCGAAGGCGGTGGGAGAGAGCGTTGAGAAACCGCTGCTCTATTATCGCAACAACATCACCTCGCTGCTGAATCTTCTTGAGCTGATGCCGAAATACAATGTGAAGGGAATCATCTTCTCAAGCAGCTGCACCGTCTACGGACAGCCCAGCGAAGAGAACCTGCCCGTCACCGAAGAGGCTCCTATTCAGAAAGCCCTCTCGCCCTATGGCAACACCAAGCAGATAAACGAGGAAATCATCCAGGACTATATCCATTCGGGAGCTGCCATCAAGGCTGTCATCCTGCGCTATTTCAACCCCATCGGTGCACACCCCTCAGCCGAAATCGGCGAACTGCCCAATGGCGTTCCCATGAACCTCATACCCTTCGTAACGCAGACTGCCATCGGCATCCGCAAGGAACTGAAGATTTTCGGCAACGACTACAACACGCCCGACGGCACTTGCATTCGCGACTACATTTATGTGGTGGATTTGGCAAAGGCTCATGTGAAGGCTATGGAGCGTGTGCTCGACACCGATTCGGAGGCCATCGAGGTGTTCAACATCGGTACTGGTACAGGATTGAGTACCCTGCAGGTGGTGGAAGGTTTCGAGAAGGCCACGGGCGTGAAGCTCAACTGGAAATATGCTCCTCGCCGCGAAGGTGACATCGAGAAGGTATGGGGCAATGTTGACAAGGCCAACAAGGTGCTGGGCTGGAAGGCAGAGGCCAACATCGAGGACGTGCTCCGCTCGGCCTGGAAATGGCAGAAAAAGTTGGAGGAACGGAATGTTCAGTCAGAATGATTTGAATTCACCTGAAAACAGATAAAGGGAAAAAATGGCGGTGCCCATTTCCTAATGGCCCGTCATTATTTTGTGTTTGTGTTGTTATGGGATCTCGATGTGAATCGGGATCCCATTTCGTTTGCCTCCACGCGCCATTTCGTTGCAAAATGATACGATTTTTATGTTATTTGTAAACATAATTAAGATTTATTGGATTTTTGCTTGCAAGATATGTAATATTTTTGTACCTTCGCGCCGATAATTTTCTAATCTAAAATGAAAGCTAATGAAAAGAAATGGTATCTTTTTGGCTATTCTGCTCCTGCTGCCGCTGACGGCCCTGGGGCAGGATAAGAAGAAAACTATCGAAGTGCCTGACTGGATGGCCAACATTACGGAGCGGTTTGAGTTCCACGGCTACGGGCAGGCGGGTTACACATGGAAGCAACAGGACGGAAAGCAGACGAACACGCTGGACCTGAAGCGTATGCTCTTCTGGGTGAAGGGACGCATCACGGACAGATGGTCGTTCATGTTCATGCACGACTTCTCGTCGGTGGTGCAGGAGTTCTACACGGACTACCGCATCACGAACAACAAGGCGCTGACGGTCCGCTTCGGACAGTTCAAGAACTCGTACACGCTGGAGAATCCACTCTCGCCTACTAAGATGGAGCTCATCGACGTGTATTCGCAGGGCGTGACCTTTCTGTCGGGTTGCGGCAGCGATCCGCTCTACGGCGTGCAGTATGGCCGTGACTTGGGTTTAATGCTCTACGGTGACTTGCTGCAGAATCATCTCTTCTACGAGCTGGCGGTGATGCAGGGTCAGGGTATCAACATCAAGGACAAGAACAACAAGAAGGACGTGATTGCCCGCGTGGACGTGCGTCCGGTGGAGAATTTCCGCCTGGTGGTGAGCGGCCAGTTGGGTACGGGCCATGCCGTGGCTGAATCAAAATACAATCCCGATGTACATGTCAGCGACGACTACAAGCGTAACCGCTGGTCGGCCGGTGCCGAATGGAAGAGCCGCGTGAAGGGCGTTGACTACTGGAAGACGCGCGCTGCCAGTGTGCACGGTGAAGTGCTGGGCGGACAGGACGGCGAAGTGAAAAGCTTCGGTGCCTACGTGACGGGTTGTGTGCCTGTGTGTCAGGCACTTGACGTGGTTGGCTCGGTGGATTACTTTAACTACAACACGGATGCCGACATGAAGCAGACGAACGTCACGCTGGGCGTTCAGCATTGGTTCTTCCGCACATGCCGTGCACAGGTGCAGTACACGCTAGCCAATCCCTGCAACCTGGGACAGAAGCACTATGGTACGCTCCAGGCACAGGTGCAGGTGGCGTTCTGATTTAATGTAGAATGTAGAGTGTAGATTGTAGAATTATGATTACTCTCATTGGCAGATTTCTGCATAGATTCCGGGCGTGCACGGTTATCATAATTCTACATTCTCAATTCTACATTTAAAATTTAAGAAATAAATTTTACAATATTATGTTTATTAAGATTCTTTTGACAGTTGTGTTCCTCGCCGTGCTGGTAGGCGTGGGACTCTATTCGCGCAAGCAGGCCTCGAGTGTTGACGGTTTCGTGCTTGGCGGTCGTGCCGTGGGCCCCTGGCTGACGGCTTTTGCTTATGGCACCAGCTATTTCTCGGCTGTGGTCTTCGTGGGCTACGCCGGACAGTTCGGTTGGAAATACGGTCTTTCGTCCACCTGGATCGGTGTGGGCAATGCCGTGATCGGTTCGCTGCTGGCATGGATTATCCTGGGACGCCGCACGAAACTGATGACGCAACATATCCAGAGCCGTACGATGCCCGATTTCTTCGGCACCCGTTTCGACTCGCAGGGACTCCGCGTGGTGGCCTCGGTCATCGCCTTCGTGTTCCTGATTCCCTATACAGCCGGTGTCTATAAGGGCATCAGCACGCTCTTCGAGATGGGCTTCGGCATCCCTTACGAATACTGCGTAATCATCATGGCCATCCTGACGGCTGTGTACGTGATTCTGGGCGGTTACCGCGCCACGGCGATGAACGACTTTATCCAGGGCATCATCATGCTCTTCGGTATCGTGACCATCATTGCCGCCGTGCTGGCTCAGAAGGGCGGACTGGTGGAGGCTTTCCATCAGATGGCGCAGATGCCTTCAGATGCGGATGCCTCGGTGAACGGCGGTTTTGCCTCGCTCTGGGGTCCTGACCCCTGGAACCTGCTGGGTGTGGTCATCCTGACTTCGCTCGGAACATGGGGACTGCCGCAGATGGTGGGTAAGTTCTATTCCATCACCGACGAGAGCGCCATTCATCGCGGAACGGTTATCTCTACGATTTTCGCCTTCGTGGTGGCCGGCGGCTGCTACTTCCTGGGCGGTTTCGGACGTCTGTTCGGTGTGCCTCCCACGCTGCCCAACGGCCGTCTGGACTTCGATGCCATCGTGCCCGGCAT
>JAFWQT010000059.1 GCA_017508965.1 Prevotella sp. | reverse complement strand
TGCACCAAGATTGCCCAGAAGTATTTCAATGGCGGCGGTCACCTGAATGCCTCGGGCGGACGGCTGAACTGTTCCATCAAGGAAGCCGAGTTCATTGTGCAGCGAGCAATCACAGAACTTCAGTTCTGACGCGTTAAAAAATAATAAGATACGATGATTATCGGCAGATGCTTGCCGCCTAACCCCTAAAATTTTACTACCTTTGCAGGCGAATCATTTTAAACTGTTTAAGAATGAAGATTGGAAATCATATAGCAACTGGCAAACTCTTGGTCATCGCGCTGTTCTGTGTGTTGGCGGCCTCGTGCAGCAAATACGAGACCTATGCCGAGCAGAAAGAGGCTGAGTCGGATGCTATCAAAGCTTTTATTGCGAAGAATAATATCAACGTAATCAGCGAAAGCACGTTTTTCTCAAACGGCAACGTTACCGATCTGTCACGCAACGAATACGTGCTGTTTGCCAGTTCCGGCGTATATATGCAGATTGTACGCAAGGGCTGCGGCGAGAAGCTGAAGAAGGGCGAGACGGCCACCGTGCTCTGCCGTTTTTCTGAGCGCAACATCAAGACCGACTCGTTGGTTGTCAACACCAATACCGTTTCCTTCCGTCGATTCTCCGACAAGATGAACGTTACCAACACCCTCGGCAACTTCACCGCCTCGTTTATCAACGGCGAGAGTTGGATGGTTGACGCCTACAAAACCACCTCGGTTCCCTCAGGATGGCTCGTGCCGCTGGCATACATCAATATCGGCCGTCCCACCAACCCCGACGAAGAAATAGCAAAGGTTAATCTGATTATTCCTCACTCTCAGGGACATGCCAGGGCCACGCAGTACGTTTATCCCTGCTATTACGAAATCACCTACGAGCGAGGACTTTAAAATTATAATCTTATGACACTTATCAAATCCATATCGGGCATCCGCGGAACTGTTGGAGGCCCAACGGGTGATACGCTTAACCCGTTAGACATTGTGAAGTTTGTAACCGCCTATGCCACTTTTATCTCGAAGAGCAAGGGACAAGAGGGTAGTGGAAAGATTGTTGTAGGCCGCGATGCCCGCATCTCAGGCGAGATGGTGAAGAACGTGGTTTGCGGAACCCTGATGGGCTATGGCTACGACGTTATCAACATCGGACTGGCTACCACGCCTACCACCGAGTTGGCCGTTCGCATGAGTGGTGCCGACGGCGGCATCATCATCACCGCCTCTCATAATCCGCGCCAGTGGAATGCCTTGAAGCTGCTTAACAGCGAGGGTGAGTTCCTCAACAAGGAAGAAGGCAACGAGGTGCTTCGCCTGGCCGAGGAAGAGGCGTTTGAATATGCCGATGTGGACCATTTGGGAAAATACATTGAAGACGACACCTTCAACCAGCGCCACATCCAGAGCGTGCTTGCCTTGCAGCTCGTCGATGCAGAATCCATCCGCAAGGCCGGCTTCCGCGTCTGCGTGGATGCTATCAACAGCGTGGGCGGCATCATTCTTCCCGATTTGTTGCAGGCCCTTGGCGTCGATTACGAGATACTGAACGGCGAGGCCAATGGCGACTTTGCCCACAATCCAGAACCGCTGGAGAAAAACCTGCAGGGAATCATGGGCCGTATGCGCGAAGGCGGCTTCGATCTCGGCATTGTTGTTGACCCCGATGTAGACCGTCTGGCCTTCATCTGCGAGGACGGCACCATGTTCGGCGAGGAATACACACTCGTCAGCGTGGCCGACTATATTCTTTCCCACCAGCCGGGCAACACCGTTTCCAACCTCTCATCCACCCGTGCCCTGCGCGATGTCACCGAGAAGCATGGCGGCAAGTATACGGCTGCTGCCGTGGGTGAGGTGAATGTCACCACCAAGATGAAGCAGGTGGGAGCCGTCATCGGCGGCGAAGGCAATGGCGGCGTCATCTATCCCGAGAGCCACTATGGCCGTGATGCATTGGTAGGTATCGCCCTGTTCCTCAGTTCCCTGGCTCAGAAAGGTATGAAGGCCACCGAGTTGCGCAAGACCTTCCCCAACTATTTCATTGCCAAGAACCGTATCGACCTCACTCCTTCCACCGATGTCGATGCCATCCTGGTGAAGGTGAAGGAGATGTTCAAAGACGAGCAGGTGAACGACATCGACGGCGTGAAGATTGATTTCCCCGACAAGTGGGTGCATCTGCGCAAGTCGAACACCGAGCCCATCATCCGCGTCTATAGCGAGGCCCACACCATGGAAGAGGCCGACGCCCTGGGCAAGCAGATTATGGACATTGTCTATAAGATGCAGGGATAAATCATAGTAACACACATACGGTCGACAAAAGCAAATAAACCATTTTTTATTTGCTTTTGTCTTCGTTTAATCGTATCTTTGCAACCGAAATATTCCTTAGGGAGATGGTTGAGGAAAAGAAATTCTGGAAACGCGACGAAGTACAGTGGTTCGTACTCCGGCTGAAATGGAAACCCGTTGAGGTGCTGGAGGAACTGCTGAAGGCAGAGGGCAAAGAGACCTTCGTGCCCCGGAGCTATGTGCTGCGCACGGACTCACGTGGGCGGAAACATAGGGTGCTGAAGAACGTGCTTCCGGAATTGCTGTTTGTGCATGCTTCGTTCGATTTCCTGCAGCCATTTGTACGCACGGCATTCTATGGTCACGGGCTGACGGTCTCGTTCTGCAAGAAACGCGAAAACGAAGCCAACAGGGTGATGGTGGTGCCGACATGGCAGATGGAACCGTTCATCAAGGCCACGCAAAATCTTTCGGAGCGTATTCTCTATCATCGGGCTGACGAACTGGAACTGGAGAAGGGCGTGCATGTGAAGCTGCATGGCGGACCGCTCGACGGACTGGTGGGCGAGGTGGCTCATCTGAAGGGCAAGCGCAAGAAGCGCCTTGTTCTAAGACTGATGGATTTCACCGCCATCTCAGTTACTACGGTGGAGCCGGAGTTTATTGAGGTCCTGAAGGACAGTTAATGTAGAATTGAGAGTTGAGAATGTAGAATTATGATTACCAGGCAAGCCCTGTAACTCCTAATTTCAAATTTCTAACTCCTAATTCACTCCCCATCCCCCAAACTCGGAATACGGTCATCGTCTTTTGCTCCCAGTTCTACAATTCTCCGGGCGGGTGCCAGCAAGTTCTGGCGACCATAGAACAGATCGTCGCATTCCTTGTATTTTCTTTCCGTCTGCTCGATGCTTTTTCCCAGTTCGGCATAGCGCTTGCAGAGCAGTCCCACGCGCTTGATGAGCACCTCGGCATTCTTATATACTTCTTCCTGGTTCTGCGTCTGGTCGAACTGTTTCCATGCCAGTTTTATCATGCGCAGGATAACCGTAAGGTTCAGTTCTCCGGCAATACATACGTTTTTGCGCAGGGCATCGGTCCATAGGGTGGGGTCGTGCTGCATGGCTGCCTGAAAAGCACCCTCGAAGGGTACGAACATGATGACGAAGTCGATGGTGGCATGCTGGCGGGGCAGGTATTTGCTGTAGTTCTTAGCCGAAAGCTCATCCACATGGCGCCTCATGCTTTCCACATGCTGCTTCAGCATGAGCTGCTGTTCGGCGGCATCGGTGGCGTTGACGTAGCGCTCGTAGGCCGTGAGCGACACCTTCGCATCGATAATGGCATCTTTCTGGTCGGGGAAATGCAGGATGACGTCGGGACGCATGCGCTGCCCCGTTTCTTCGTTAATCATCGTTTCGCCGGTCTCGCTCTTCATGGTGGTCTGCTCTTCGTAGTCGCGGCCCTTGCGCAGTCCGGCATTGTCGAGAATCACGCCCAGCACCTGTTCGCCCATGCTTCCCTGGAACTGTGAGTTATGGGTGAGGGCGTTGGTCAGCCGTGCCGCCTCGTTGCCTATTTGCTGGGCGCGCTCCATCATGTTGCGTATCTGTTCCCTGACGGTGGCAGAGTCTTCCTGTGCCTTGTCGCGCGTGGCCTGCACCAGTTCGTGCAGCTCGCCCAACTTCTCCTTCAGCGGATTCACCACGCTCTCCATGGCCTTCGAGTTGTTGGCCTCCAGCTCATCGGTGCGCTGCTTGAGCAGCTGCTGCGTGACGTTGGTCATCCTTTCGCGCAAGGTCTCGATTTGCTGCTGCATCTGACTTTCCACCAGCTGGCGCTGTTCCTCCATGCGCCGCTCGGCCTGCTCCTTTACTTCCTGCAGCCGCTGGTCGGCCTGCTGCCTGACCTCTTTAAGTCGAATTTCGGCCTCGCGGTTCTGCTCGTCCAGGTGGTCGGCGCATTCCCTTGCTTCCTTCTCCATCTGTTCGCGGATGAGTTCCACCTCCTTGGTTCTTGCCGCCAGACTAATGCTGAGCGTCTCGCGCTGGCGGATAATCATGTTCGTCTTCCGGTTGCAGAAAAACCAGGTGGCAATGGCTCCCACGAGTAATCCAATGAGTGATAAAAGTATTTCCATGGTGCGAAATTACAAAAAAATAATGGAAAGATTGTGGATTCTCATTTTTATTTTGTAATTTTGTAGGCAAACAAGTAAATGTTAACTATTTATCTGTAAATGCCATGGAGAAAATAACGCAAGAAAACTTCAACCGAATCTATGTTGACAGCATAGAGCAAAGACAGATAGACCATTTTGTCTGTAAGGAGATGGGCCGGCAGATACACCGTTACATTAAGGGAATGTCGGGCCGTAAGTGTATCATGGAGAAGTTTGAGGAAGCACTTTCCACGCTTACCGTGGCCGAGAAGGAGGAGGCCATAGCGCGCTATATCGACCTGAACAGGAAGAGCATCAGCGGACTCGACTTCAAACTGGTGCTGGCGCGTGCCATTGCCAACTATTGCGACACCTTCGACTATATGCTCGCTTTCATCAACAACCGCGACAAGATGAAGTTCTACCTGGAGCGCATACGCTCGAAATACATTCGCTACCACACCGTGATCGAGCGCGATGGAAAGTTCGGGATTATCGACCACGAGGGCCGCGTGCTGGTCAGTCCGCAGTATGATTTCCTGCGCACGTGCTACACCTATGTCGACGACCTCGTCACGATGCCCATCATTGCCCAGCGCGACGGCAAGATGGGACTGATACTGCCCGACCGCAAGGACACCGTGGTGGCCGACTTCATCTACGACGATATCCAGCTGCGCGACGAATATCCCTATTTCGAGGCAAAGCGAGGCCGCAAGAAGGTGTTCCTCGGCGACAAGGGCGAGGTGGTGCCACCGGCTGAAAAGAAAAACGCTACCTGACGATGAGCGACCAGAGTCCCCGTCCGATAGTCTCGGCCATCCCCCTGCTGGTACTTATCGCCCTGCTGGTGTTTGTCATTGCCGTGTTCGGCAGCGACTCGCTCAACGGCGGCAGCCAGGTGGCATTGCTGCTGGCCATGGCCGTCTGTGTGACGATTTCGATGACGGTTTACCGCATGAGCTGGAAACTGTTCGAGCGGCAAATCATGAAAACCATCGGCGATGTCTCCATCACGCTTGTCATCCTCCTGACCGTCGGCATGCTTTCCGGCTCGTGGATGGTGAGCGGCATTGTTCCCACGCTCATCTACTATGGCGTACAGATTATTTCTCCCCAGTTCTTTCTCTTCACCTCGTGCATCATCTGTGCGCTGGTGTCGGTGCTCTCCGGCAGTTCGTGGACCACGATAGCCACCATCGGCGTGGCATTCATCGGCATAGGCCATGCGCTGGACATATCGGAGGCATGGACGGCGGGTGCCATCATCTCGGGAGCCTATTTCGGCGATAAGATGTCGCCGCTGAGCGACACCACCATCCTGGCATCGTCGGCGGCTGGCGTCGATTTGTTCCGCCACATCCGCTATATGGTCTACACCACCATGCCGTCGTTCACCATTGCGCTGGTCATCTATTTCATTGCCGGCCTGGGAATCGCCAGCGGCGAGGCGCTCCACGTTGGTCAGTACACCGAAGGTCTGGCCAATACCTATCATATCAGTCTTTGGACGCTGCTGGTGCCCGTCCTCACGGGCGTGCTCATTGCCCGTCGCGCACCTTCGCTCATCACGCTTTTCCTCTCGTCGGTAATGGCGGGAATCACGGCACTTATCCTGCAGCCGCACATCCTCACCGAGATAGCCGGCGGTGGCGAGGGACTGGTGGCTCTTTTCAAGGGACTGGCCATCACCTATTATGGCGCCACCAATGTGGAGACGGGCGACGCTGCGCTCAACGAACTGGTGTCGACGGGTGGCATGGCCGGCATGCTCAACACCATCTGGCTCATCATCAGCGCCATGTGTTTCGGTGCCGTGATGGTGGCCAGCGGCATGATTCAGAGCATCACCCGCGTCATCATCAGCTATGTGAAGAGCCTCTTCGGACTGGTGGCCAATACCGTTTTCACCGGACTGTTCTTCAATCTATCCACCGGCGACCAGTTCATTTCCATCGTGCTCACGGCCGACATGTATCGCGAAACCTACAAGCGTATGGGCTATCAGGAAAGGCTGCTCAGCCGCACCACCGAGGATGCCGTCACCGTGACATCGGTGCTGGTGCCCTGGAACACTTGCGGCATGACGCAGTCAACCGTGCTCGGAGTGGCCACGCTTACCTACTTGCCTTATTGCTTCTTCAACCTGCTCAGTCCGCTCATGGCCTGCTTCGTGGCTGCCCTGGGCTGGAAAATCAAGAAGGTCGAAACCGAGGAGTAACCCCCTACAAACCTCCCCGAGGGGGAAGACCCGCCCCCGGCCCCTCCCTATAGGGCGGGGAGTAGATAGTAAAGAAACTGCCACAGGATAAGGGATGAGGCCAGTATTCAGAATACAAAAAGAAAGAGGATATGCCCCATTGTGGCATACCCTCTCTCGGAGAAATATATTTATGTGGTATGGCAAATTACCGTTCTATTAGTAGCGGCCGTGCGGATGGTGCGAGTCCATGATGTGCCTGATGTGGTGGGCCGTGGTGCGGCGCGCATCGTAGCGTACAATCACCTCGTGGGTGCGCGGGCTGAAGTGGGCATCAATCACGCCGTGAATGCGCTCGGCCTTGGCAACCATGTGGCGCGGCGATGAATAGTGGCTCACCCTGAAGGCGCAGACCCTCATGTCGGGATGATGGCCGTAGGCGTGATGGCGATAGTGGTGAGGTCCCCGCTCGTCAAGCACTACAACTACTTTGGCTCTCTTGTCGTAACCTACGTTCTTCTTATTGACTGCCATTGCTGGCATTGCTGCTGTGATTGCCATGATCATCGTGGCTGCTATCACTTTATTGATTTTCTTCATAGTCGTTTATTTTTAAATGTTATACTTCTGTTTTTTCAATGGCAAAGGTAAGGCCTTTTCATGATGTTTGAAAAAGAAAATGCCTATAATGCCGGTAGGTTTTCCCTAAAGATTGGGGGAAATTCCCCCTGCGCCCGTCTTCCCGCTCTGTGGCCCGGGGCTCAAAAATCTTCGCGTTTTGCTTGGCTTTTCATGGAATAATTCGTATTTTTGTGGCATGAAAAAGATTGTCATCCTATTATTGGCCATTGTGCCGCTGGCGGCTTTCGGGCAGAAGCGCGCGCTTTACGAATTCAAGAAGAACATGCCCGTGTATTGCGACTCGCTCATTGCCGACATGAAATATCCGCTGGCATGGGGCCAGTCGGACATCTCCGACTTCAGCCAGTGGAAGCAGACGGCCCGCCGCAAGGTCTTCGAGTGCATGATGACGCCGCCGCCGGCTCCACAGGCATGGAACGTGGTGGTGCTGGGCGAAGAGCAGCGCGACGGCTATGTGGCCCGTAAGCTCGAGTTCCAGCTGAGCAGATATTATAAGGTACGTGCGTATATGCTGGTGCCGCAGGATGACCGTACGAAACATCCGGCCATCAACCTGCTTCACGACCACGGTGCCCATCTGTTCATCGGCAAGGAGAAGATGATTATTCCCTTCCAGGAGGATTCTGTCATCATCAAGGATGCCTTCGACTGGCAGACGAAGGTCTATGGCGGACAGTTCTGGGGCGACTACATGGCGCGCCGAGGCTATGTGGTGTTCTCGGCCGATGCTCCGCTGTGGGGCGAGCGCGGACGCGAAGAGGGCGTCGACCGCAGCAAGTACGACATGATTGCCGGCAACATGCAGATGTATGGGCGCTGCCTCTCGGCCTTCATGACCTACGACGATATTGCCACCACCGAACTGCTGGCCACCCTGCCCGAGGTGGATGCCGACCGCATAGGCTGTGCTGGCTGCTCCATGGGTGCCTATCGCGCATGGATGCTCTCGGCGCTGAGCGACCGCATCAAGGTGGGCGCTGCCGTTTGCTGGATGGTGACGAGCGACGTGCAGCTGACGCTGAAGTACGGACGCTCCGAGAACGGCGGCTTTGCCAACTGCATTCCTGCGCTCCGTCAGTATATGGACTATCCCCACATAGCGTCGCTGGCCTGTCCCAAGCCCATGCTGTTCATCAACGGCATGAAAGACAAGCTGTTCCCCGTTCCCGGTGCCGAGAAGGCCTTCGCCGAGATGCACCGCGTGTGGGACAGTCAGGGGGTGGGCGAGCGCCTGGTCACCGAGCTGTGGGACATGCCGCACGGCTGTCCGCCCGAAGCCCAGCAGCGAGTGGTTGAATTTTTCGACAAGAATCTATGATAAAGGAATATCAGTTGAGGCTGTTGCCTCGGCAGGCGGCCAACGAATCGGCGCTGAAAGACTATCTGGCGCACGAAGAGGGGCTTAGCCTGAGCAGTATTACGCATGTCAGGGTGCTCAAGCGCAGCATCGATGCCCGCCAGCGCACCATCTTCGTGAACCTGAAGGTCCGGGTGTATGTCAACGAACAGCCCACCGACGACGATTTCCTGCGAACCGTCTATCCCGACGTCAGCGGCCGTCCCTCGGTGGTGGTCGTGGGCGCAGGTCCCGGCGGCTTGTTTGCTGCCCTCCGTCTCATCGAGCTGGGCTACCGTCCCATCGTGGTTGAGCGCGGCAAGAATGTGCGCGACAGGAAGCACGACCTGGCACTCATCACCAAGACGCAGCAGGTGGACGCTGAGAGCAACTACTGCTTTGGCGAGGGTGGTGCCGGTGCCTATTCCGACGGCAAGCTCTACACCCGTTCCAAGAAGCGCGGCAACACCGAGAAAATACTCAACGTGTTCTGCCAGCACGGCGCCTCCACCAACATCCTGGCCGATGCCCATCCCCACATCGGTACCGACCGTCTGCCCCGCGTCATCGAGAACATGCGCAACACCATCATCAACAGCGGCGGCGAGGTGCATTTCCAAACCCGAATGACGCGCCTGATTATCGAAAAAGACAAGGTCGTTGGCATCGAGGCCGAAGCAAATAACTCCCTCCCTCATAAGGAGGGTGGGGGAGGGTCCTCTTTTTCTTTTTCCGGTCCCGTCATCCTTGCCACCGGCCATTCGGCGCGCGACGTGTATCGCTATCTCCACGGCAGCGGCATCGAGCTCGAGGCCAAGGGACTGGCTGTCGGCGTCAGGCTCGAGCACCCCAGCCAGCTCATCGACCAGATACAGTATCACAACCGTCAGGGGCGCGGCGAGTGGCTTCCGGCAGCCGAGTATTCGTTCGTTACGCAGGTCGACGGCCGCGGCGTCTATTCCTTCTGCATGTGTCCCGGCGGCTTCGTCATTCCTGCCGCCACAGGTCCCGAGCAGATTGTTGTCAACGGCATGTCGCCCGCCAGTCGCGGAACGGCCTGGAGCAACAGCGGAATGGTGGTTGAGATGCATCCCGACGACGTCGAGGGCGACAGTCCGCTACGGCTTATGGAGTATCAGGAACGTTTGGAGCGCGACTGCTGGCAGCAGGGCAACATGCGGCAGACGGCACCCGCTCAGCGCATGGCCGACTTCGTGAACAACCGCCTCAGTTTCGACCTTCCCAAGAGCAGCTATGCCCCGGGACTGATTTCCAGTCCGCTGCATTTCTGGCTTCCCAAGCCCGTGAGCCACCGTTTGCAGGAAGGCTTCCGCAAGTTCGGCAAGATGAGCCATGGGTTCCTCACCAACGAGGCCTGCCTGATAGCTGTCGAGACGCGCACCTCGTCGCCCGTCCGCATTCTCCGCGACCGCGACACCCTGCAGCATGTGCGGCTACGTGGTCTCTTCCCCTGTGGCGAGGGTGCAGGCTATGCCGGTGGCATCGTCTCGGCAGGCGTCGACGGAGAGCGCTGTGCCGAAATGGCCGCTGCTTATTTAAGTGATAAGTGATAAGTGAGGAGTGATAAGTGATAAAAAAGATAAGAGGCAGTTCGTTGTGAACTGCCTCTTGTCATTATTTCGAGAACCTGTGTTGCAGCTTCCACACAAAAGCGTCGATGGAAGCAATGGCACAGATGTTCACCACGTCGCGCACCGAGGCATCGAAGTCGGTGAAGTGGATGGCCTTGTTCAGCCCCATCTGTATCGGACCGATGATTTCCACGTCGGTGTTCAGCGCCTGCAGCATCTTGAAGCTCGAGCGGGCACTCGTCAGGTTGGGGAACACCAGCGTGTTCACGTCGAGTCCCTTCAGTCGGGTGAACGGGTAGGTGGCGTCGCGCTGCTCCTTGTTCAGCGCATAGCCAATCTGCATCTCACCGTCGATGGCCATGTCGGGATATTCCTTCTGCAGTATGGCCACGGCCTCGCGCACCTTTCTTGAACCGGCCGATGTGTCGCTGCCGAAGTTCGAGTGGCTTATCATGGCGATGTGCGGCTCCTCGTTGAACCAGCGCACCGAGGTGTTCGACAGTCGGGCAATGTCCACCAGCTCCTCCGTGTCGGGGTTGTTGTTGATCAGCGTGTCGCCAATGTAGAGCGTGCCCTTCGGCGAATTGATGATGTGCATCGTTCCGAAGTGCTTGAACTCGCTGCGTATGCCGATCACCTCCTTGGCCACCTTGATGGTGTTCGAGTATTTCGTGTACAGACCGGTGATGAAGGCATCGGCGTCGCCCGTCTCCACCATCATCATTCCGAAGTAGTTGCGCTCGAACATCTTGTCGTTGGCCTCGGGGAAGGTGTAGCCGTCGCGCTGGCGCTTCTCGGTCAGAATCTGTGCGTAGCGCTCGCGGCGGGCAGCCTCGTTCGGGTGGCGCAGGTTCACAATCTCGATGCCCTCCAGCGAGAGGTCCAGCTCCTTGGCCAGCTTGCCAATGGCCTCGTCGTTGCCCAGCAGTATCGGCTGACAGATGCCCTCGGCCTTAGCCTGCACGGCGGCACGCAGCATCGTCGGGTGGATACCCTCGGCAAACACCACGCGCTGCGGATGGGCCTTGGCTGTGGCATACAGCTTCTGCGTCAGCTTGGTCTCCTGTCCCAGCAGCACCGAGAGCGAACGCTTGTAGGCATCCCAGTTGTCGATGGTCTTGCGGGCCACGCCGCTGTCGATGGCAGCCTTGGCCACGGCGGCGCTCACCTCCGAGATGAGTCTCGGGTCTACGGGTTTCGGAATGAAGTATTCGCGGCCGAACTTCAGGTTGTTCACGTTGTACACGTCGTTCACCACGTCGGGCACCGGCTGCTTGGCCAGGTCGGCAATGGCCATCACGGCAGCCATCTTCATCTCCTCGTTGATGGCCTTGGCCTGCACGTCGAGCGCGCCGCGGAAGATGTAGGGGAATCCAATCACGTTGTTTATCTGGTTGGGATAGTCGGTGCGGCCTGTCGACATCAGCACGTCGGGGCGGGCCTCCATGGCATCCTCATACGAGATTTCGGGCACGGGGTTGGCCAGTGCAAAGATGATGGGGTCTTTGGCCATCGTCTTCACCATCTCCTTCGAGAGCACGTTACCCTTCGAGAGTCCCACGAACACGTCGGCACCGTTCACGGCCTCGGCCAGCGTGTGTGCGTCGCGGCGGTCGGTGGCAAAGAAACGCTTCTGCTCGGTCAGTCCCTCGCGGTCGCTGGTGATTACGCCCTTCGAGTCGAGCATCAGAATGTTCTCCTTCTTCACGCCCAGCGCCATGTAGAGCTTGGTGCACGAGATGGCAGCCGCTCCGGCACCGTTCACCACCAGCTTCACCTGCTTGATGTCCTTGCCAATCACCTCCAGTGCGTTCTTCAGTCCCGCAGCCGAGATGATGGCCGTGCCGTGCTGGTCGTCGTGCATCACCGGTATGTCGAGTGTGCGCTTCAGTCTTTCCTCTATATAGAAGCACTCCGGCGCCTTGATGTCCTCCAGGTTGATGCCGCCGAAGGTCGGAGCTATTTTCTCCACTGCCTCGCAGAATTTCTCAGGGTCTTTCTCGTCTACCTCGATGTCGAACACGTCGATGCCGCCGTAGATTTTGAACAGCAGTCCCTTACCTTCCATCACCGGCTTGCCGCTCATGGCGCCGATGTCGCCCAGTCCCAGCACGGCCGTACCGTTGGATATCACGGCCACCAGGTTGCCCTTGTCCGTGTATTTGTAGGCATTGTCTGGATTATCCTGAATTTCCAGGCAGGGGAAAGCTACGCCGGGCGAGTATGCCAGCGAGAGGTCTGTTTGTGTGCGGTAGGGTTTGGTGGGTTTCACCTCAATCTTACCGGGCCGTCCAGTCTCATGATATTTCAGGGCGGCTTCTTTCGAAATCTTAACCATCGTGAATGTGTATTATTTAAGTTTATGAATCTCCATTTTGCAAATTGTCGGCAAAGGTACAAATAAGTGAGAACAAATGCAAAAGAAAGCTTGCTTTTTTTTGCTTTGTCGAGCGAGAGTACCTTCTTGAAAGGTACAAAAAAATGAGGGCAGAACACGATTTTGATTGTTAATCTAATCAAAATCTTCAAAAACGAGTTTCTTTTTTATGTTTGTTATTCAAACCTTTGCCGTAATCAGCTCCGGCGCAGCCAATAATTGCGAATCGTGAAAATCGTAAAAAGTGAAAAAGTGACTTCGTGTAAAAGTGTAAAAGTGACTTTGTGTAAAGGGGTGAACGAAATGGGCACCCCTTTCGTTAGCAATGGTCATGTAGCCCAGCATCTCCTTTTTGTGTCTCTGCATTGAGCAAAAAACACAAAACGACCATACATCATGATGGCTATTTTCGGCGATTTTAGTCAACAAAAGCCGTTTTTTAGTCAACAAAAGGGTCAGAAAAGGGTAACTTTTTCAGTAATAAAATGCCTAAAAAGTCACGATTGTGTATTATATGTTTTCCTGACAAATGGCGGTTTTTGCGTTGATTATCAAGTAGTTGCAAAAAGTCACTTTTACACTTTTACACGAAGTCACTTTTTGCGTTTTTGATAGAGTAGTAATTTTATATATATAAATA
>JAFWQT010000010.1 GCA_017508965.1 Prevotella sp. | reverse complement strand
CATGGACTTCAAACTCATCAACAAGACTGACACGAAAGTGACATTTGCGCTGGAAGACTCTCCCGAAACGCACCGCTGCTATCCCTATCATTTCATGCTGAGCATCACCTACCGGCTGGACGGCAACAAGATTCACGTGATTTGGCACGTGCACAACACCGATAACAACGAAATCCATTTCCAGATAGGCGGTCATCCGGCATTCATAATTCCCGGAATGAAAGAGGGCGACGAGCCGAAGGGCACCGTCTGCTTCGACAACAAGGGCAAATTGGAACGGCTGATCGGCAACATGAAGGGCTGCATCATCCCCGGACGTTTCGATGTGGGCAGCAAGGACGGCATCTGGCATTTCACGGAGGACAGCTTCAAAGAGGACTGCGTGATTATCGATAAGAGTCAGGTGAAACAGGTGGCTCTGCTCGACGAAGACGGACAGCCCGTGGTAACCGTAGATATGAAGACGCCCTGCGTAGGCATCTGGGCTCCCTACGGAAAGCATGCGCCGTTTGTATGCATCGAGCCGTGGTACGGCATTCACGACAAGGTGGAATACCGCGGCGACTTCCGCAAGAAATACCTGATGAACCACCTGCAGCCCGGCGCCTCGTTCCTGTCGGAATACACCATCGCTGTTAAGTGAAGAATGAAGAGTGAAGAGTGAAGAATCGACTTTTCCGTGGAGTTGGTTCTCTCGGATTGCAAATCCTCATAATCGATGCGTTTGAATTGCAAATTCAAACGAACGGGAGGGTTGTGACAAAATGTAATTAACCCCCTCCTTAAAGAAAGGAGGGGCTGGGGGTGGTTGATTTACAGCCTACAATTCAACACTTTAGCCAAGAGAATCAACCCCTCCTGGCCTCCCCTTTCTAAGGGGAGGGAGAAGTTACTTCATTCTGAAACGCTTACGATACGGCTTACTTCCCGAGGAACTTGGTATTGATGTAATCCTGAAACTGCTCTTTATAGTTGTCGCCAATGGGCAGCCAAGTGTCACGGTCCATGATGACGCGGTTCTTGTTCACCTCCTGAATCTTCTTCAGATTGATGATATAGCTGCGGTGAATGCGCATAAAGAAATTGGGCAAGCGCTCTTCCATCTTCTTCATCGAAAGCAGCACGATGAGTGGCTTGGGCTGTCCCTCCACGTGAATCTTCAGATACTCGCTCATGCCCTCCACGTAGCGGATGTCGCTGATTGACAGGCGCACCACCTTGTATTCGGTCTTCAGGAAGATGGCATTGTCTTCATCTACCGTTGATACCACAGCCGTGTTCATCAGGTCGTAGCGCGCCTTCACCTTGTTGGCAGCACGCTGGAAATCGGCAAGGCCGAACGGCTTAAGCAGATAGTCCACGGCATCCACCTTGAAGCCCTCGACGGCATATTCTGAATAGGCCGTGGTGAAGACCACCATAGGGGGAACGGCCAGCGACTTCACGAAGTCCATGCCGTTCAAGTCGGGCATGTTGATGTCGCAGAAGATGGCGTCGATGACTTCACACTCCATGATTTCCCGGGCATCGAGCGCGCTCTGGCAGCGTGCAACGAGTTCCAGGAACGGAATTTTCTTAATATAGTTGGCGAGCTGTTCCAATGCCAATGGCTCGTCGTCGATAGCTAAACACTTTATCATACGTCTCTTTTTATCGGTAAAAGCAACAACACTTCGTAGGTGTCGGCATTATCTTGGATGTCTAAAGTATAATCGTTGTCGTAGATGATGTCCAGCCGCTGTTTCACATTGGCCAGCCCCACTCCGCCGTTTTTCTTTTCTCTTTTCTCTTTCCTCTCTCCACTCTCCTCTTTCCTCTTTCCTCTCTCCTCTAAAACCACCGGCTTGCTGTTACGGCAGCTGAACCTTAGCCTTCCGTCGCTGAACTGCAGATGGATGTCAACAAACGACTGCTGCTTGTAGCTGACGCCGTGCTTGAAGGCGTTTTCCACGAAGGTGATAAACACCAGCGGGGGGATTTCGGCATCGGGCATCTCGGCGGGTATATCCGTGGTGATGCTCACCTTGTCGGTATAGCGCAGCTTCATCAGATGTATATAGTTCATCAGGAATTCCACTTCGCGCCCCACGGGCACCAGATGCTTGTCGGCCTCGTAGAGCACATAGCGCATGATTCTGGAGAGGATGAGGATGGTTTCCTTGGCCCGCTCGGGATCGATGTCAACCAGCGCATGGATGTTGTTGAGCGTGTTCATGTAGAAATGCGGATTAATCTGATATTTCAGATAAGCCAGCTGCTGACTGAGCGAACGGCTTTCCAGCTCGCGCATCTCCTTCTGGTCCTCCAGGTTCTTGAAGTAGAGCTTCACACCGAGGTTCATGCCGAGCATGAGTATCATCACCACCAGTTGGAAAAGATGCGACAATCCGATACCTATCGGCGGACGGTGGTCGTGGTGTCTGTCCATCATCCGCCCTTCTCCGTGACGTTCCATCTCCCCGCGGTGTTCCGGATTGAATTCGTGCGGACGGTGTATGCTGTCGCCAGGCATCCGTGGCGGACGGTGCCCCATGCGCCCCGGATCGCCGCCCATCATTTCCATTTCCGGACGAGGTCCACCGCCTGCTGGTCTGCTCTGACACTGATAGCATACGAAAACGGCAAGCAGACAGGCCACCCCGACAAAATAGGACAGTTTCCGGTGCCTGTTGACAAGCATCGGAGCGAGCGCGAAATTGTGGATGAGGAAAACAACGAGATAGACCAGATAGATGTGCCACACCATGAAAACGTCGTCCCACTGGAACACATATTTAGCATCGTGGGTGGAACGCACGTAGATGCTCACCAGAGGCGCTATGAACAAGATTGCCCATAGCGCTATATATATTAAATGTTCGTGAACGAGACGTCTTTTGACAGCTATCATATCTGATAAGAGATTCTATTTCTTTAAAAAATGAAGTATTACGTTGTTTGCTGCAAAGATAGTCAAAATGCGAATAACGAACAAATACTATCAACTAACGCCCCGCTTTTTTCAGCTAATTTGGGATAACTTCAGAAAGCCTCCCTGTATTTGCTCTCCTCTTTGTCTTCCAGCATGGAGAGATAGCTCTGGTAGCGGCTCTGGGCTATGTAGTGTTCCTCGACGGCCTTCAGCACGGCACATCCCGGTTCGTGGGTGTGCGTGCAATTGGAGAAACGGCAATCTTTCGAGAAGTGAAATATCTCGCGGAAATATCCGCTCAACTCTTCGGGTTCCATGTCGAAAGTGCCGAATCCCTTGATGCCCGGCGTGTCAATGGCCCATCCGCCAAACGGCAGACGAAGCATCTCGCTGAAGGTGGTGGTGTGCATGCCTGTGTTGTGGGCATCGCTGATTTCGGCCGTGCGCAGTTCCACCCCGGGAATCAGTTTATTTAATAAGGTGGACTTCCCCACTCCGCTGTTACCCGAGAAGAGCGTAATCTTATCCTTCAGCAGTTCCTCCAGCTTAACTCTCTCCTCTTTCCTCTCTCCTCTTTCCTCTTCCAGCTCCTTTGCCGAAATAGCCACGCACTGATAGCCGATATTATCATAGAGCGTCATCATCATTTCCTGATAATGCAGCTCCTCGGGAGAGAGCAAGTCGGTCTTGTTGAAAATCAGCACCACGGGGATGCGATAGGCCTCGGCCGAGGCCAGGAAACGGTCGATGAAGGTAGTGGAGGTCTCCGGATAATTGACGGTGACGATAAGAAACACCTGGTCTACATTGGCCGCCAGGATATGGCTCTGCTTCGAGAGATTCGACGATTTGCGGATGACGTAGTTGCGGCGGTCTTCAATCTCGGTGATGAAGACTCCACCAGCCGTGCGTTGGTCGGTTGTCGCAGAAAAGCCCCCATCAGACGATGGCGGAAGAGACAGACTGACGCGGTCACCCACAGCCACCGGATTGGTGCTGCGGATGCCCTTCAGCCGGAATTTTCCTTTGATCTTGCAGTCGATGGTATCGCCGTCGTCGGTAAGGACGGTATACCACGACCCTGTGTTTTTTATGACAAGACCTTTCACTATACGGTCATGATCTCTTTGTTCTTGGCTGCCAGCAAGTCGTCAATCTTCTTGATGAACTTGTCGTGAATCTTCTGCAGCTCCAGCTCAGCGTCTTTCTCGTTGTCTTCCGAAAGGCCGTCCTTGATGGCCTTCTTCAGCTTATCCTTGATTTCGCTGCGCACATTGCGCACTTCCACCTTTGCCTTTTCAGCAATCTTGGCGCACTGCTTGGCCAAATCGCGACGGCGCTCCTCGGTGGGCTGCGGAATTCCAAGGCGGATCACCTCGCCGTTGTTCTCAGGCGTGATGCCCACGTCGCTGTCCATAATAGCTTTCTCGATATCGCGGATGGCCTTGCGGTCCCACGGCTTGATGGCAATGGTGCGCGCATCGGGGCAAGTAACATTGGCCACCTGGTTCAGCGGCACTTTCTGGCCATACGAATTCACACGAACACCGTCCAGAATGGCCACGTTGGCACGTCCTGCACGGATGCGGTTCAGACTTTCTTCCAAGAACAGGGCGGCCATTTCCATGCGCTCCGTGCTCTCATTTAATGTAGCTTTTACGTCAATCATTTTTGCGGATTTAGGATTTTATTCAGCAAAGATAAAGATTAAATCTGACATCTGCAACAAAACAAAGAAAAATTATTAACTTTGCAGAAAAATTTGAAAACACATGGAATCTGAAGGCATTCTCAGCACAATCAGCGAGGCCGACCGCGACTTGCTGACAACCATCAACTTCGACGGTCCCACGGGCTACGATTTCTTCTGGGCTATGTACACCGACAAATGGACGTGGATTCCCTTTGTCCTGGTCATCGTCTATTGCATGTTGCGCCCCGGGAACTGGAAGCATCGGCTGCTGATTATCGGGTGTACGGCCCTGCTGTTCCTGCTCAGCGACTTTGTTGTGTCGTCGTTCATCAAGAACATCATCTGCCGCCCGCGACCATCGCACGACCCGGCGGTGATGAACCTGCTGAGCTATGTGAACGACTATCGGGGCGGAGCCTACGGATTCCCCAGCAACCATGCCAGCAACGGTTTTGCCGCGGCTACTTTCTTGGCTTTGCTCCTGCGAAACCGATGGGTCACGCTTTCGGCTTTCCTATGGGCCGTCGGCTCCTGCTACAGTCGGATGTATCTGGGTGTCCACTACCCCACAGACATCCTTTGCGGAGCCATGCTCGGCATCGTGTTTGCCATTATCATCTTTTTCCTATACAAAAAGGCAGCAAAGCGTTTAGCCTTGCCGCCATATAGGTACATCTATGTTTCAAAAGAGATGCTCGCCATCCCCGTCATTTTCCTGCTAACGGTGGTAACGCTGCTGTTACTAAGTTTGTGATAATCAGAGGTTTTTGATTCCTTTCTCATTTGTCCAGTTTATAAATGAGCGAGTATGGAAGCCTCGTAATCAAGGTCAACAAGGTTCAATTTCACAAAAATATGTCATAGTCCAAATTCCCTCCGGATGAGCTGTAAAGCCACCATGAATTTTCTTAATGCGGATAGAGATCTTATCACCGATCTTGATGTTCTTTCGATTTATATTGCTTAAATCAAACGTAATTTCGTCGTTTACTTTTGGACTTTCCTTACCAACAGGAATACTGGTGACTACACCAGTAGCACCGCCGTCTGATATCGACATAACAGAAATCTCGTAGCAGTCATCCATTTCATAGCTTTCATTGGAGCATCCCCCAAAAATCACGGCAAGCAAAATCACAATTGTGCCTAAAACAGTTTTTCTTTTAACCATGCCCTTTTATGCTTTATTCAATTTACAAATATACACAAATAATAGATTCATCTTATAAACCAGCAAAGGACGAAAATACTGTATGCAACACAAGATATTTAACAAACTTTTACCAACAAATAAAAACTTCACTGTGTGGTGTAACTTGTGTGATAGCAGATGGTTGCGGTGAAGGGTTAGAACCCACCCCCTGCCCCTCCCGAAAAGAAAAGACCCACCCCTTAAAAGAACATAGTGTCCTCAGTTGATCATTAGGTGTGGACCATAGCTCAAAGGCAGAGTCCACCGTCTCTTCAAGTGTTGAAACCGAGGCAAAGAAAACATTATGGGTGTTT
>JAFWQT010000058.1 GCA_017508965.1 Prevotella sp. | reverse complement strand
GGCCGCGGCCGTCCTTGGTGCCTTCCTCAGAGCGGGCCAGCACAAGGTGGATGTCTGAGTCGCCGTTGGTGATGAAACGCTTTACGCCGTTCAGGCGCCAGCACTGCTCCTTCTCGTCGTAGGTGGCCTTGAGCATGACGCGCTGCAGGTCAGAGCCGGCATCAGGCTCGGTGAGGTCCATACTCATGCCCTCGCCGGCGCAGACGCGCGGAATGTACTTCTGGCGCTGCTCCTCGCTGCCAAACTCATAGAGAGTGTCGATGCAGCTCTGCAGGCTCCAGATGTTCTGGAAACCGGCATCAGCGGCGCTGATCACCTCGCTCAACATGGAGAACACAGCGTTGGGCAGATTCAAGCCGCCGTAACGGCGGGGCATACTTACACCCCACAGGCCAGCCTTGCGGGTGGCGTCGAGGTTCTCAAACGTTTTGCTTGCGTAAATCATGCGGCCGTTCTCAAGGTGCGGACCTTCGAGGTCGACGTCCTCAGAGTTGGGCGCGATGATGTTAGCTGCCACGTCACCGGTGATGTCGAGAATCTGCTTGTAGTTCTCGATGGCGTCGCCCAGGTCAACGGGAGCGTAGTCATATTCTTTCGCGTCAGCGAAACCCTTTTCTTTCAGCTCAACGATACGAGCCATCAGGGGGTGGTTCAAGTAGAACCCGATCTCAGGATGATCGCTATAATAGTTTGCCATAATATTATTCTTTGTTTTCTTGATTCTTCTTATAAATTCTTGCTCCTATTCTTGTGCCGGCTACTGTACCACAAATACAAGCACAGAAGTTCACTAAAGCAGCAACTTTAAAATTGCCTTCCGTACTAAGGTAATAGGATACAGCAAGCAGTACAATAGCACAAAAAAGAAGGAAATATTCTAAAGCTTTCATCTTACTTCGAATTCTGCTTGTAGTACTTGATCAGTTTGGGAACGACTTCCTCAACAGTACCTACAATCACGTAGTCGGCAATGCGGTTGATGGGCGCATCGGGATCAGAGTTGATGCTGATGATGATGCCAGAGTCCTGCATGCCGGCAATGTGCTGAATCTGGCCGGAGATGCCGCAGGCGATGTACACCTTCGGATGAACGGTGACACCCGTCTGGCCAATCTGACGGTCGTGGTCCAACCAGCCTGCATCCACGGCAGCGCGGCTACCACCCACCTCACCGTGAAGCACTTTGGCCAACTGGAACAGCATGTCGAAGTTCTCCTTCGAACCCATGCCGTAACCGCCGGCCACCACGATGGGCGCACCCTTCAGGTTGTGCTTGGCAGCCTCCACATGGTGGTCGAGCACCTTCACAACGAAAGCCTCGGGGCTGACATACTTACTAACTTCGGGATAAACCACCTCCTTGCGGCACTCGCCATCGTAGAGCGCTTTCTGCATGACGCCAGAGCGGACGGTGGCCATCTGCGGACGGTGGTCGGGGTTGACGATGGTGGCCACGATGTTACCACCGAATGCGGGACGAATCTGATAGAGCAGATTCTCATAAACCTTATTATTCTTCTTGTCCTCGTAAGGGCCAATCTCCAGTTCGGTGCAGTCGGCAGTCAGACCAGAGGTGAGCGACGAACTGACGCGCGGTCCGAGGTCGCGGCCGATGACGGTGGCACCCATCAGGCAGATTTGAGGCTGCTCCTCTTTGAAGAGGTTCACCAGAATGTCGGTGTGGGGAGCCGAGGTGTAGGGGAACAGTCCCTCGCCGTCGAAAACAAACAGCTTATCGACGCCGTAAGGCAGAATCTGCTCTTCCACCTTGCCCTTGATGCCCGTTCCGGCAACAACGGCGTGGAGCTCAACACCCAGTTCATTGGCGAGCTTGCGACCCTTGGTCAGCAGCTCCTGAGATACTTCCTGCACGGTTGTGCCTTCTATCTCGCAATATACAAATACGTTGTTCATAATTTCAATTCACGATGCATGATGCATTGTTTTTAGCCAATGATTTTCTCGTCCAACAATTCTTTGATCATTCCCTCGATATCAGCATCCGAAGCCGTCAAAGTTTTCGACTCCTTAGCCTGGAACACGATGTTCTTGATGGCTTTCACCTTCGTGGGAGAGCCAGAGAGTCCGCATTGCGATGCGTCGCCATCTACGTCAGCCACGCTCCACTGGTTGAGTGTCAGATAGGGGCGCTCGTCGTACAAATAGTCGTAGGCTGTTCCTTCGGCCGGGCGCTCCAGCGGACATGTTGCATATTTGTATTTCATCACCAGCTTGGCGTTCTGCGGGCGGCAGGGCGCTGCGCTTCCGTTCACGGTGATGACCACGGGCAGCGGAGCCTCTACGGTCTCCACGCCGCCGTCGATGACGCGCTTGATGGTGGCAACGCCGTTGTTCACCGAGCAGACTTCCTCGGCATAGGTCACCTGGTTGAGACCCAGTTTCTGAGCCACCTGCGGGCCCACCTGGGCAGTGTCGCCGTCGATGGCCTGGCGGCCGCCGATAACAATATCCACGTCGCCAATCTTCTTGATGGCGGTGGCCAATGCGTAGCTGGTGGCCAGCGTATCGGCACCGGCAAACAGGCGGTCGGTCAGGAGCCAGCCTGTGTCAGCACCACGGTAAAGTCCCTGACGAATAATTTCGACAGCACGCGGAGGTCCCATCGTGAGGATTCCTACTGTAGAGCCCGGGTGCTGCTCTTTCAGTCGAAGAGCCTGTTCCAAGGCATTCAAATCTTCGGGATTGAAGATAGCGGGCAAGGCAGCACGGTTTACGGTGCCTTCGGCTGTCATTGCATCCTTACCCACATTTCGGGTGTCTGGCACTTGTTTGGCCAGCACAACAATCTTTAAAGCCATAAAAAATATAAAATAAAAAAGTGTTATCTTCTTTAAAAAGCGGGTGCAAAGGTACACTATTTTGGGCACTTTACAAAATAAAATGCACAAAATCGCTTCATTTGTGCGCAAATCGGCCGTTTTGTGCAATTATTTGCCTGTTTCTCACCTTTTTATCCGCGATGCTTTCTCTAGAAAGTGTGAGAGCGGCCGTTCAGTGAGTTGTTGTCGCGAATGGTTTTCATCATTCCCAGGATAGCAGAATTATCTCACGACGATAAGCCCAAATTTTCTAGAAAATTTCAGATTATTCCACGACGTTGTGAAAATAACTCACGACGATAATTTTATAAACCACGACAATAGAAAAATAACTCTCGGCGATACGCACATATTTTCTAGCCTGTATTTTTCACTTCGTTCAAGGCACTCTTCATACCTTCCGATGCGCCAGCCTCTCCCCGCCCATGTAGGGGCGGGGTGGCCGTAGGCCGGGGCGGGGTCAGTATTATTTCGCAAAATAGCAATATTACAGACCCCACCCCCGGCCCCTCCCCTTTAGGGGGGGAGCTG
>JAFWQT010000057.1 GCA_017508965.1 Prevotella sp. | reverse complement strand
ATGGGGTACATATAGGCCGCCTGACTCGAGATGATGAGTCCTGCGCCACCCTGGGCCATCACCTCACCAAAGGCATCTACAGCATAGCCTGTGCCCAGCATATCGAGGTCAACGATATGCTCAGGCTTGGCCTGATTGGGCGAAGCACCAGCCGTATCGATGAAGTACATCACGGAGCCCAGTTCTGCTGCCTTCCGTGCAAATGCCTCCACGCTTTCCTTCTGCAAGGCGTTCACCTGAATGGTCTCCACATCATAGCCTGAACGGCGGAAATCCTCGCCCACGCGCTCCAAAACCTTCTCGCTGATATCGCCCAGCAGGATTTTCTTACCCGCACCAATTCGGCGCACAATGGCTGTTCCCATACTGCCGGCACCCAAGAGTGCCACTACCTGTTTCTGTTCGTTTCTGTCGAAAATCATAATCGTATTGTTTTTTTATGTTATCTGCTGCAAAGTTACGATAAAAAAAGCAATCCATCGTTACACGAATTGCCTTATAACTTTCACATTTTACAGAAAAACTTATTCTATCCTTATCCAGCGTCCATTGCGTTTTACCAATCTCATGGTGCCGCTGAGCGTCCATGTTCCATAACTACCCCAGATGGTGGCGGTGATGACCGAGGTGAATGAAACACGGGCAGAACCGTCGCTGTTTGAGGTCACAACGACATCGCGCTTCTCTATCTTATGATACTTCATTGAACCGTTGGCCACCTCTTCCAACCACTCACGCTTGGTCTGCGTCATTCCCGTGATGTGGCGAAGGATAATCCCATCGTCCATCATGGCTCCCAGCCGCACGGTGTCAGCCGCAATCATCGCGTCGTTCCATTCGTCTAAGAACTGCTCTATCTCGTTCTTCAGTTGTTCCATGCTCACTTCCTCTTTGCTAAATGTCACACTATCAATCTCGCTCACGGCATACTGACGTTCCGTGCCGTCCTTCATCCACACTCGCATGGTCTGCGCTTCACAGGCACAGACCAGCAGCATGCAGCATATTGTGGTAAGCAGCTTCTCCATATCAATACGATGCGAAACGGTGGTTACACTCCAGGGCATTGATGCGCTGCATCTCGTCGGGTGTCAATTCGAAGTCGAAGATGTCGTAGTCCTCGGCGATGTGAGCGGCATTGGAAGAGCCAGGGATGGCAATGGTACCACATTGCAGATGCCAGCGGAGCAGAACCTGATAGGCAGACTTGTTGTGGGCCTGAGCAATACTGGTGATGACCTCGTGCTGCGAGAGTGTTTTAATGCCCGTTCCGCGACCGCCCAGCGGGAACCATGCTTCGAGGATGGTACCGAGTTTTGCGATATGGGCCTTCACGCTGCGGCTCTGGTGGTAGGGATGTGTCTCGTTCTGCAAAACGGCGGGCTTGATGGTGGCAATCTTCATCATGCGGTCAATGTCGTCCTCATAGAAATTCGAGAGTCCGATGCTATGAATCTTCCCTGCCTTCACGCCACGTTCCATAGCCTGATAGGCTTCTTCGTCGTAGGCCGCTGTATGATGCAGCAGAAGCAGGTCAATGTAGTCGAGTCCGAGACGTTCCAGTCGTTCATCCACTTCATAGTCGGCATTGTTGAATGAGGATGTCCATAGTTTCGAGGTGACGAAGATCTCCTCACGCTTGATACCGAAATCCTGCATGGCGCGACGAATGCCTCGGCCCACGCCCACCTCATTGCCGTAAATGTCAGCCGTGTCGATGAGTCGCATGCCGACTTTCAGCGCGTTATAGACTGACTCTTCTGCCTGGGCAGTTGAGAGCAGATAAGTACCAATGCCGATGATGGGCATGTCGTAGCCGCTGTTCAGCCGAACTGTGCGGGTCTCAAAGTTGAATGGGTTTGTCATACTGAATGTGATGCTGTCAATATCTTCTACAGGTATTTCGACCGTAGTTCCGTCGTTCTTGTGAATCTCTGCCTTCTGGCATTGTACGTTCAAGCAGGCCGTACATAGTAAAGCTATGGATGCATATACCTTTTTCATTTGATATACTTGAGTTATGACTCGAGTTCGTTCACGCTCAACAAAGCATGAGCAAGCTCTGCTTTATTTTCGCTTAACCACGACCTTCTTGCCGTTTTGGATATAAATCCCTGATTGTCCATTATGTAGCTGACCTGTCAGAGTATAGGAAACTCCGTCGCTGGCATTACGAGTGCTGATGCTGCGTACTGCTGTTGGTTGTTTGTCAAAGCCCAGCCGATTCAGCCAGTTCTTGACGGTCGTCTTAGAGGACTCATTGCGGATGCTGTTGCCACTGATGCCGAGTGATTCAAGCACGGTGGCATTTGGATAGTATCCTTTGATGAGGGTAGTGTAACTGCCTACACCACTGCCGCCATGCGTACCGAAGGGAATGACGGTCTTTCCGTTTAGTTCGTCAGCATGTTTCTCGAAGAAAGTGCGGAAGATGTAAGGAGGCTGTCCGCACCAAATGGGACCGCCAATAAAGATATTGTCGTAGTCGGCCAGATTATTAATGTCGTCCTTGTAAGCAGGACGCAGATTCTGCGGAATCTCCACGTCGTTCACATAGTTGACGCACTCCATGTAGTTCGACGGATAGGCCACCTCGGGGACAATCTCAAACACATCGACATCGGCAAACTCTTGAATATAGTCAACCATAATGGCTGTGTTGCCTCGTTCGACGTTTCCCACTTGCCAGTTCTCACCGGCTCTTGAGAAGAATACTACCAGCGACTTCTTCCCTGTCGCAGAACCATTACTTTCACCGTTCTGTTCGGTGGCACTTGTAACACCGTCCACCTCCGGGTCATTGCTCCCGCAAGCGAGAGCAACAACCGTGAGGCAGAGGGTCATCCAAGTCATGAAAACTTTCTTCATACCTATAATAATTATTAGTCTGTGGGATTAAACTGCGAGAACCACTTCACCTGGTCTTCGTATGACATATTGAAGTAACGTTTCTCCTTGTTCAACTGGTGCATGCGCTCCATCTCATAGTTGGATAGGGCGAAGTCAAAGGTCTCAATATTCTCGTGGATATAGTCTGGATTTGAAGCTCCGGGAATGACCGAGAAGCCCATCTGCATGTGCCAGCGGATAATAATCTGTGCAGGACTCTTGCCGTGAGCCTTGGCAATGTCGCAGATGACTGGGTCGCGAAGCAACTCACCCTTCGAGTCGCGTCCGCCGAGTGGAAACCAGCACTCTATCTGGATGTTGTGCTTGGCAGCCATCTTCTGCCAATACTCACGCTGGGCATAAGGGTGGCACTCTATCTGAACAATCTGGGGAACGATGCGACAGTTCTCAACAATAGAGTTCCAGATGCTGTCATTCACGTCGAAATTAGAGATGCCGATAGCACGAACCTTTCCGCTCTCCAGCGCCTTCTCCATTTCTTTCCAGCCACCCACGTAGTCACCTACAGGCTGGTGGAAATAAACGAGGTCGATGTAGTCAACGCCCAGTCGACCACACATGCGGTCGATAGCTTTCAGCGTCTTACCCTCACCGTACTCATTGGGCCACAGCTTGCTCGTAATCCAAATCTCAGAACGGTCGATGCCGCTGTCTTTCACAGTTCGTCCCACGCTGCGCTCGTTCTGATAGGCATGTGCGGTGTCGATATGGCGATAGCCGCATTTCAAGGCGGTCATTACCGAATTATATGTCTCATCACCGTCGGGGATGCTATACACACCGAGTCCGAACTGTGGCATCTGTACGCCGTTGTTCAGCGTCAGATAAGTCTACTTCACTTGTCCGTTCATAACCATTACTGTCATTAATGCGATTAAACTTAAAACAACTCTCTTCATGATAATTACTCCTAAATGTTTTTAATGAATTTTGCAGGATTACCGCCTACGATGGTGTTCGGAGCCACATCCTTGGTAACCACTGCACCGGCAGCCACTACGGCATTTTCGCCAATGGTTACACCAGGCAAGATAATCGCCCCCACGCCAATCCAGGCATTACGTCCGATGTGGACGGGTTTGCAGCGCAGCACCATGCGGTTATCGAAGTCGTGGTTGTCGGTAACAATGCGCACGTTGGGACCAATCATCACACCGTCGTCGATGGTGATGCCACCAGCAGCCATGCATGTCAGCGAATGGTTTACAAACACTCCCTTGCCAATCTTCATCTGACAGGCGAAATCCACCTGTAGCGGAGGCATCAGATAGCTCGTCTGGTCGAGATTACCGCCAAAGAGTTGCTCCTCTAACGGACGAATCTGCTCAGGCTGCGGAGCCGTCGTATTAATCTTAAAACAAATGTTGGCGCAGTCGGTCATGTGCTTGATGGCCTCTACGT
>JAFWQT010000056.1 GCA_017508965.1 Prevotella sp. | reverse complement strand
GGTTTACTTCCTTGTTTCCATGCTTCAGACTCGCGGTATCGAACTGAAGGGTAAGAAGGTTCTGATTTCTGGTGCCGGTAACGTGGCTCAGTATGCTGCCGAGAAGTGCATCCAGCTGGGTGCCATCCCCATGACCATGTCAGACTCCGACGGCTACATCTACGATCCCGAGGGTATCGACCGCGCCAAGCTCGACTACATCATGCAGCTGAAGAACGTGGAGCGCGGACGTATCAAGGAATATGTTGAGGAATATCCAAACGCAAAATATGTGGCTGGTGAGCGTCCTTGGCACGAGAAGGCCGACATTGCTCTGCCTTGCGCAACTCAGAACGAGATCAACGCCGAGCAGGCCCAGGCTCTGGTTGACAATGGTGTCATCGCAGTTGCCGAGGGTGCTAACATGCCTACCCTGCCCGATGCAATCAAGATCTTCCAGGATGCCAAGATTCTCTACTCTCCAGGTAAGGCTTCTAACGCTGGTGGTGTATCAGTATCTGGTCTGGAAATGAGTCAGAACTCTGAGCGTCTGAGCTGGACTGCAGAGGAAGTGGACAACTATCTGAAGCGCATCATGAACGACATTCACGAGAACTGCGTGAAGTACGGTACAGAGGCCGACGGTTACATCAACTACGTGAAGGGTGCCAACGTGGCCGGCTTCATCAAGGTTGCCAAGGCTATGATGGCTCAGGGTATTGTATAAAAACTCCGAACATACACAAACACATCGTTTCTCTTGGGGCTGTCCTATTTCAGGTACAGCCCCTTTTTATTGCCTGTAAATAACAATTGTCCCCGGAAGCAATGGACTTCTGGGGACAATTATGCTGATGAAAAGGCAACGGACTAAAGAAGTCCGCGGCCGTGACAATTCTTGAATTTCTTACCGCTACCACAAGGACAGGGATCGTTACGACCAGGAAGTTTGTCCTTTACGATGGGCGTGCGGTTCACCTGACTGGCCTGAGCACGGGTGTCGGTGCTGGCAGCACGGGCCTGATTGGGATCCACCAGCGGCTGACCGTCGCCATTGAGTTCCTGCTTCGACTCGTTATAGCGCTGTGAATGCTGCTCGGGAGCGGCCTCACGAACCTCGTCCTGCTGAATTTCAGGAATCTGAGCACGCATCAGGATAGAGGTGATGCGATTGTTCATGTCGTTCACCATGTCGTCGAAGAGCTTGGCACTCTCGAGTTTGAAGATTACGAGCGGATCTTTCTGCTCGTAAGAGGCATTTTGAACGGAATGCTTCAGTTCGTCGAGGGCACGGAGGTTCTCTTTCCAGCAATCATCGATGATGTGGAGCAGAATGTTCTTCTCGAACTGCTTTACAACAGACTTCGACTCGGTCTCGTAGGCTTCCCTCAGGTCGCAAGGAATCTGATAGAGACGCTTGCCATCGGTAACAGGAACCATAATGCGCTCATACATAGCTCCCTGATTCTCGAATACCTGCTTGATGACAGGGTTGGCAACATCCTTGATTCGGTCGGTGCGGCGGTTGAAGTTCTGCATCACCAGCTCATAGGCATTGTCCTCGAGCTTACCCTTGTCTTCCTCAATGAGCTGCTGCTCGGTGAATGGGCACTCGATAGAGAACACCTTAATGAAGGCCTCCTTGCATCCCTCGTAGTCGTTCTTCTCGATGATGTCGCAAACGCGGTCCCAAAGAATGTTGGCGATATCCATACCGATGCGCTCACCCATCAGGGCATGACGGCGCTTCTCGTAGACCACGGTACGCTGCTTGTTCATCACGTCATCGTATTCGAGCAGACGCTTACGGATACCGAAGTTGTTCTCCTCGACTTTCTTCTGAGCACGCTCGATACTCTTGGAAATCATCGGGCTCTCAATACGCTCTCCCTCATCGAAGCCCAGACGGTCCATCACCTTGGCAATGCGCTCGGAAGCGAACAGTCGCATCAGCTTGTCTTCAAGTGAAACATAGAACACCGAACTACCCGGGTCACCCTGACGACCGGCACGACCACGCAACTGGCGGTCCACACGACGGCTCTCGTGACGCTCGGTACCGATGATGGCCAGACCGCCTGCGGCCTTCACCTCATCGGAAAGCTTGATATCAGTACCACGACCGGCCATGTTGGTAGCAATAGTTACTGCACCGAGACCGTTTATTGACTGACCTGCCTGAGCCACGATGTCAGCTTCCTTCTGGTGGAGTTTGGCGTTCAGCACATTGTGGGGAATCTTGCGCATGTTGAGCATACGGCTCAGCAACTCAGAGATTTCTACCGATGTAGTACCGACAAGCGTCGGACGTCCACTCTCGCGCATGGCAACAATCTCGTCGATAACGGCATTATACTTCTCGCGGGCTGTCTTATATACACGGTCGTCCTGGTCGTTACGAATAACCGGCTTGTTGGTGGGAATCTCCACCACGTCGAGTTTGTAGATATCCCAGAACTCACCAGCCTCGGTAGAAGCTGTACCGGTCATACCTGCAAGCTTATGATACATGCGGAAATAGTTCTGCAAAGTAATGGTAGCAAAGGTCTGCGTAGCCTCTTTCACGGCCACATGCTCCTTAGCCTCGATGGCCTGATGGAGTCCGTCGCTCCACTGGCGGCCTTCCATAATACGGCCGGTCTGCTCGTCAACGATCTTCACCTCACCGTCCATCACCACATACTCATCGTCGCGGTTGAACATGGTGTAGGCCTTGAGCAGCTGCTGAAGCGTGTGGGCACGCTCGCTCTGAACGGCGTAGTGGCTCATCAGCTGGTCTTTCTTCTCAATCTTCTCCTCTTCTGAAATATCCTCATTCTCAAGTGCAGAGAGTTCGCTGGTAATGTCGGGGAGCACGAAGAGTTCCTTGTCGTTCACCTGCTTTGAAAGCCAGTCCGTACCCTTGTCGGTAAGGTCAACGGAGTTCAGTTTCTCTTCCACCACGAAGTAGAGAGGCTCGATAGCCTCGGGCATGCGGCGGTTGTTGTTCTCCATATAGATTTCCTCGGTGCGGAGCATTCCAGCCTTGATGCCTTCTTCCGAGAGGAACTTGATGAGCGGCTTGTTCTTTGGAAGCGACTTGTGGGAACGATAGAGCGAGAGGAATCCGGCATCGAGCATTTCCTGACCTTCCTTCTTCTTGCCCTCTTCCATCAGTTTGTTTCCCTCGGCAATCTTTGTCTTTGCATCGGAAAGCAACTGGGTAGCCAGCTGGCGCTGAACGCCCACGAGTTTCTCAACCAGCGGCTGATACTCCTCGAACATCTGGTCGTCGCCATTTGGCACAGGTCCAGATATTATAAGAGGTGTACGCGCATCATCGATGAGCACAGAGTCAACCTCGTCGACGATGGCATAGTTGTGGCGGCGCTGAACGAGGTCGGCAGGCGAAATGGCCATGTTATCACGCAGGTAGTCGAAACCGAACTCGTTGTTGGTACCGAAGGTAATGTCAGCCTGATAAGCCTTGCGACGCTCGGGAGAGTTGGGGCGATGCTTGTCGATACAATCCACGGACAGACCGTTGAACATATAGAGCGGGCCCATCCACTCAGAGTCACGCTTGGCCAGATAGTCATTCACGGTCACCACATGCACACCGTTGCCTGTAAGTGCGTTAAGGAAGACTGGCAGCGTAGCCACAAGCGTCTTACCTTCACCCGTTGCCATTTCGGCAATCTTACCCTGATGGAGCACGGCACCACCGAAGAGCTGCACATCGTAGTGAACCATATCCCACTTCAGGTCGTTGCCACCGGCCATCCAATGGTTCTGGTAAATTGCCTTGTCGCCCTCGATGCGCACAAAGTCCTTGGTAGCGGCGAGCTCGCGGTCGAAGTCGGTAGCGTTGACCACCACTTCCTCGTTCTGAGCAAAGCGGCGAGCGGTTTCCTTCACAATGCTGAATGCCACGGGAAGCACCTCGGTGAGAGCCTCCTCCATATTGTCGAGCGCCAACTTGTCGAGTTTGTCTATCTCGTTGAAGATGGCCTCGCGCTCGTCGATTGGCGTGTCTTCAATCTTGGCCTTGAGCTCTGCTATCTTCTCGTTCTGCTCTTTGGCCGAATTCTGCACGTAAGCCTGAATCTCTTTCGTCTTAGCGCGCAACTGGTCGTTGTCGAGTGCCTCAATCTCGGGATATGCCTTCTTCACCTTCTCCACGATGGGCTGGATGAGTTTCATATCACGGCTTGACTTGTCACCGAACAATGACTTCAAAAAACTGTTTAATCCCATTGTTTTATTTTGATTTTATAATTTCTTCTAATAGTGTTTACGTCATTCATTCCGATGCCTGCCGTTCAGAACAGCGGCTGAGCACCACAGGCATTCGGCGCACGAATATGAATGGTGTTGGCTATGGTTGGCGCAACGCGGTCGATAGTGACAGGCGACTGAACGCGTCCGGGCTTGATGCCGGCCCCATAGAAAATAATAGGAACTGGCGAGAATCCGGCACGCTGCTGATAACGCTCGCCCGACTCTTCGTTATAAAGATTCCAGCCGGGCATGATCTCAACAACAAGATCACCAGAATGAGGCGGCAGCACATCAGCTGAGGTCTTCACGTCCTTCACGCCGTCGCAATCCATCAGGAACGAACGGCAATGGTCGCGAAGCTCCACTTTGTTCAGGCGACGCTGCTCGATGAGTTTCTTGTTGAAGAAAATCTGGTTGCGATAGTAGCCTTCGATGTACTTGTTGCGTCCGTAAAGAGCACCAAGATACATATTCAGCAGGTTACCCGTGCGATTGATATAGAATGTTCCTGACGGAACGCGGAAGCGCTCGTAGACCTCGCTGAAGGCCTCGTCGGTGTTTTGAGTTCCCACAATGCTGAAAACCACATTCTGGGCGCCCACCTTCTGCTCTACGCCATTAATCAGACTGCCCAGACAACGGTCGAGATTCTCGTAGTTGTCGTTGTCGAAATGAATTGCCAAAATGTCACAATTGGCATCGCTTCCCAGCAAATGAGAGTCGATGCATTGGAGTGCCAGCTTGGCAAGGTTGAAGTTTCCTTCGTCGGCATTCAGCGCATCGAAGGCACTCAGCCACTTGAATCCCGTCTTGGAATAATAGCTTGATGTCTTCCAGCGGCGAGTATGCTCATCGCGCCAGAAGGCGGCATCGGCCGCATGACCGGCAGAAAGAATGGCTGCATCCTTGTGGTTGGCTATTGCGAACACCAGCGACTGTCCTTCGGAGCCCACCTTCAGTTCGTCGGTAAAGGTGGAACTGAGCAGATTGCCGGGCGTGTCACCAGCCACACACGTTGTGGGGCGCAATGTGCTGGTGTCGAGCCACTTGGCTCCGGTGATGCCGTTATAGTAGGGAGAGGCTCCAGTCATGATTGCGGCAATGGCCGAAGCACGGTCTACAGGAGCAAACGGATAGGATGCATTCTGATATATGAGCGCACGCTCCAAGAGTTTCTTGAATCCCAGACTGGTTGACTTCTGCCCTACGGCAATCATCTTGTCGGAGTTCAGCTCGTCTACGGTGACGCTGACCAGCAGGCGTTGTGCAGGCACTTCGGATGCCAGCAGGGCCAGGAGCGTTGCTATGATATACTTATTTCTCACTATAAAATCGTTTGATGTTTCTAATTAACAAAGATGATGCCACAAACATGGTCCCCTCGGCGTAGTGCTGGAAATAGAAGCCGATGAAGAAAAGGCAGATAAGCACAATCCACATGGCATACTGCCAGCGACAACGGTGGCGAAGCATGGGCCACACAAAAAAGAGCGGCAGCGGATTGAGCAGCAGCAACTGCAGATTGAGACGGACCGTGGGATGCTGGGAAAAGAGCATCGCAAAGAGCACGAGGCCGCTCAGTCCGCAAAGCACCATCAGCACGGCATCGAACCAGCGGAAGTCTTTGCGTGAAATGATTTCCCAAACGGTGAGGGCCACAACAACAGCATACAGGATGAGCCCGCAGGTGCCAGGCGAGAGCGGAAAGCCTTTATCTACAGGCAATGGCGCAACATCCACAAGCGTGGTAGTGCCCACAACGAGTCGGCGACCGCCATCAATCACAGCCCGGTCAAGGTCGGCCATCGTCTCGTTGGGCAAGAACTGGCGCTCGGCTGCGGTTGTGGGGGCATCGGCCTGCAGTCCAAGAAGGATGTCGTTGCCGAAGCGCACCCAGGGATAACCCTCGCAATACTGGTGGATGAGCTGCCGGAACGAAAGGCCTTCGTGGGGAGACGTGCCATAATCGAGCTTTCCCGAAAGATGGTTGGCAATCATATCGCGAGCCCTTGTGGTGCAGTTGTCGTAGAAATAGTTGTAGCGGTATTCGCGGTTCTCGGGGCGATAGTTCTCCTCGATGGCCTCGGCAATGAGCAGTTTCTCCCGTGGCGTGAGGTCGAGCTGCTGCTCTTTCACCCACCGGTGCTCGTAGCGGTAGGCCTCGCAGAAGTAAGCGAAGTCCTGAATTCCGATTTCGTAGTCGGTGAGACCGAAAACGAAGCGGAGCACGAAATTGGGTTTGGAAAACGAGAACATGCCCCAGTTGACGGCCACATCGGTGCCGCGGCTGGTATCCTTGAAATGCAAAGCCGTGTGCCCATAGAGCGAATAGACCTCGGGGCCGGGGCCGCAAGTGATGAATCCCACGCTGATGGTGGAATCAATATGTGCGGCAAATTCGGGTGTCAAATCTTTATCGGCACGACAAATTGTCCCGTTCACGAAGAGCAGGAAAAGTGCCAGCAAGACTGACCGTAGGATTGTTTTTTCGCATTTCACGGCGCAAAGGTACACTTTTTATTTTTAAATAAGGTGAACAAAACAATAATATTAGTGAAAAATGCTGTTTTTTCGCAAAAGC
>JAFWQT010000055.1 GCA_017508965.1 Prevotella sp. | reverse complement strand
GGATGTTGTTACTTAATATAACTCTTCAGCGCCTCCACATAATCCTCGAAGGCTTTCAGTCCTGTGGGCGTGATGCGGCAGAGCGTGCAGGGGCGCTTGCCTTTGAAGGTCTTTTCCACCTCGATGTAGCCCGCCGCCGACAGTTTGTCAATCTGCACACTCAGGTTGCCGGCCGTGGCTCCCGTCTGCTCCTTGATATACGGGAACTCGGCTTCTTCGGCACTCACGAGCAGCGACATCACGGCGAGTCGCAACTCGGAGTGGAGTAGGGGGTCTAACGTTGGGAACATCATACGCTCTGCTTTTTAAGCATCCAGCCTGGGAGTAGCACGCCTACGAAGGCGAATAATACAACCATAATACATGGCGGAATGTGAGTGTAACGGTTGAAACTGGCCAAGTCGAACAGGCGGCTCAGAAATATATCAGCAACGCCGAACGTCTGCCAGATGAAACCGCCGATGCCGCCAATGATGCCACACCAAATCAGCCAGCGGCTTTTAAGTATATAACCATTTATGGTAATTGCCATACCCATCAGCAGAAGGATGATGCGGAAGGGGTGGATGGCAAAACGGGCATACATGTCAGGAGTATTAATCCGACCCATAAAAAAGTTGAAAAGAACGGCGAATACGCAAAACGAAAGCGCGAAGATGCCGAACGTCTGCCAGGTCTTGTCAACCATTGAACCAACCAGACTGACGGGAGCCTTTGGCTTATCCTTTTTGATATAATTATCTATACCTATTACTAATACAGGTATCAAGCCATACAGCAGGTAAAATAACGTGTTGCCAGTGAGCAGGAGAAAAATGGTAGTCAGTATGGCTATGCCTATGACGCAGAGGCCTGAGACGAAGAGCGACTGGCCCACTTCTTTCGAAACAGTCTTGCGGCTTTGTGCAATCTGTTCGGTGATGATTTCCAGACTGCGCTCGGCAGTCATGTTGTTGTTTTCTTCCATGTTGTTTGCATTTTGATGATTAAAGACGAGTTGTTGGGCTCGATGAAATAATGTTGTTTAACTCTCTTTGCACCCTTGTCCTTCCTTCTGCAGTAAGGTCGGACCGGACGCAATTCATCCGGATTGCGATGCAAAGATAAAGAAGTTTATAAAATAAACCAAATAATATCGCAAACAATTTTATCTGATTGTGATTTTTTAAGAATTCGGGGGCAAAATGAACATTCAGAACCTTACGAAATGAGTGCAACTGTTGGTTGATACCGCATGGTGATGACGTTGGCTCGTTATCAAAATCCCCGACATTTTTCTTTCAGCGATTCGTGGGAAAGTAGCGAACGAAATGGAGCCAATCCGGATTATGAAGTGCAAAAATGAGGTTCTGCCCATCGGAAGATAGGCTTTTAAACTTCAAATAATAGGCTTTTAAAGTTCAAAAGATAATCAATTGAAGTCAAAAAGAAAGGCTTTCAGACTGTGATTAGGGCCTAATTACAGTCTAAAAGCCTATTATTTAAAGTTCGGAGAATCTGGAAAGAATGGCCGAAAGCGGATTAATCCGCCCAAAAGCCTTATTATCAGCGACTTGCAGATAATGGTTCATAATTCGCGTATTTGCCGCCAAAAGTGCGCTTGCTGACTTTCACGCGATTCTCAGCCTACCAAAATTCAGAATTTTCTTGACGTCTTTTTTTTCAACACAAAGACACAGAGACACAAAGAAACACTAAGAATAAATATTTGAAACTCTGTTCCTCTGTGTCTCTGTGTTTTATTTTACATAGTCTTTACTTGCCAAAATGCTGTTTGTCTTTTACAAAGATAATGCCTCACCGCCTAATGAGTTTGGACGGAAATGGTTTTCGTTTACCGCTGCGGGGTGATAATCCGGTAGTTGCCGCTCAGGTGCATGAAGGCAAACAGGCGGAGCAGACCGTCGTAGTAGGCATCGAAGTAGCCGTCGTCGAACGGAACGTGCTTGGCATTCCAAAGGGCATCAACAAACTCCTTGCTCTTGTCGTGACTGCACATCATGGAGGCGGCAGCCGTGGTGGCCACCAGTCCGATGCTGTGGCGCAGCTTGCGGAAACCGCCAGCCTGCAGAATCTCGTTGCCTTCGGGCAGCGAACCGTCAACGCGATACTGGTCGACGAACTTGTCAACTCCCTGAGCGTAGAAGAAATTCTGGATGGTCTCGCCGTATTTGCGCTGCCATTCGCCGTCGGCGCAGCTCCATTCGTAGTCGAGTGTGATGTTCATGGGCACGCGCCATGAGTCGTAGCGGAAGTTGTTGTTGCCGTTGCGGCGCGGAGCGCCCTGTGGCTGCTGGGGCATTCCGGGGAATCGCGGCATCTGCATCTCGCTGCCGTCGTACTGGCACTGGTCGCCGTTCAGACCCGTCTGCGGGTTGATGCACTTGTGCAGGAACTCGCGACTCTTGGCGGCGCATTCGTTCCAGAGGTCAGCGCGCCCATCGTCGGCCCAGCGTGCCCATACCTCATAGAAGGCAGGAATGTGGTAGCTGGGATCGGTGAAACGCTGCCCGAAACCGTCGGGGGTGAAGGTGATGAGCTTGGTTTCAGGGTCGATGAGATACATCTTTTGGGTGGTAGGTGTTGGTGGTTGGGTGTTGGTGGATTGCTGTCCGCCAAAACCGAAACCGCCAAAGCCGCGCCGGGGCTCGGGCGTGTACTCGCGGGGCTGTATGCAGTCGAGTATGTTTTGCGCCTCGGCCTTGTAGTTGATGCCCGTGTCGTTGCCCCAACGGTTGGAGGCAAAGATGAGCGAAGTGATGAAATAGAGCTCGCCGTCGCTGGCGGCACCGTCGGAATTGCGGGTGCCGTCGGTCTTGCAGCTCCAGGCAAAATAGCCTTTGCGGATGCCGTCCTGATGCTGCATGTAGCGTTTAGTCCAGCGCCACAGGCGGTCGAAGATATCCTTTTCGCCAAACTGCACGGCAATCATCAGGCCGTACGACATTCCCTCGGTGCGGGCATCGTGGTTTTTGATGTCGGAGACGTAGCCCATTGAGTCGCCCACCTCGAAGTAAACTTTGTTGGGACCGCGGAACACGTCGTTGAACACTTCTTTCAGTTTGGCGTCCACGTCGGCCTGCTTGTAACCCATTTCCACGAACAGGTTACGGTACTTGTTGGTTTCGAAGGCGCCTTTCTTCCAGGGCTTCAGGGCCATCATAGGGATAGCGAGCATTGTCAGGAATGCAATAATGGTTAATTTCCTCATAATTGAATTGAATGGTAATGATAGTTTTTTAGTTCATAATTGTTAGGAAACCGCACGAATGCGAAATTCGCAGGCAAAGGTACGTAATTTCCGTGAATTAGAACACTAAAAACCAAAGTATTTTCTATTCCTCGCGATACTCCAGTATGTCGCCGGGCTGACAGCCCAGCACTCGGCAGATGGCCTCGAGCGTCGAGAAACGCACGGCCTTGGCCTTGCCGGTCTTCAGGATGGAGAGATTGGCCAGCGTGAGTCCCACTCGTTCTGCCAGTTCGCTGAGCGACATTTTGCGCTTGGCCATCTCGACATCCAGGTTTACTACTATTCTTCCCATTGCTCCTTAGATAGTTAAGTCTTGTTCTTCCTTCATCTTTTGCGCATCCTTCAGAATCTTGGGTATAAAGAAGTAGGCAATGATCATCCAATACAACGGGCCGGTATATAAGGTAGTCGTCATAGAGGGAACCTTATCCATAAACTCGGGCTCGATAAGGCCAAACACGCTTCTGTAGAATTGATTGGCTATAACGTAATACAACAGAGTTGATACACCTAATATGTAAAACAATCGGATGCACCACTTGGAATATTGCTTATTGACATAAGTGAAATACACCATCAACATAAAGATGCAGAAGAAATAGGTTCTTGCAATATTATCGATCAGATAGATGAAGTTCGAATAATAATCGTAGTTGGTGGTTGCCGCCTGCATTCGTTCTACATCGCCTGCCATCAACCAACCCATCAAACCAGCCAGCGCAAGAATAAAAAGCGCTCCGAGGATATTCTCTCCTTTTTTGAAAAACTTAGCTGTTTCCATAATCTTTTTATCGTTTTAATTTTGTTATTTATCGATTTTCGATATGCAAAGGTAAACAAAATAACAATACCAACCAAATAAAAACGGAAAAAATTTATCGGAAAACGATAAATTTTTAATTCCCCTCCCATGTAGGAGCGGCCAAAACGAACTCCCCTCCCCTTGAGGGGCTACAAAACAAACTCCCCTCCAATGTAGGGGAGGGGCAGGGGTGGGGTCAGTATTCAGAAAGAGAGGCAGATGATTTGGGGATAAAAGGAGATTACAGACCCCACCCCTAACCCCTCCCCTTGAGGGGCGGGGAGTACATTAGCCTCAAAAAAGGCTTTCGTTATCTACTCCCCTCCATTTAGGGAGGGGCTGGGGGTGGGTCTGTAGTTTGGAGGGGGTTGTTTGCAGTTTTATTTCATTTGTTCCAGCAGTCCGGCCAGTCCTTCCAGGTCGAAGGCGCTAACTTTGAGGTCCAACAGCTCACCGTCGCGGTTGAAAAGTTTGTAGGTAGGCCACGCATGTACGCCAAGATGGCGCTCGATAGCAGCCTGCTGCTCTCTGGGCAGATTGTAGTGAGCCACATTCGGACCACTGACATTATACTCCTTGATAACGTTCTCCCATGAGGTCTGCGGACTCTCGTTGGCGAGATAGAGATATTGAATGTCGTAGTCTTTCAGTCGGGCGTATTCCTCGGTGGAGTGGCTGAGGGCTTCCTTGCAGGGACCGCACCATGTGCCCCAGATGTCTAAGAGCACGAACTTGCCCTTATATGGTTCGAGAATCTTTTTCAGCAATGCTTCGCCTTCAGAAATGTTGGCAAGATTATCCGACGACTTGAGCACCAGTTTGTCGAACTCGCGGTTCTCGATGGCAAGGTAGTAGTCGTTTTGCTTCTCAATCATCGCGATACCAACGGGATTAACGACCAGTGCCTTCAGCGTGTCGATGACCATCGGCGACAGCGACGTATGTGTGTGATCTATCTCCTTATAGAACATCTGCGTAAGATAGATGTCTTTCAGGTTCTTGTCGGTTCCCAGCGAATCGAGCACAAAAGCCTCTTGCCCTATCCTGATCATGAGTTCCTTTCCACTAAGAACTTTTCTGGCTTTCGAAGACTGGAGAATCTTGTCCACCTCCTTAATCATGTCGGCATTGTCGGCATTGAGTTTCTCTGCCACCTTCTGCCTCTCTTCCTCTGGTGCGGCCATCACCTTGGCATTGGCATCGATAATCCAGTCCTTCCATTGGTTGAGTATGGCCAGTTCCTTGTCGTTCGAGGCTATCTCGCTGTTGTAGTCATAGACATTCCAGTTCACCCTCCAAACCCGCTTCTGATTTGTCCACTGAAGATAGTCGCGCATGAATGTGGCGAAGTCGCGATAGAGCGTGTAGGGTTTGATGGCCTTCTGCCAGCACTCCTTGCCTGCATAGTCTAAGTATTCCTGCGGTATCTCGTAGTTGGGGAATTGGTAGCATGCCTGCATCATCGATTCGCCCAGAATGTTCTGATAGTATCCGGTCACATAATCCTGATAGCGCTGCGAGAGATTGGGATGGCTGGCTACCCATTGCTCCAACTCGCTTATCTGTGCCTTTCTGACGCTGTCGGCCTGGGCCAGATATGTCATTGGAACGATGCTTTGACCGCTGCGGTCTCTATCGGCAGATTCCCACGAATGAGGATGGGTCAGCAATTCGTTCTGCACTCGCACGTCGTCGCCCATCCATAGCATCTGTCCCGTCATAAAGTCATTGAGGAAGAAGTAGGTCTTGCCAGGCTCCAGCACGGTGCTCTTGGTGGTCCGCCCCCAGTCGAGGAACGCTTGCGAGGTGTTCAGCAGCGGCATCTTCAGGGTGAAGCGTCCCAGCGAGTCCATCGGGGCGAAGGCATCTGTGTTCTCGTCATTGAGGATGTTTTTAATGCTTACTTCAAACTCCCGACCATTCCGCTTCCATGCCTCCTCTGGCATATCCTTCAGCCAACCGATGATGGTCACGCTGTCATCGGCGCGGTAGCCGTTATCGACGAAGCCCGTGCGAATGTCTTTCGTAGGATAGTCGGGTAGGGCGGCGCCAGTTATCGGGCTGCAGACAATTGCTTTGTTTTTACCGATGGCAATCTGGCGCAGACCATTCTTCATCTTACCGACACGGATAGTCGTACCATCGTAGAGCGTCAGCGTATAGGCATCTTTCTTCACCGTCTGGCTGACGATGTCATACACCTTATTATTATATATAACATGCTGTTTGGCGAATCCTATCAGCCAGTCACCCGTTGCCTCATTGCGCCAGTAGGTATTGGCAATGCCCGTGGGCTGGCTGTCAGCATCGTGAACGTTGGCAATGCTCCACGCATTGGGCTCAGCCACGCTTATCAGATATGTATTCTCGGGGATGGGTTCGAAGATGAGCGAGAAGTCCACCTTCCCGCCTGCCGGGATGGTGTAGGGCTCGGTCAGCGAGATAACAGTGGCCCCTTTCACGGCGTATGTCTTCCCGTCAGCTGTTAGCGTAGGCTTGGTGGCCAAGGGCACGGACTCGCCTGTCGTCTGCTGAGGCACTTCAAGACGCAGGAACACCTCCGTGCGGTCATCGTAAATCGCTACTTTTGTTACCTTAAAGTAGGGTACGTTGGCGTGGCCCGTCACAACGTTGTCCCATACTTTTTTCTGCGCCCAGCCCGTCGTTGCGACGAGGGCGAGCAGGAGAGTTGCTATAATTTTCTTCATTTTCATTTTATGGTCGTATACCTGTTATACGACGGTTTTTAGGGAATATCCCGCCATTTTCCGTTAAATTCCCTTAAACCGTAGTACCTTATTTCAGCACCAGATGGGCTGTAGGCAGACCTTTGGCTGTGACGGTCAGTGTGCTCTTGCCCTGTTTGCCCGTGTTGCGGACCACGGCAAGGGCACGTCCGTGCCATGCCCGGTGACGGTTGTCGAAATAGGGGTCCTCGTCCTTGATGTCGGCATTTCCGGCAGCGAGCAGCGAGGCATTGCCCGCTACGCTGAAGGTCATCTCGGTGTCGGCCGTAGGCACCACGCGGCCCTGGGCATCCGTAATCTCTACAGTGACGAAAGCAAGTCCGCCAGTCGCCAAGCGTTCGCGGTCGGCAGTAAGACGGATACGGGCAGGAGCTCCGGCCGTCTGCAGTTCGCTCTGCTCCGTTCCGGCAACGGCGCGCAAAGTGCCGGGCTGGTAGGGCAGGGTAAAGGTGGCCTTCATTTCGGCGGTTGGCTGTTCTGCCACCAGCTGGTTGTTCAGGTAGAGGCTGACTTTCGGCTCGCGGCTGTACACTTCCACCTCGATGGGCTTGCCTTCCCATCCCGGCCACGTCCAGCTCTCCTGTGTGGGCCATGTGC
>JAFWQT010000054.1 GCA_017508965.1 Prevotella sp. | reverse complement strand
GAGATGCTGCAGGCATACGGACTTCGGGAACTTGAGCAGCAATATATAATAGGTGAACATGGCAAGCCCTCGCTGGCCAGTCATCCTGAATTGCATTTCTCGTTGTCGCATAGCGGTCATTATGTGGCGTGTGCCTTAGGCTCGTCAGAACTGGGGGTTGACATCCAGCACCAGGTGAAGGTGAACGAAGGCGTGGTGAGACGCGTCTGTTCGGAAGCAGAAATCGAGTGGCTGGATGCGCAGGATGAGGCAGGCCGTGCAGTCGGTTTCCTGCGCCTTTGGTCGCTGAAAGAGAGTTGGTTTAAGGCAGTTGGCACGGGACTTACCGACGATTATCCCTATTTTGACCTGACGGGCAGTTCTCCGCTTCTGCTCAACAAGGAAGGCAGTTTCCGCTTCTTTGAATTTGCCTTTGAGGAGGGCAGGGGAGCCCTGTGCCTTCCCGAAGGAGAATAATAGAGACCCACCCCCGGCCAGAATCGGGCGGCTGGGATTGATTTAAATCAATTAATTGCAATAATTTCAATATTTAATGTGCTAAATACTTGCAAGTTAGACGGAAAGGCCTTACCTTTGCACCGTGTTTTTCATAGTATTAGATTTAAGGTTAACAAGGTAGGAGTACGGCGGTACTCCATTTTTTTTGTCCAAATGCTTGCACGAATAAAATATTTTAACTAATTTTGCAATCAAAAGTTAATTGTTTTTTATTCATTTTAAATCTAAAGTCGTATGAAAAAGTATTTAGCAGAAATGATTGGCACATTTGTGCTTACGCTGCTCGGTTGTGGAACAGCCGTCAGTTTGAATTGTGGCGTTGACGCCGCATCAGTAGTGGGAACAGCCATTGCCTTCGGTTTGGCTGTGGTTGCCATGGCTTATACCATCGGCGGTATTTCGGGTTGCCACATCAATCCCGCCATCACGGCAGGTGTATTCCTGAGCGGAAGAATGAGCGGAAAAGATGCCTGCGGCTACATCATCGCTCAGATTATCGGTGCCATTATCGCTGCTGCCGTGCTGGCTCTCATCGTTTCAACCTCTCCGGGTCTTGCTGAAGGAACCACTACCGGTGCCAATGCCTGTGCTGCCGGCCAGACCAACGGTCTGATTGTGGAGATTGTGCTCACCTGCATCTTCGTGCTTGTGGTGCTGGGTGCTACCGCCAAGACGAATGGCGCTACCAATAACTTTGCCGGACTGGCCATCGGTCTGAGCCTTATTCTTATCCACTTGGTAGGCATTCACTACACTGGTACTTCTGTTAACCCCGCCCGTTCAATCGGTCCCGCTCTGTTCGAAGGCGGTCAGGCTTTGACAGACCTCTGGGTATTCATCGTTGGTCCGCTGATTGGTGGAGCATGCGCAGCCGGAATCTGGAAGGCTATTGAGACCGAAAAATAAGTGAAAAAGTCGCTGTAAAGGCGTTAATTGTAGCTTTTACACATCTATATTTAATCCACTTTCGCAAGAAAGTGGATTTTTTGTAACCTATTGAAAACTAACACTGAACGATGTTTTTAGTGTTTTGTTGAATCCACTTTCTTGTCATATTGAGGTACAACGAGCCAAACCTTCTATTATCTTTGCACCAGAAAAACGTAAACGATTACGGAAACGATTTATAATACTAATAATTAAAAACCAAAGTATGAAAAAAAGCAGGTTAGTAATTTTGCTATTTACATTGATGATGTCGATAGCAAGTTTTGCCCAGAAGCAAACCTTCTCGGGTACTGTGGTGGACAGCAATGGTGATGCCGTCATAGGTGCCAGTGTTGTTCTGAAGGGAACATCCGTCGGAGCAATTACCGATTTGGATGGTAATTTCTCTATTAATGTGGAACCGGGTCAGACACTGACCGTTTCATTTGTGGGTTACAAGACTGTTGAGGTGAAGGCTGCTCCCAACATGAGCATCACCCTTGCAGACGATGAAGCCATGCTGAACGACGTGGTGGTAATCGGTTACGGTGTTCAGAAGAAGAGCGTCGTGACGGCTTCTATCGCAAAAGTCAGCTCAGAAGACCTCGAAGGTAAGACGCGTCTGCGCGCTGAAGATGCCCTGAAGGGTATGGCCGCCGGTGTGAACGTCACCTCAGCCTCTGGTCAGCCAGGTTCCAAGTCGATGATCCGTATCCGTGGTATAGGAACCATCAACGACTCTGATCCTCTTTATATTATAGATGGTATGCCTACCGATCAGAACGGTATGGAGTCGATCAACCCTTACGATATCGAGTCGATCGAGGTGCTGAAGGACGCTGCATCAGGTGCCATCTACGGAGCCCGTGCCGCCAATGGTGTGATTCTTGTCACCACCAAGAAAGGTAAGCAGGGTAAGGCCAGCATCAACTACAACTTCTCGTATGGCTGGCAGTCGGCTTGGAAGAAGCGCGATGTGACGGGAGCCACCGACTACGCCATCCTGCAGAACGAGCGTGCTGTGCAAACCGGCTCGGCTCCTCTCTATGCCGATCCCTACAATCTCGTTGATGCCAATGGCGACCCTATCAAGGGCTTTGGCACCAATTGGCAGGATCTGCTCTTCAACGACAATGCACCTATCCAGCAGCACGACCTCTCCATCAGCGGTGCTTCAGAGAAAGTTAACTATTATCTCTCGCTGGGCTACTTCACACAGGAAGGTATCGTGGGCGGTAACTATGGACAGTCGAACTACGACCGTCTGACCCTGCGTTCGAACAACCAGTTCAATCTCTTCGACGATTCCAAGGAGCGTGATTTCCTGAATAAGCTCGACTTGGGTGCAAACCTCTCATATATGCGCGTGCATAACACAGGTATCGACGCCAACTCCACATGGGGCTCACCCCTCGGCTCAGCGCTCTATCTGGCTCCTACACTGCCTGTTACGCTGACACAGTTGGGTTACGAGGACGACGGCACCGCCCGTTATGCTCAGGCCATGATCGACCGCTACAGTGCCTACGACCTCTACTACGATGCCAACGGCAATCCTTATACGATTCCCGGATATGTGGGCAGCTATCAGGAGCAGAACAACCCCATCGCCATGATGCAGGGCAACCCCTCCAGGAACTGGAGCCACAAGTTCATGCCTAAGTTCTCGCTCGACCTGCAGTTGTTCGATGAACTCAGATATCACTTCACCTACAGTGCCGAACTCTCCTTCTGGGGCTATAATGCTGCCACCCTGCAAAAGTACTACCTATCGGGCAACAACAATGCCGACCACACCTCTGCCACGGCATACAAAGGAAACAACACCACTTGGCAGATTGAAAACACGCTTACTTACGACAAGATATTCGGCAAGCACACCATCGGTGTAGTACTAGGACAGAGTGCCCTGAAATTCAAGGGTGATGAACTGGGCGGTTCTCACTGGAACCTGGTGAATATCAACAAGCCCTCTATCAACTATACCACAGGTGGTGACTTGGAGATTGCTACGGATGCTGACGGAAAGATGACAGGTGCTACCAGTCATGTGGGTGTATGGGGCGGTCCTTACACAGAGCATCGTCTGTCATCCCTCTTCGCACGTTTCAGTTACAACTACGATGAGAAATACATGGTTCAGGCCACCGTTCGTCGTGACGGCTCTAGTCGTTTCGGTGCCAACAACAAATATGGTACCTTCCCTTCAGTATCTGTGGGTTGGAATATCATGAACGAGGCCTTCATGGAGAGCACCCGCAGTTGGCTTAACAACCTGAAATTCCGCGCCAGCTGGGGTAAGAACGGTAGCGACCGACTTCCCGACTTCGCCTATACGACCCTGACGGCAATGGGTGGCTCCAGTAACTACTACTACGGTCGTTCGGCAGCTATGGTCTATGGTTCAAAAGCCAATGCACTGTCCAATGACGACTTGAAGTGGGAAGAGAGTGAGCAGATAGACCTCGGACTCGATTTCGGCTTCTGGAACAACAAACTGACCTTCTCTGTGGATTACTATATCAAGAAGACCAACGGCATGCTGAAGGATATGCCTATTCCCTCATACGTAGGTGAGGCTCGTCCACAAGCCAACGTGGGTGACATGGAGAACAGCGGTTGGGAGTTTGAGCTCGGCTACAAGTGGAACATCGCAGATGCTCACTTCGCCATCAAGGGCAATGCCTCCTATCTGAAGAATGAGCTGAAGAAGCTGGGTAATGACACCGGATTCCAGAACTACGGCATCTCGCAGTTCAGCGACGGCGGTACCCGTGCCGAGAACGGACAGCCGTTCCCCTTCTTCTATGGATATAAGACAGCCGGCATCATCCAGAATGCTGCCGAGGCTGCAGAATACAATAATAAATATGGTACCAGCAAACAGCCAGGTGACTTCCGTTTCGTGGATATGAATGGAGACAATAAGATCAACTCCGACGACCGTACCAATATCGGTAACGGTGTGCCCGACTGGACCTTCGGTCTGAATTTCGATGCCGAGTGGAAGGGCTTCGATCTGAGTGTCTTCTTCCAGGGCGTGAGCGGTGCTGACGTGTTCGATGCCACCTACCGTCAGGACATCGCCTCGGGTAACTATCCCACCTGGGTACTCCAGCGCTGGACAGGTGAAGGCACTTCGAACACCGTGCCTACACTGGGCAAGTCGGAAAACTGGGTATGCAGCGACATGTACATTCAGGATGGCAGCTACCTGCGCCTGAAGAACATCACGCTGGGCTACACCCTGCCTCGCAGCATCACGAACAAGATTAATATCAGTCGTCTGCGCATCTACGCCCGTGCTGAGAACCTGTTCACATGGACAAAGTACTGGGGCTTCGATCCCGAAATCGGTTCCGGTTCTACCTCTCTCGGTGTCGACTATGGTGTCTATCCGCAGGCACGTACCTACACCCTTGGTTTCAATATCTCACTCTAACATATAAAAGAATATTCAATATGAAAAAGCATATGATCATCATAGCAGGTTTCTGTGCAGCAGTATTCATGCTGGCATCCTGCAGCGACGAATTCCTGGAGGTAAAGAATCCGACAGGTGAGCCTCTGGAAGAATACTATACCACTG
>JAFWQT010000009.1 GCA_017508965.1 Prevotella sp. | reverse complement strand
TCGCCCGTGACCAACGGACGGCATTGTTCATACGTTTCAGGTAAAAGGAGCGACTTGAGGATAATCTCGGGACCGATGCCGGCGGGGTCGCCCATAGTAATGGCAAGTATTGGTTTCATTGTATGCTGTTTTTATTTCTGTTCTTTTTGCATGCGGCGCTCTTCCAGATAGCCGTAAACAGTAAGTTCCTTGTCGGCTAATGGAGTCTTGAAGCAAAGGCTGGCCAGATAGCCCACGATGAGCACGATGAGATGGCTGTACACACCGAGCATCAGCGTGTGATGGCTGAAGTTGTAGTCGCCGAGGTCGAGCATCAGTTTCTTGGTTCCGTCAGCCGCATCGAAGGTAGTTGTGGTAAGAATGGCATAAGCCGTGAAGAGGACGGCACAGGCAATGCCGATGTAGACACCCTGCCAGTTGGCTCTGCGCGAGAATAGTCCAAGCAGGAAGATTCCCACGATACCGGCTGAAACAATGGCATATAGACCGAAGAGCGTTCCGAGCACGCCTTCGCCTCCCCATGATACGTAGAGCAGCGCTATGAAAATACTCAGAATACCGATAACAAGTACCGATGCACGACCAACGAGCAGCTTCTGTTTGTCGGTGGCATTCTTCTTCAGTCGGCCATAGTAGTCTTCCACGATGACCGCCGAGATACAGTTTACATCGCTGTCGATACTGGAGATGGCTCCAGCCACAAGGGCTGCGATGATCAGTCCGCAGATACCCACGGGAAGCTCGTTGGCGATGAAGTAGGGGAACACCTGGTCGCTCTTCAGGGCTGCAACTTCGGGTGAAGGATTCAGGTGATAATACACGAACAGGCAAGTACCCACAAACATGAACAAAGCCCAGGCCGGAACGCTCATCAGCACACCCATATAGCTGGCCTTCTTGGCACTTTTCTCATCCTTGGCAGCCAGGTAGCGCTGAACGATACTCTGGTCGGTTCCGTATTTCTGAACGGCATAGAAGATACCGTTTACCACGAGCACAATGAACGTGCGCTCATGGAAATCCCAGTCGTAGGGGCCGAAGTCAATCTTATTGTATTCGCCTGCCACCTGGAAGATGGTGGCCGCACCGCCATCGGTAAGCCAGAACAGGATGCCCACGGCGAGCACACCGCCAAGGATGAGCAGGAATCCCTGCACCACATCCATCCAGATAATGGCCTCCATTCCGCCGAGATAGGTGAGCAGAATGATGACGATGCCGATGAATACGATGATATAGGTAATGTCAACGCCTGTGAAGGTAGCCATGGCCATTCCCATCAGATAGAGAATGGTTCCCATCTTGGCAAAGTGCTCCAAGACGAAGGCCAGCGAACTGTAGTAGCGGGCCAGGGCTCCGAAACGGCGTTCGAAATACTCGTAGGTGGAGAGCCTGATGACGCGTCGGAACAACGGCACGATGAACCAAATCATTCCGACGAGAACGATGGGAACCATCAGTCCTTGCACCAACAGAATCCAGTTGCCGGCATAGGCAGCACCCGGATAGGCAAGGAAGGTGACGCTCGAAATGATGGTTGCAAACATTGACATGCCCACGGCCCAGGCGGGCACGCTGCCATTGGCAGCAAAGTAGGCTTTGGTGGAGTTCTGCTTTCGCGAGAACCATACGCCAACGCCAACTGCCGCTATGAGCGACAGAATGACGATGACCATATCAATCCAGTGGAGTTTCATTATCAGGTTAGGGTTTTAGTTGTTCGGCAAATTGCTATGGCACAGCAATATACGGGACTTAGGGTTAAAGACTATTGACGATAGGGGCAGCCTCTTTGCGAATGCGGTCGGCAATCTCGGGACTGAGCTCGGTGAGCGGTGGCAGCATGTATTCCTCGCAAAGGCCGCACATCTTCATGATGACTTTCAGTCCGGCCAGACTCTCGCCCAAGGTGAATCCTGCTGTATTGATCTTACCGATTTCAATGGTCTCTTGTTGCAACCGTTCGCATTCGGCCATGTCGCCGTTGATGCCAGCCTCGTAGAGCTGCTGATACATTTGTGGCAGATAGTTGCCAACGCTTGGAACAATGCCGTCGGCACCATTCTTTAACGAAACAGCCGAATTGGCAGCACATCCGCAGAAGTAGGCGAAATCTTCACGGTCGGCAAAGAGTTTCAGGGCTTCTTCCAGGCGAGGCACATTGTTTTCAGAGTCTTTCAGTCCCACGATATTTGGATGATGGCTCAGGCGCTCAATCACGTCGAGAGGAATGCTCATGTGGGTGGTGATTGTGATATTGTAGAGCATCAGGGGCATCTTGATGGAATTGGCCAGCGTCAGATAATAGTTCTCCATCTGCGCGGGAGTCAGCGCATAGTAAGAGGGCAGAGTAGCGGCAATCACGTCGGCTCCTGTCTCGATGAAACGCTCAGCAGCAGACAGTTGCTCGCTGATGCAGTTGCCTGCTAGTCCGGTATAGATGGTGACGCGTCCCTGTGCGGCTTTCTTGGCTGCGGCAATCATCTGCACACCGCCCTCGGTGCTCACGGAATTTCCTTCGCCGGTGGTTCCCATAATCAGGGGAGCCACGCCAAAGCGGGCCATATTGTCAACAATGCGTTCTACGGCAACGGTGTCGATACTGCCATCCTTACTAACAGGTGTCACCATGGGCACAACCACTCCATGGTATTTCTTCAATGTCTTCATCTTTTTGTAATTATACTTTTTTGAATTGTTTTATGTCTTTAATTTGAAGACGTGAAATATGGCGTTTTGTAACCAACCAGTTTGCTGCGGATACTTGGTTGAAATTCATTTGATGGGCGGAAGGATTGCTTCCAATCAATGGAAAGGTTGCTTCTGATGGGCGGAAACATCCTTTCCGTCCAATAAAAAGGAGCGACTCATACGAGCCGCTCCCGAAAATGATAGATAATAATAAGTTAGTGTATTATTCGTTGATGGCAGCCACACCAGGAAGCACCTTGCCCTCGATGGCCTCGAGCAGAGCACCACCACCGGTAGAGATATAGCTAACCTGATCGGCCAGACCGAATTTATTCACACAAGCCACGGAGTCACCACCGCCGATGAGCGAGAAGGCACCTTCCTTGGTGGCCTTGGCAATAGCCTCGCCGATGGCACGGCTACCAGCAGTGAACTCGTCGCACTCGAACACGCCAGCAGGACCGTTCCACAGAATGGTCTTTGCACCCTCGATAGCCTGGGCAAATGCCTTCTGACTTTCAGGACCAGCGTCAACACCCTCGAATCCATCGGGAACATCAATAGCGGGGCAAGTGATGATCTCAGAACCTTCCTTCACGGTCATCGTACCGAAGTCGAGACCGTTGGTAGCTGTGCAGTCGCTGCCGAGCACCAGTTCAACACCGTTCTTCTTGGCCAGTTCCTCAACGCCGAGAGCTACATCCAACTTGTCGAGCTCAACGATAGAATTACCGATCTTGCCGTCGTGAGCCTTGGCGAATGTGTAAGTCATACCGCCGCAGAGAATCAGCTTGTCAACCTTGCCGAGCAGATTCTCAATGATACCGATCTTGGTAGAAACCTTCGAACCACCCATGATGGCAACGAAGGGGCGCTTGATGTTGCCGAGAACGGCATCAACAGCCTTCACTTCCTTCTCCATCAGATAGCCCAGCATGCGGCTGTCCTTGTCGAAGAATTCATCGATAACGGCAGTAGAAGCGTGCTTGCGGTGAGCAGTTCCGAAAGCATCCATCACGTAAGCGTCGGCATAAGAAGCCAGCTTCTTGGCGAATTCCTTCTGCGAAACCTTCATTGCCTTCTTGGCCTCATCGAATTCGGGAGTGCCTTTCTCAACGCC
>JAFWQT010000053.1 GCA_017508965.1 Prevotella sp. | reverse complement strand
GCTCTGGCATAAATGGACTTAGTATGACCTGTCCAAGGATTCTCACCTTCGCTGTCGTCAGTTCCCATATCGTATCCGGGAGTTACCATCAACGTACGGCCAAGCATACGTGCTTCCGAACTTAACATCAAGCTAATTGTTGAACATGAAGGGAGATTCAGGATGAGGCATCCTCCATTCATGGACATACCTGCAGAAGCGGGAGCCAAAATGATAGAACCCTTGATGAGTTCGTCTTTATTGACGTCGGCATCGGCAAAGAGATAGCCCTCGGTATCCGTACCGAATGCTTCGGGGTCGGCAATGGTTTCGGGATAGTCGGGAGTGATGTTAGCAAAAGCCATCTGGATGGGCTTGCCGTTGGGATTAACCGTGTAGTTTTCCTCATCGCAGACTCCCACATACTTGGAAATCTTTGCCTCGGAGTCAAGCCACAACCAGCCGTCGGCATCAACATCCTCTGCCGAAAACAGGTTGTATTCCTGCGCACTGACTGTTGCCGTACTCAGCACGGCCAATGCAAAAAGCGTAAAAATTTTCTTCATATACATTTGTTTTTAAATTAATAATTGTTCTGATATATGTAAGCTGAAACGAGGTATGACTACACCTCGCTCCAGCCTGGATTCTGCTCAATGCCCTGATATTTCACCTCACTCCAAGGAATGGGGAAATAATACTCTTTCTCAAGGAATATCCAATTGTTTTTGGCACGGCGGTCGAGATTGCTCACTTTGTAAGTGACATTACCATTCTTTTCGGTGACCTCCATCTTCGTCAGCGGATTGGTGCCGCCATTGCATTTCTGCATGGCTGTTCCCAAACGGAAGAGATCCCAATAAGTGGTTTCCTCGAAAGCCATCTCCACACGACGCTCGTTGAGAATCTGCTCCATAGTGATGCTTCCAAGAGGATCCATGTGGACACGACCGCGGATAAGATTCACCTGCTCAAGCGCCTTACCGGCATCGCCCAAACGGAAGCATACTTCAGCATAATCGAGCATCGCCTCGGCCAGACGCCAGATAATGTAGTTCTGCTTGCTGGCATAGGTTTCGTTGTTGTCGATGGTCTGTGTCTCATCAAGGAACTTTGCCATGTAGTAGCCCGTCAGAGTGTATCCTGCCGTGGTGGAAGTGCCATAAGGTGTGAGGTCGGCACCCTTCACACCATCTGTAGTACGGATATCCATCACATGACCGCGGAAAGTGCTGCCGTCGTAGAGGATATTAGCATAGAAACGGTAGTCGCGATTCTCGTATGGATTCGTAGCATCATAGACAGCCCCGCCACGCATACCATATTCATCAACATGGTTCTGGGTGGGCGTATAGGCGCAATAGGTGCCGGTAAACGAAGGTGCCGCAGCAAAACGGTCGAGACGATGACCGAACTTGTTAGAATAGTCGCCATCGTCGGAATGCTGCACTTCAAGAATCGACTCCTGACTGTTCTTGGTCAGGAATATCTTACGGTATTCGTCGCGGATGCCATCCTGCGTGGTGGCAGCAATGGGGACAAGCGAATAGGCACCCAGAGCAAAGAGCTCCTCGTAGGCAGCGCGGGCTTTCTGGAGCATGGTCTGCGACTGGTCGCCGGTAAAGCCCAGATACTCCTTGTCCTTATGCTGGAACATCTCGCTGCTGGCCCAGAAATAGGTCTTGGCCTTCAGCATCAGAGCGGTTCCCTTGGTGACACGTCCCACATTGGCCGACTCATGGGAAACGGGAAGGATGGAAGCCGCAGCATCGGCCTCCTTGACAATGAAGTCTACCATCTGCTGATAGGAAGCGCGCGGCGTCTTCTCGGGATTCACCAACGGGTCGATTACATGGTCGATGATGAGCGAACCGCCAAAGCGCTGCAAAAGCAGGTAGTAGAAATAAGCCCGGAAGAAATGGGCTTCGCCTTCGATACGAGTTTTCTGACTCTGGTCGGATATCCTGTCTTCGTTGGCAAAGAACGAATTGATATACTGAATCTGCGTATAGTAATTGCTCCACGAATTCTGCGCCCAGGCCGTAATAGTGGTCTCGTTGGCCTTCAGGATGTCACCATATCCACTGTTGAGCCAGTCGCTGCGCCCCACCGTTATCTGGTCGCCAAACCAAGGCATGAAATAGCGCGACATGGAACCGAAGCCCGACATGGTGAACACATAATTGTCGAAGCCGCTATTCATGTTGTGATACCAGGTGTTCACATATTCGTCGAGCAACATGGAGTTGGTCCAGGTGGTCTCTTCCGAAATCTGGTTCATCGGTGCATCATCGAACAGATTGTTGCAACTGGTGGTTGCCATGAGCGACAACACCGTTACACCTTTTATTATATAGCTACGTATTTTCATTGTTTTGTAGGATTGACAGTTAGAAACCGAGATTCAGCGTGACACCATAGCTGCGCTGGATGGGATAGCCTCTGCTGGTCTGCTCGGGGTCCATATCCACCAAGTCGGTGATAGTGAAAAGGTTGCTGGCCTGGAAGGCAATGCTGGCAGAAGAGAAGAAAGTGTTCTTCAGCAAACTCTGGGGGAACTGATAACCGAAGTTAAGCATCTTCAGACGGAGGAAGTTACAGTTGCGCACCCAGAAAGTGGAAGTCCTGCGGTTGTTGTCGCTGCTGGTGACAAACTTGATTCGCGGATAAAGCGCATCGGGATTCTCCTCGCTCCAGGTATCAGTGAGATGATATTTCTGGAAACGCTGCAAGGTACCGTTGTCGAGCGAATAATACTCTGTGATATTCTTCTTATAACCAATCTCGCCCTGGAACATGGCGTTCATGAAGAAGCCCTTGTAGGAAGCACCCAACTTGAAGGCAATGTCCATGTCGGGATAGGAAGAATTCTTCACATATACCATATCGTTCACATCAATCTTGCGGTCGCCGTTCTGGTCGACATACTTGATATCGCCAGGTGCCAAAGAGGCATTGCGCTGACCGTCCTGGTCGGCCCAACCGTCAATTTCTTCCTGACTCTGGAAAAGACCTGATGACTCGTACATAGTCCAAACCAGACTGCTCAGTCCAACACGACGAAGGTTCTCGTTTTGTGCCGACTCATCGCCATAGTCAAGATACTTGTCGTCTGACTTCGAAAGCGAAAGGCCGACATTATACTTGAACTTTCCGATGGTGTTAAGATGGTTGATGGAGAGATCCCATCCCCATGCCTTCAGTTCGGCAAAGTTCAGACTGGGCACGTTTCCGTTGACACCCGTAGAATAAGGATAAAGGTAATCGGGCGCCGAGGTAATCTTATCGGTCTCGTAACGCAGGAAATACTCGAAGGTGATACCGATACGTCCGCCCCAGAAACCGAGGTCGATGCCGGCATTGTAGTCGTGCGTCTTGCCCCATGTAAGGTCGGGGTTAGGATTGCCGTTCATTATCAGACCCGGACGATAGGAACCTCCAATCTGGTAGCCTGAACCCGGTGCCTCAAGATAAGTCTTCAGATAAGAATAGGCACCGGCCACACCGTCGTTGCCAAGCCAACCCGTAGAAAGACGGAACTTCACGTTGGAAAGCACCTTCTGCTTCCAGTTCTGGAAGAACGATTCGTTTGACAAAGCCCAGGCTGCCGAGAACGAGGGGAAGAATCCCCAGCGGTTGTCGGGCGAGAAATTATTGGAACCATCGACACGGAAACTGAACTCGAAGAAATACTTGTTGCCATAGCCATAGTTCAGACGGCCAATCATAGAGGCTCGCTGGTTCTTGCTTTCATTACCGTTGAGCGACATGTCGGAAAGAGCGGTTCCCATGGTCTCCGGGAAAATGCCCTTGTCCAGATTGGCTCCCTGCATGTAGTTGGTATGTGTGCGCTGATAGTTGGCCACCAGTGTTCCTCCCACATCATGCTTCTCGGCAAAAGTGCGGTTATAGTTCAGTCCGGCCTCGTAGAGCTGGCTGTCGAAACTCTGGTCGTATTGCGTGAGCGATACCTTTGCCGTAGGATAGACGGTATTGGGGTCGGGAGTATATGCACCTGTAGCGGCATCATAGGTATAGAGCGTCACCGGAGAACTGTAGGTCTTACGAATCTGACTGTTATCGTCGAATGTTCCGCGCAGATAAGCACACAAGCCCTTCACCCAGGGAATCTCCCAACGAAGATTTGCCGTGATGGCCGACATCTTATAATGATCCTGACGATAACCGCCCAGCCCCTCTACATTGATAAGGGGGTTGCCTCCGTCGGCACTGGCCAGCATGCCATTGGAAAAACGAAGCACCTGAACCGGCGAATAGCTGTAGGCTGCATCAACCGTGGAATAGCTGCTGTTCTTGGCTCGCGTCTGCGAACCGTTGATATCCACCGAAAGCACCAGTCCCTTGGCCAGCGTGGCATCCAGCTTAGCCATGTAGTTCAGACGGCGACGGCCGACACCGCTATAGAGTCCCTTTGTATCGGCATAACCGAACGAAAGGTAATACTTCACGAAATTGTTACCACCATTGGCCGAGAGACTATGCGTGGTAGACCAGCCGGTCTTGTCGAGGTGGTCGAGCAGATTCTCGTCACCATAGACATTGGGATTGCTATGGGTGCGTATCTGCTCCAACTGCTCGTCGGTGTATGGAGTTACCGTGGAAGCACTGTTCTCGATGGCCTTGTTGCGCAACACGGCGAAATCGTAGGCGTTAAGGAATTCGGGCAGATGAGTAGCTTCCTGTAGATTGAACTGTCCGCGATAGTTAACCTTTACCTTCTGTTCACCCTGCGAACGCTTGGTCTGTACGAGAATGACACCGTTGGCGGCACGTGCACCGTAGACAGCTGCGGCGGCGGCATCTTTCAGGACCGTGACGCTCTCGATATCGTCGGGATTCAGGTCGGAGAGACGCATCTCGCCATCGGTAGTATTTGTTCCGAAACGGGGGACACCGTCGATAACCAAAAGCGGTGAAGAATTGATGCCTCGAATATGCAGGTCAGCCTCACGGGCAGAACTGGGGTCGCCCGTTGACTGCATCACCTGCAATCCGGCAACCTGTCCGGTAAGGGCCTGATCGATATTCGTGGTAGGCATCATCAGCAGGTCCTCGGCCTTCACAGTTTCCACAGAACCGGTTATCGACGATTTCTTCTGGATGCCATAACCCACGACAATAAGTTCGTCGAGATGCTGGGCATCGTCGCTCATCGTCACATCGACAGTTGCCTGACCGGCAGCCACTTCCACTTCCTTTGACTTATATCCGACATACGACACCACCAGGACATTGCTGGTCTTCGAGCGTACTATAGAATAGTTACCGTCAACATCAGTTATAGTGCCTGTCTTAGCATCCTTCCACTTAACTTGTGCACCGATAAGGCTTTCTCCGCCAGCATCGGTCACCTTTCCCTTGAGCAGGCCTTCCTGAGCAAAACCCATCTGGACCGACAGGAACAGCGCAAGAAGCAGAAGAAGGTATTTCGGATTTGTTGCTTTCTTCATTTTTGCCATTCTTATTTATTCGACAACAAACGTTCTATCTGTAATATCTGATAGTCATAATAATCACGTGTACTACCCTTGGCCAATGTGCGGAACTGCTTGTATTTGGCCAGCACCTTGTTCAGCCGACCCATCATCAGGGCACCCATACGCTCCTTGGGCAGAGACGACACGCCAAAATTGATTCGGGCGAAGTCGTGCTGCCAGCTGCAGAAACTCTCGTCGCGATCATCGGCAAACGATGATGTCTTGGATGCAGCACCCTGGGCCAGACCGGAATTCTTCATCATAAAGGCCACGGCAGCACTCTGCAGTTGTTCCTCTGCACGGCTGAGCCTGCCAGCCTGGGGAGACTTGAACAATGCCTGTGTGACATATTCAAGATAGTCGTCCAATTGGTAGTTAGCCTTGGAATCGACCACCCCACCCTCTTCGATGCGGTAGAGTGCAGCCGAGTTAAGCATAGACGAAACAATCTGGGAACGGAGCTTCTGATTAGCATCGAGGTCAATCTCTATCTTACCCATCAGACCGCGGGGCAGTAGCCAGTCGTCGCAGGTGCGGGCCTGTCCCAGCAACCAGTCGACGGCACGCCGCGTTTCCACCTTATTGATATGATGTTTTCCGGTAGGACGATTGTCACCCTGACGGATTTCCTCATAACGGATACCACCAATATAGGGAACCACATGCTTCACGTAGCGGTTGTACTGCTTGGTGATTTCACGATAGACATTGTCAATCTCATCGTAGCGTTCCCCCTTGTCAAGCAGCCACTTGTCGAAGTTTGCCACAATAAGCTTCAGGTTGCTGATGCCATAGTTGCTGGCCTTGATGTGGTCGTTACCAAGGTCTTCGGTCTGGTCGGTGGGATCGATGGTAGCAAATAACTGCTGGGCACCAAACTCATACATCGGATCAGCAGCCTTCTCGGCAATCCACTTGTCGAGCGTAGCCTTCTCATCGTCGGGAGTATTGGCACCGGGAATAAGCCGATAGCCCCAGTTGATGGCATAGATATCGTAAATACCAATCTCGGGAGGCGTCAGTTTCACGCCACGCTCCAAGTCGCCTGGCTGTGCCACATAGTTGTTACGGGCATAGTCCATGATGCTGGGCGTGGTTCCATACTTCTGGGTGAAGGCAGGATCGCGCAGCTTCTCAACCGGATACGAATAGCTGGCCCCCATGTTGTGCATCAGTCCCAAGGTATGACCCACCTCGTGAGAAGCGGCATACTTGATGGCTTCGCACATGATGTCGTCGTCGAACTTAAGGGCCCGTGCGCGTTTGTCTACGGCTCCTGTCTGAACGAAGCGCCAGTTGTGGAGCAGAGAAACGATATTGTGATACCAGATGACATCGGCCGAAAGGATTTCACCAGTACGGGGGTCGATATAACTGGGACCCATGGCGTTGGCCGTAGAAGTGGCTACATAGCGGAAGCAGTTGTAGCGCATGTCGTCGGGATTGAAGAGCGAATCGTTCTTCGGATAGTCAACGGCTTTCAGCACATTCTTGAAGCCAGCCTTTTCGAAGGCTTTGTTCCACACCTCAATACCCTCCTTGATGGTGCCGCGCCACTTCTCGGGGAAAGCGCTGTCCACATAAAAGACTATCTGCTTGGCTGGTTCCACGAGTTCACCCTTGAAATAACGCTCACGGTCTTCAGGCTTGGGCTCGATGCGCCAGCGGTTAATATACGTGCGGGGGCGAATGCGGTCTTCATCGGTAGAATATACATTCTTGTCGAGAATGAAATAGCCTACACGGTTGTCTTGAAGACGCATCGGCATAGGATCTTCAGGCAAAGCACACAAAGAACGGTGAACAATAACTGAATAAGGCTTAGAAACGGCACCTGTCGTGATGTACGACAGCAGTGAGGTAATCTCAATGTTCTGCTCGAAAGAACCCACCTCCCTAATACCGGAAGCATCGGCCTGGAAAGTACCTTTCAATTTGCTGTCACTGCCCAACAGTTTGCCGACAGGACTGCTTTCCTTCAGCGGACTAATCCATTTCTCGTTGGTAGAGAAGAAATTGGTCACGTCGATTACCAGGTTATCGCCATCGCGTGCTGCTATCTTGAATCCTTTCATGACAGGATCAAGATTGCTGCGCGAAAAGGCTGGTGCCATCGGGTCGTTACCGGTAAGGGCGTTAAGTTTCTGCACCTGATGGATATACACATTCCGGTTGTCGGTGGAAAAACGGATGAGTATGGGACTCACATTCATCTGTCCTGCTACATAGTCGTCGCCGTCGCTGGTAGAAGATATACGGCTGGAGAGCATGAAATACTGCTCCATAGCTTTCTTGGGTACCGAGAAATGCAGCTTACCGGTCTTCTCATTGAAATAAACAGTGAAAAGACCTTTTTTGACGGTTGCATCTTTCTTAATCTTCGACAAGTCTGCCCCGACAGAATCACGGGCCAATAATGACAAGGCTGGCTTCTTTTTCTTTTTTGCCTGCATGTCGGCAGGATACATCGCCAAAAGAAACAATAACAAAAGAACGTATGAACCTAATTTTTTCATCTTTGTCAATAATAAATCAATGAGTGATACTTAGGTTGCAAAGATAAGCAAAAAAAACAACAGTGCAAAAAAAATACAAAAAAAATTCCCACTCTCGGTGAATGGGAATTTTTAATTATAGAGATTATGAATGTTCCTTGCGGATTATTCGGCCTTTGCTTCCTCAGCAGCAGGTGCCTCAGCAGCTGTCTCCTCAGCCTTGGGAGCCTCGGCAGCAGCCTTCTTGCCACCACCACGACGGGTGCGCTTGGCAGCCTTGGGAGCCTTTGCCATGTTCTCATCGAAGTCGACGAGCTCGATGAAGCAAATGTCGGCTGCATCGCCCTGACGATGACCGAGCTTAATGATGCGGGTGTAACCACCGGGACGGTCGCCCACCTTCTGGGCCACTTCGCCGAAAAGTTCCTTGATGGCCTCCTTGTTCTGGAGGTAGCTGAATACGACGCGGCGTGAGTTGGTGCTGTCGTCCTTAGCCTTCGTGATGAGTGGCTCTACATACTTCTTGAGAGCCTTTGCCTTGGCTACAGTCGTAGTGATTCTTTTGTGCTCGATCAGCGAGATAGCCATGTTGGCAAGCATGGCACTGCGATGCGATGCAGTACGGCTGAGATGGTTGAATTTTTTGTTATGTCTCATTTTTAATGTTCTTTTTTATTGGGCAAGTCAATAACCTGTAAACTTTAATCGATAAACCTTAGCAGCTTACTCCTTGTCCAGTTTGTACTTTGAAATATCGGTTCCAAACGACAGATTCAGACTCTCGAGCAAATCATCAAGCTCAGAAAGCGATTTCTTACCAAAGTTGCGGAACTTCAAAAGGTCAGTCTTGTTGTACTGTACCAGGTCGCCCAAGGTCTCAACATCAGCTGCCTTGAGGCAGTTGAGGGCACGGACACTGAGGTTCATGTCGATGAGCTTGGTCTTGAGCAGCTGGCGCATGTGGAGTACTTCCTCGTCGAACTCCTGGTTGCCCTCCACGTCGGTATTCTCGAGCGTGATTTTCTCGTCAGAGAAGAGCATGAAGTGATAGATGAGGATTTTGGCTGCCTCTTTCAGTGCATCCTTCGGGTGGATGGAACCATCCGTAGTTACCTCAAGCACGAGTTTGTCGTAGTCGGTCTTCTGCTCGACACGATACGGCTCAACGGTGTACTTGACGTTGCGGATTGGTGTGTAAATAGAATCGATGGGGATTACGTTGACATCGGTGCAGAACTCGCGGTTCTCATCAGAAGGAACATATCCGCGTCCCTTGTTGATGGTAAGATCAAGTTGCATCGAAGCTTTTGCGTCTAAATGACAAATCACCAAATCAGGATTTAACACTTCAAATCCAGTCAGATACTTGCTGATATCTCCAGCTTTGAACTCAGTGGAATTCTCGACAGTGATACTCACTTTCTCGTTCTCGAATTCTTCTACTACTTGCTTGAACCTAACTTTCTTCAGGTTCAAGATGATGTTGGTAACATCTTCCTTCACACCGGGCACTGAGGAAAACTCATGCTCAACACCAGCAATCTTGATAGTGTTGATGGCATAGCCCTCAAGCGATGAAAGGAGGATGCGGCGCAGGGCGTTACCAATGGTCACACCGAAGCCAGACTCAAGCGGACGAAATTCGAACTTGCCGAACTTGTCGTTGGCCTCCAGCATCACTACTTTATCAGGTTTTTGAAATGCTAATATCGCCATTAATTTAATGATTATTTAGAGTACAACTCAACGATTAACTGCTCCTTAATGTTCTCAGGGATGTCGGCACGCTCGGGCTTGTGCAGGAACTTGCCGCTCTTGGTGTTCTCGTCCCACTCGATCCAGGGATACTTGCTGTGGTTGAAGCCAGCGAGAGCTGCCTCGATAACCTCGAGAGACTTTGACTTCTCGCGAACACCCACAATCTGGCCGGGGGCTACTGAATAAGAAGGTATGTTAACCACCTTGCCGTCGACAACAATGTGCTTGTGGCCTACCAGCTGGCGAGCTGCGGCACGTGTGGGAGCAATACCCATACGGAACACAACATTGTCAAGACGGCTCTCCAGGTTCTGAAGCAGCACCTCACCGGTGATACCGTCAGCCTTGGCAGCCTTCTCAAACATATTACGGAACTGACGCTCAAGTACGCCGTAAGTGTACTTAGCCTTTTGCTTCTCTGCCAACATGACACCATACTCTGACATCTTGCGACGACGATTATTGCCATGCTGTCCAGGAGGGAAGTTTCTCTTGGACAAAACTTTGTCGGCGCCGAAGATGGGTTCTCCAAAGCGGCGCGCAATTTTAGATTTCGGACCTATATACTTTGCCATAATTTTGAAAAAAATCTTATTTAGCCGGATAGCCGGATAGCCGGTTAGCCGAGCACATTAAATTATACACGACGACGCTTTGGAGGACGGCAGCCATTGTGTGGCAGCGGCGTAACGTCGATAATCTCCATAACCTCGATGCCAGCTCCATGACAGGCACGGATAGCGCTCTCACGACCGTTACCAGGACCCTTGACATAAGCCTTGACTTTGCGCAGACCAAGGTCGTAAGCAACCTTAGCGCAGTCCTCGGCAGCCATCTGAGCAGCATAAGGAGTGTTCTTCTTAGAACCACGGAAGCCCATCTTACCAGCTGAAGACCAGGAAATGACCTGACCGTCGCTGTTAGCCAAAGACACAATGATATTATTGAATGAACTGTGAACGTGCAGCTGACCAATCGCGTCAACCTTCACGTTTCTTTTCTTGGTGACTGTTTTCTTAGCCATTGTCTTATAACTTTAAACTTTAAACACTAAACCTTAAACTTACTTCGTGGCCTTCTTCTTGTTTGCAACAGTCTTTTTCTTACCTTTACGTGTGCGGGCGTTATTCTTTGTGCTCTGACCACGTACAGGAAGACCATTACGATGACGGACTCCACGATAGCAACCAATATCCATCAGTCGCTTGATATTCATCTGGATCTCGCTACGGAGATCACCCTCAACTTTGAATTCAGCGCCGATAATTTCACGGATTTTGGCTGCCTGGTCGTCACTCCACTCGTTGACCTTCAGGTCGCGGCTAACGCCAGCCTTGTCCAATATCTTTGCTGAACTACTTCGACCGATACCATAGATATAGGTCAATGCGATTTCGCCACGCTTGTTCTGGGGCAAATCTACTCCAACAATTCTTATTGCCATTTGTTAAACTAATAAATAAAAAAATAATAAATTTCGAAATTTTGCCGAAAAAGCATGCAAAGGTAAGAAAAATAATTGTATTTCTTACCCTTTTATGCTTTTTTAACCAAATCTTTTTCTTAGCCCTGACGAGTCTTGTACTTAGGGTTCTTCTTGTTAATCACGTACAGACGACCCTTACGACGTACAATCTTACAGTCGGGTGTGCGCTTTTTTAATGATGCTCTTGTCTTCATATCTCTATTGTTTATTTATATCTGAACACGATTCTGCCCTTGGTAAGGTCGTAAGGACTCATCTCTACCTTGACCTTGTCGCCAGGCAATATTTTGATATAGTGCATTCTCATCTTTCCCGAGATGTGCGCGATGATGGGCACACCGTTCTCCAGTTCCACACGGAACATAGCATTCGAGAGCGCCTCGATGATAGTTCCGTCTTGTTCAATAGCACCTTGTTTTGCCATAATCTTTTTTATTGTTTGCCTTCTAATGATTGATCTCCTGCCATAGCATCTCACTGAACTTATAGTGTTCTTGCCTGTTCGACGCTTTCAGCTTCTTCAAACGAAGATAAAATTTCCGACTTGCCACGGCGCACCACTATTGTATGCTCGAAATGAGCAGCAGGCTTGCCGTCGCGGGTCTTGACAGTCCAGCGGTCGGGCATCAGCCAGATGTTGCGGTCGCCCATAGTCACCATCGGTTCGATGGCGATACACATGGAAGCCTTCAGCATGCTGCCGTTACCGCGCCGTCCGTAATTAGGAACCTGCGGATCTTCGTGCATCTCACGGCCGATGCCATGACCAGTCAGTTCACGCACGATTCCATAACCTTCGGCTTCGCAATGGTTCTGGACAGCACTGCCGATATCACCCAGATGATTTCCAGCAACGGCGGCCTCTATACCGAGATAAAGACTCTCTTTGGTGGTCTTCAGCAGTTTCCTGACTTCCTCGCTGACCTCTCCCACACAGAAAGTATAGGCAGAGTCGCCATTGAATCCGTCAAGGAGCGTGCCACAGTCGATAGAGACTATATCGCCGTCGCGAAGCTCTGTATTGTCGGGGATTCCGTGAACCACGGCATCGTTGACCGACGTGCAGATGCTTGCGGGGAACGGCCCTCCGTATGGATTGGGGAAGTTCTTGAACGTAGGAACAGCTCCATGGTCGCGAATGAACTCCTCCGCAATAGCATCCAGCTGAAGGGTCGTTACTCCTGGTTTGATATGCTTTGCCAATTCGCCGAGCGTCTTACCGACAAGTCGGTTTGCTCGGCGCATCAGCTCAATTTCATCTTCTGTCTTCAGGAAGATCTTCATCAGCACCGATTAATAGGCCTGGATGCCACCCTGACGAGTAGAACGGATACGGCCCGAGTTGAGCAGACCGTCATAGTGGCGCATCATCAGATGGCTCTCAATCTGAGTGAGGGTGTCGATAACAACACCGACGAGAATCAGAAGAGACGTTCCTCCGAAGAACTGTGCAAAACCTTCCTGCACGTTGAGCAGGCTGGCGAACGAAGGCATCACGGCGATGAAGGCAATGAAGAGAGAACCGGGCAGAGTGATGCGGCTCATCACAGTGTCGATATACTCTGCGGTATCCTTACCGGGCTTCACGCCTGGAATGAAACCGTTGTTGCGCTTCATGTCTTCTGCCATCTGCGTCGGGTTCAGCGTGATAGCTGTATAGAAATAGGTAAACGCAATGATCAGGATAGCGAATACGATATTATACAGCAGCGAACGGTGGTCGAGCAAGTTGCGGACTACCCAGCCAGTCTGGTCGGATGAATACTGAACGACAGCCAGCGGAATGAACATCAGGGCCTGAGCGAAGATGATAGGCATCACATTGGCTGCAAACAGCTTCAGGGGAATATACTGACGGGCACCTCCGTACTGCTTGTTGCCCACAAGACGCTTGGCATATTGCACGGGAACCTTACGAACACCCTGCACAAGGAGAATAGCCAGACATACTACCACATAGAGAATGATAAGCTCAACGATAAACATCACCAGACCGCCACCAGAGATAGCCGTGAAACGGCTGGAGACCTCCTGGAAGAAGGCCTGCGGAAGACGGGCGATGATACCGATCATAATGATCATCGAGATACCATTTCCAATACCCTTATCGGTGATACGCTCACCCAGCCAGAGGATGAACATAGAACCGGCAGCGAGGATGATGGTGCCAGTGATCATGAACGAACCCCAAGTGATGCCGGATGCGAGAGCACCCTGAGCCTGCATCTTGAGGTTGAGCAGATAAGAAGGAGCCTGGAACAGGAGGATGGCAACGGTGAGCACACGCGTGTACCACATTATCTTCTTACGGCCACTCTCTCCCTCGCGCTGCATCTTCTGGAAGTAAGGCACTGCCACTGCCAGAAGCTGCATGACGATAGAGGCTGAGATGTAAGGCATAATTCCCAGTGCGAAGATAGACGCATGAGAAAATGCTCCACCTGAGAACATGTCAAGAAGCGACATCAAGCCACCGGCTGTCTGCGACTGAAGTTTCTCGAGCAGTGCAGGGTTGATGCCCGGCAGCACTACGAATGATCCGAAACGATAGATGGCTACAAACAGGATGGTGATAAGGATGCGCTGGCGCAGGTCCTCAATCTTCCAACAGTTCTTCAGGTACTCAATTAACTTTTTCATTTCTTCAATTAAATGATTGTTGCACTACCACCGACAGCCTTGATAGCCTCTTCAGCTGTCTTTGAGAAAGCATTTGCTTCAACATCAATCTTAGCCTTCAACTCACCGTTGCCAAGAATCTTGACCAGTTCCTTGCCATTGGTCAGACCAGCCTCCTTCAGCTCGGCGATACCGATCTTGGTGAGGTTCTTTCTCTCGGCAAGTTTCTGCAGGGTCGACAGGTTCACAGCGAAATACTCTTTGTGGTTGATGTTCTTGAAGCCGAACTTAGGAACACGGCGCTGCAGAGGCATCTGACCACCTTCGAAACCAATCTTTCTCTTATAACCAGAACGAGCCTTGGCACCCTTGTGACCGCGTGTAGAAGTACCGCCCAGGCCAGAGCCTGTGCCGCGACCGATACGACGCTCAGAGTGGGTTGAGCCGGCAGCTGGTTTTAATTCATGTAATTTCATAATTAGAATCTGTTTTTACGTTTGACGATTGTTTATTCAACTACGGTTACCAGATGATGAACCTTGCGGATCATGCCACGGATGCTGGGAGTATCCTCCACTTCAACAACCTGAGAGATCCTGCGCAGGCCCAGCGACTGGAGTGTGCGCTTCTGGTCTACAGGGTAACCAATCTTGCTCTTAATCTGCTTGATCTTAATTGTTGCCATTGTATGAATCTCCTCTATATTTATCCGTTAAACACTTTGTCCATACCGATACCGCGGGTACCAGCCACCTGATAGGCATCGCGCATCTGGCTGAGAGCCAGAATAGTAGCCTTCACGAGGTTGTGAGGGTTAGAAGAACCCTTACTCTTGGCGAGCACGTCCTTCACACCGGCGCTCTCGAGCACGGCACGCATAGCACCACCGGCCACCAGACCAGTACCTGCTGCGGCAGGCTTGAGGAACACCTGAGCACCGCCGAAGCGAGCTTCCTGCTCGTGGGGAACAGTACCTTTCAGCACGGGAACCTTCACGAGATTCTTCTTGGCAGCCTCAGTACCCTTCTGGATAGCTGCGGTAACCTCACCGGCCTTGCCCAGGCCCCAGCCAATCACGCCGTTGCCGTCGCCGACAACCACGATAGCTGCAAATGTAAAGGTGCGACCACCCTTTGTCACCTTGGTAACACGGTTGATGGCAACCAGACGGTCTTTCAACTCAACGTCACTGTTTATCTTTACTTTGTTCATTGCCATAATCTTTTAGAATTTAAGTCCACCTTTACGTGCGCCATCGGCAAGTTCCTTCACACGGCCGTGATAGAGATAGCCGTTGCGGTCGAACACCACCTGAGAGATGCCTGCAGCCTGTGCCTTCTCAGCAAGAAGCTCACCAACCTTGGCAGCCTGCTCCTTCTTGGGCATGGTCTCCATGCCGAGTGATGATGCAGATGCAAGTGTCTTACCTGTCAAATCATTAATAACCTGAGCATAAATCTGCTTGTTGCTGCGGAAGACGCTCAGACGAGGGCGCTCAGCAGTACCGTTAACGTTCTTGCGAATTCTGTACTTTATCTTGATTCGTCTTTCTACTTTCTTTGTTGTCATAATCGTAAAATCAATTAAAATTATTTAGCAGCAGCCGACTTACCAGACTTTCTGCGGATAACCTCGCCCTTGAACAGGATACCCTTGCCCTTGTAAGGCTCCGGCATACGGAACGAGCGAATCTTAGCGCAGATCATACCAAGCAGTTGCTTGTCGCAAGACTCTAACGTAATAACAGGATTCTGGTTTCTCTCTGACTTGGTCTCCACCTTCACTTCCTTCGGAAGCTGGATGAAGATGGGGTGAGTGTAACCGAGAGAGAACTCAATCAGGTTGCCCTGGTTGCTCACACGGTAACCGACACCTACGAGTTCCATTTCTTTCTTATAACCCTCGCTCACGCCTACAACCATGTTGTTGACGAGTGCACGATACAGACCGTGGAAGGCCTGCTTCTGCTTCACGTTCACGGGGCTCTTTTCGTCAATCTCGAAAGTGAGATGGCCGTCCTCGTTCTTGATGACGATAGAGGAATCCACCTTCTGAGACATTTCTCCCTTGGGACCTTTTACGCTTACAACGTTGTCCTTGATATCGATTGTTACGCCAGCAGGGATAGCGATTGGCAATTTACCTATTCTTGACATAGTCTATCTCCTCCTAAATTAATAAACGTAGCAAAGGACCTCGCCACCGATCTTCAGCTCGGCAGCCTCCTTGTTAGTCATAACACCCTTGGACGTGGAAAGGATAGCGATACCCAGTCCGTTAATAACTCTCGGCATGTCTTTGTAACCAGTGTACTTACGGAGACCTGGTGTAGACACTCTCTTGAGAACTCTGATGGCGTTCTCCTTAGTTGCGGGATCATACTTCAGGGCAACCTTGATAGTTCCCTGAGGTCCGTCATCGATGAACTTGTAGTTCAGGATGTAACCCTTTTCGAAGAGGATCTTGGTGATTTCCTTCTTCATGTTTGAAGCCGGTACTTCCACAACACGGTGATTAGCCATGATTGCGTTTCTCAACCTCGTCAGATAATCTGCTATTGGATCTGTCATTGTATAAAATGTTTTAATTAATCGGGACTCCCCCGACAATATTAAATAGAAACTTCTTTAACCGGATAGCCGGGTAGCCGGATATCTTTACCAGCTAGCCTTCTTCACACCGGGAATCAGACCTGCACTTGCCATCTCGCGGAACTGAATACGCGAGAGACCGAACTGGCGGATGTAACCCTTTGGACGACCGGTGATCTTGCAGCGGTTGTGAAGACGGATGGGGTTGGCATTCCTGGGGATAGCCTGCAGCTTGCGGGCTGCCTCGTAGGCTTCTGCCGGATCATCCGTGGTGGCGATAACCTTCTTCAGAGCTGCACGCTTTTCTGCATAGCGGGCAACGAGCTTAGCGCGCTTCACCTCGCGGGCCTTCATTGATTCTTTTGCCATATCTCTTTAATCTTTTTTAGCGTTCTTGAAAGGAAGTCCAAATGCCTTGAGCAGAGCGTAGCCCTCCTCGTCGGTCTTGGCGGAGGTAACGAAAGTGATGTTCATACCCTGGATGCGGTCGATCTGGTCGATGTTGATCTCAGGGAAGATAATCTGCTCCTGCACACCGAGTGTGTAGTTGCCGCGTCCGTCAAGCTTGCTCTCGATACCCTTGAAGTCGCGGATACGGGGAAGAGCCACGCGCACGAGCTTCTCGAGGAACTCGTACATGCGCTCGCGGCGCAGTGTGACCATCACGCCGATAGGCATCTTCTTACGGAGCTTGAAGTTGGCGATATCCTTCTTAGAATAGGTTGCCACGGCCTTCTGGCCGGTGATGGTGGAAACCTCGTTCACAGCCACGTCGATAATCTTCTTATCCTGAGTGGCGTCGCCGAGACCCATGTTCACCACAATCTTCTTCAGGACAGGAATCTGCATAGCTGAAGAATAGTTGAACTGCTTCTGGAGAGCAGGAGCGATCTGCTCCTTGTACTCCTTCTTTAACTGTGCTGTATTCATTATTTAATCTCCTCCCCTGACTTTTTAGCGATACGAACCACGTTCTTGCCCTCATGCTTGATGCTGACACGAGTAGCCTTGCCACTCTTCGGGTCGATCAGACTTAAATTCGAGATATGAATGGGTGCTTCCTGCTTGACGATGCCGCCCTGAGGGTTCTTGGCAGAAGGCTTCTGGCTCTTGCTGACCATGTTCACACCCTCAACGATGGCACGCTCCTTCTCTCTGAGAACCTGGAGCACCTTGCCAGTCTTGCCCTTATCCTCGCCGGCCAGGACAATCACTGTATCGTTTTTCTTAATATGTAACTTTGCCATTACTTTATTCTTTTTTATT
>JAFWQT010000052.1 GCA_017508965.1 Prevotella sp. | reverse complement strand
CGTTTCAAGAGGTCGCTGCCGCCCTTGTCTTCATCGGAGAGTTGCAACTGATAGATTCGGTTGCAGTATTCCAGTATCAGGTGCAGATAGCCCAACAGGATGCTTCTGAGCGATGGCGTGTCGTCGTGAGTCACCAACTCTTGCCGCATCTGGGCGAGCAGCTGTGTGATGCAGTCCCATTCGTCAGGCTCCATCCGAAGCGAGCCAGCGAAGAAATAAGAGAAATACTGATAGCGGTCTATCTGGCGTTCCAGTTCAGAGCCATGCAGCAGTTCGGGCGACCACAAAAGCACCCATCCACTCAGCGAGATGCGCTCCCCATTGTCTTCCAAGCCGCCAATCTGTCCAGGCTCCACGGCAATTATCGAGGCATCGCTCGCTTGCACGGTTTTCATGCCATACGAGAGATCTTTGGGAAATTGGCGTTGGATAAAGAGTCCATAGACACCGTAGTTGTTCAGGCTATGACGGAAAGGCGGAAGTTCATCGTAATGAATAATGCTGACCAATGGATGCAGCTCAGGAGCATCCACAAATCGGGCATAATCGTTGGGGCTATCTATTTTCAAGATTTTCTTCATCGTGGGGCAAAGGTAGGAAGAATATGCAAAACAAAGTAAAAATGGTGCTATTTTCCATAAATATTATACATTTTCTGCGAAATTGGTATTAATTCAGCCAATTTGTGTAATACCTATATTAAACAACCTGCATACTTTTGCCAGCGGATTTAGAATTATGCCTAAATGAAAAAGATGCTTTGGTTATTGGCAGCAATACTGATTACGGGTTGCTCGAAGAACAGCGAGTCTTTTGCACAGACAATGGAAGAGAAAATGTATATCACGATCGGGGACGAGACGCATTGTATCACAATGGAAGACAATGTTGGCACGCGAGCCTTGATGGCTGCATTGCAAGCGGACAACATAACCTATACGGCCGATGACTACGGCAACTTTGAGAAAGTAGGCTATGTCGGACAGTCCTTCCCAACCGACAACCACCAAATTGCTACTTCTGCAGGTGACCTTGTCTTATACAACGGCGACAACATCTGTATCTTTTATGGCAGCAACTCGTGGTCTTATACTCGCATCGGAAAACTTGACAACCTTTCAGCTGAAGAGGTGCGCCAGTTTGTCAAAGCAGGCGAGGGAGAGGTGAGCATTACGCTCTCGTTGCAGCCTGTCTATACGGGGATAAATGAGTTAGCACCAGAAAGGAAAACCGATGACGGCCCGACTTACACTGTTACTGGCCAGATTGCACCAAAAGGCTACAAAGGCATTGTGATTAAAAACGGCAAAAAAATCATCAAGTAATATGAAGATTATTTTGACAGGAGCCACAGGATTCGTGGGCGAAGGAATCTTGATGGAATGCCTCAGAGACGAAAGAGTAGAGCGGGTGCTGAGCATCAGCCGACGACCATGCGGACACAAACACCTGAAGCTGGAAGAACTGCTGGTGGACGACCTGCTAACGCTCGCCGAGGGCGACGAGCGACTCGGGAGCTACGATGCCGTGTTCTATTGCGCGGGCATCAGCGCCAACGGGCTGACTGAAGAACAATACCGGCCTGTAACCTACGATATTCCTCTGCACCTTGCTGGCGTGCTTCCCGATAAGGAGGCGACCACCTTTGTCTATCTTAGCGGAGCTGGTGCTGGTCTGGACAGCAAGATGATGTGGGCGCGTGTAAAGGCCCAGGCCGAGCAAGCCCTGTTAGCTCTTCCGCTGAAGGCCGCTTATGTCCTACGTCCCACGGTGATGAAGCCCTCGAAGGGGCAGTTGCACGTGAAGCGGCTCGACCGCATCTACATGATCCTCTATCCGCTGTTGCGCCTGCTGAACATGGCTAATCCGCTATCGGAGATTGGCCGCGCATTCATCAATGTCGTGGAGCGGGGATATGAGAAGCGGATTATGGAATCGAAGGATTTGAGGATGTTGGGGAAGTCAAAATAACTGCGCGGACACTCGAAATTTAAGGGTTCTGTTTCGGGTGAACGTGGAAATAAGGAATAAATAGAACCCGCCTCAAATATATAACGTTTTCGAATGAAAAACATGGGTTTTACTTTGCTTCTGTTGTTTTTTTTCGCCGTCATAGGAGTGGCGGTATGGTATATGGCGCGGCGCAGTGCCTGGGTTTTCGGCACACGCGCCGTGTGGTGGTATGTTGGCTACGGCGTGGCCGTGGTGCTCTCGCTGACGGCAATGGGTGTCTATGCCGCCAAATACACCGTCGGCCTTGTGCCACATCTGCTGACGGTGTTCTTCTGCCATCTTTGCGCCGTGCTGGTCATTCTGCTGATTGCCCTGCTGCTGGTGGACATGGTCCGACTCTTCGTGCCTTTCGGCAGGGGTGTCTTTGCGGCGTGCGTGTTGTTGCTTACCTCCGGCGTGTCGGCCTACGGGTTCATCCACGCGGCGTCTCCCAAGATAAAGGAGGTGACCGTCGAACTTCCCCGTCTGGAGCGTGAGGTGACCGCCGTGCAGCTCACCGACGTCCATTTGGGGCATTTCCGTGGCAAACGGCATCTGCAAAAGTTAGTGGACATGGTAAACAGCGCCAACCCTGAGGTTGTCTTCTTCACGGGCGACTTCATAGAGAGTTGGTACAACTGTTCGGAAGACGTCATTGCGCCGATGCGGCAGCTGAAGGCTCCCGTCTATTTCGTCGATGGCAACCACGACACCTACGTGGATTCCGACTTGATTAAAGAGATGTGCCGCAAGGCGGGGATGCGTGTGCTGGAAAACGAGACGGCGGAATGTGCGGGCCTGCAGATTGTGGGGCTCGACTATATGGTAGAGGACGAAAACGCCCGCGACCACATGCACGCAGCCCTCAGCAAAGCCACCATCCAGAGCACGATGCCGAAGATGGGCGTGAGCGGCACGCTGCCCACCGTCGTGCTGCACCACAGCCCCGTTGGTGCCAAGTACATTGAAGCGGCGGGTGCCGACCTCTTTTTGGCCGGACACACCCACGGCGGGCAGTTCTTCCCTGTGACGCTCATCAACGACCGCCTGTTCGAGTACAACCGCGGCCTCTACCATCGCGACCGAATGGCTGTGTATGTCTCCTGCGGAAGCGGCACCTTCGGCCTGCCCCTCCGCATAGGCTCCGACAGCGAAGTCACCCTTTTGCATCTGAAACCCAAGAAAAAATGAAAATGCAGAACAATGAGAAAGACAATATTTTTCTTCGGCGCGATGGTGTGCGCCCTCGTGGTGATGACCGCCTGCGGCAATCAACCGAAAACAACCGAAACAAAAGAACCTAAAGAAGAAATGAAACAAGAACTCGTTTTGACACAGGAGTGGGACAAGAAGTTCCCCAAGAGCGACAAGGTGAATCACCGCAAGGTGACGTTCCACAATCGTTTCGGCATCATCCTTGCCGCAGATATGTACATGCCTAAAGTAGTCGAAAGTCAAAAGTCGAAAGTCGAAAGCACACTGCCTGCTATCGCGATCAGCGGTCCTTTCGGAGCCGTGAAAGAGCAGACGAGCGGCTTATATGCCCAGCACCTTGCCGAACTCGGTTTTCTTACAATCGCCTTTGACCCTTCCTTTACCGGCGAGAGCGGTCCGTTTTATGACCCGGACGGCAGTTCGCCTTCGGAGGCTCTCCGCCCACGGCGCATGGCATCGCCCGACCTGAACACCGAGGATTTCCTTGCGGTGGTTGATTACCTGAGCACCTTGCCCGAAGTGGACGCCGACCGTATCGGCATCATCGGCATCTGCGGCTGGGGAGGCATGGCTATCAATGCCGCCGCCCTTGACCCGCGTATCAAAGCCACCGTCACCGCCACCATGTACGACATGAGCAAGGTCAACCGCGAAGGCTATTTCGGCAGTGAGGACACTCCCGAGCAACGCCATGCCAAACGTGCAGCGATGGCGGCACAGCGTACGGAGGATTACAAGAACGGCACTTACCAACGCGCCGGAGGTGTCATCGACCCGCTGCCGGACGATGCGCCGCAGTTCGTGAAAGATTATCATGCCTATTACAAATGTCCGCGCGGATACCACGAGCGTAGCGGTAACTCGACCGACGGTTGGAGTATCATCGGCTGCCAGTCGTTCATGAACATGCCGCTGCTCTCTTATGCCGACGAGATTCAGAATCCCGTCCTGCTCATCCACGGCGAAAATGCCCACAGCCGCTATTTTAGCGAATATGCGTTTGAGAAGATGACGGGCGTGAAAGTGGTTGGCGAGAGTGTCAAAGCTGGCAACAAAGAACTGCTCATCATCCCCGGCGCAAGCCATGTGGACTTATACGATGACGTGGCAGGGGTGATTCCTTACGATTATATTGCTTCTTTCTTCAGGGAAAATTTGAAATAATGACCTATTTGGATAAAACCTACGGATGAGAAAAATAGTGTTTACCCTGCTGGCGGCTACAATGCTTGTCGCTTGCAACCAACCGGCACAAACCGAAAAAGACATGACGCAACTATCGTTTACAACCGAGCAGGCGGCAGCGATGACGGCTATCGCCTGCAATGAAGCCAAGGGCAATCTCGTGGCCCTCGAGCCTGCTATTCAAAGCGGACTGGACGCAGGGCTGACCGTTAACCAAATCAAAGAAGCACTCTCGCAGCTTTACGCCTACACGGGCTTTCCGCGTAGTCTGAATGCGCTGGGCGTACTGAAGAAAGTGACCGATGCCGGCAACTATGAATTGGGCGAAGATTCTTCGCCGCTGCCTGCCGATTACGATGCTTTGAAAGAAGGTACGCGTGTACAGACGATGCTCGTCGGCAAGGCCTTCAACTACGATTTTGCGCCTGCCACGGATTATTACCTCAAGGCGCATCTGTTCGGCGACATCTTTGCCCGCGACATTCTTACTTATGCCGACCGCGAGCTCATCACCGTGAGTGCGTTGAGCGGCCTGGAGAACGTGATGCCACAGCTGCAAGCGCATGTGCGTGGCGCCTTGAATATGGGTGTCACCGAGGAGCAGTTGCGTGATATCCCTGTGGCCTTGAATGCCTCAGGATTGCAAGCCGAGGCCATGCGTTGCGAGGCTGCCATTGCTGCAACCGTGGATGGCAAGAACGATATGGTGTGTGCACAATCACCCTGGCCCATTGGAGAGCCGAATGCTGCCTACGCCCAATATTTCACAGGAAACAGCTATCTCGCCCTCCTCGACTCCACGAGTGGTCTCTGCAACGTCAGCTTCGAACCAGGTTGCCGCAACAACTGGCACGTCCACCACGGCGCCGTGCAGATGTTGATCTGCGTGAGCGGTCACGGATGGTATCAGGAATGGGGCAAAGAAGCCGTTCCCTTGGTCCCTGGCACCGTCATCGCAGTTCCTGAGGGCGTGAAGCACTGGCACGGCGCCGCTGCCGACTCATGGATGCAGCATCTCACCTATCATACCGACGTAAAACCTGGCAACAGCAACGAGTGGCTAGAACCTGTGGATGATGAACAATATAAAAATGCAAATACTTCTCTTAAATGAACAAACAACCCACAGGAAAGACCTACGTCGGCAGCGATGAACTTTATGCCGATGTACATCGATGCATGAAACTGGTTGCCGAGATGAACACTGGCTACCACACCGAGGCCGAGGTGCGCTCTTACCTGCGACAAATCACAGGTTCCGACATCGACGACACCGTGCGTGTGTTTCCACCGTTCAACATCAACTATGGCAAGAAGACCACCTTCGGCAAGGGCAGTTTCGTCAACTTCGGCTGCACCTTCTTGGCACTTGGTGGCATCACGATTGAGGAGGGCGTCTTCATTGCGCCTCATGTGGTTTTGGCTTCAGAATACCATCCCGAAGGCCTGGAAACAAGACATTCGTTGCTCACCAAGCCCATCGTCATCAAGAAGAACGCTTGGATTGGTGCCAACGCCACGATATTGGCGGGTGTCACCATCGGCGAGAACGCCATTGTGGCCGCCGGAGCCGTGGTGGGAAAGGATGTCCCCGACAACACCATCGTGGGCGGCGTCCCTGCCAAGGTGATTCGGATGATTAAATAAGAAACAAAGTGAAACGATGAAATCGCCATCCAGGCAATAAACTAATGACTATGAAAAAGACAATCATGATATTCGCCATCGCATTGACAATGGCCGCCTGTGGAACACAATCCACTAAAGAAAACGCAAAAGAAATGAACACACTCACCTTTACTACCGAGCAGGCG
>JAFWQT010000051.1 GCA_017508965.1 Prevotella sp. | reverse complement strand
GTATAACTGTCTGGATGCCCGCGCTGCCTCTCAAATGCAGCCCACCGTGCTTTCCACCGACATCCTTCCGGCCTATGCCGACCGTTTTGCCGCTGACGAAAAGGCATTCTATGCCCTCGACACCGAAGAGCGGAAAGCCCCGATGCCCGACATTGCCAACGAGGATGCCGCCAACTGGATGGCCGAGAATATTCCCCTTTTCGACTGTCCGGACAAGGATTTCAACGATATCTACTACTTCCGCTGGTGGTCGCTGCGCAAGCATATCAAGCGTACGCCCGTGGGCTGGGGCATGACCGAATTCCTCGTTCCACGCTCCTATGCCGACCGCTACAACCTCATCGCCTGTGCCATCGGTCATCATGTGATGGAAACCCGCTGGTTGCGCGACACTACTTACATGCACCAAATACTGCGCACATGGTATTACGGCAACGACGGACAGGCCATGCAGCGTATGAACAAATTCTCCAGCTGGAACCCGCATGCCTTCTACGAGGCCTTCAAAGTGCAGGGCGACACCACGTTCCTGCTGTCGCTCCGTCCCCGTTTAGAAGAAGAATATGCCCGCTGGAAGAGCACCAACCGACTGGAGAACGGCCTCTACTGGCAGGGCGACGTGCAGGACGGCATGGAGGAAAGCATCTCAGGCGGACGCAAGAAGCAGTATGCCCGTCCGACCATCAACAGCTATATGGCAGCCAACGCCAAGGCTTTAGGTCAGATTTCACTTTTGGAAAACCAGCAGCAGAAAGCGACGGAATACGACAACGAATACCGTCAGCAGCTGCGCCTCATCGAGGAAAAACTGTGGAACAATGACCAGCAGTTCTTCGAGACAATGCGCGGCGACTCTTCTGCCCAGGTGCGCGAGGCCATCGGTTACATGCCCTGGTATTGCAATCTCTTTGAGGGGCAGGAGGGAAAGTCCAAGTATGATGTGGCCTGGAAACAGCTGACCGACGAAACAGGATTCAGCGCCCCCTACGGACTGACCACTGCCGAGCGCCGTCATCCGCTGTTCCGCTCACACGGCTTCGGCAAATGCGAATGGGACGGAGCCATCTGGCCCTTTGCCACCAGTCAGACGCTGACAGCCCTGGCCAATTACCTGAATGACGGAACCACCGTTTCCGGCATCGATTCATCCGTCTTCTTCAAGCAGATGAACCTCTACGCCCAGTCGCAGCACATGCGCGGCAAGCCTTATATCGGCGAATATCTCGACGAGACGACCGGCTATTGGCTGATGGGTGACCGCGAACGTTCGCGCTATTACAACCACTCCACCTTTGCCGACCTTGTGATTACAGGTTTGGCTGGTCTGCGTCCACAGGCCGACGGCAGTATTGTGGTCAATCCGCTAATACCCGCCGACAGCTGGGATTACTTCTGTCTGGACGGCATCCTTTACCGCGGACAGATGCTCACCATCATCTGGGACCGCGACGGCCTGCACTATCACCATGGACAGGGACTCACGCTGATGGTCAATGGCAAGACGGTGGCTAATAGGAAGGATATTGGGAGAATTGAATTTAAATGAAGAGTGAAGATTTTTCGTCATAACGTTATAACGAAATGACGTTATAACGATAAAAACAAAAAATATGGAACAAAAAGAAAATAATAGGGAGAAACGAAACGTGAGGATGAGAGTGAAGTTGCTCGGCGCAGCATTCTTCATTCTTCACTCTTCATTCTTCACTTTCCCTGCCAGCGCGCAGAGTTACGAAACGCAGTTCACCCGTTCGCTGAGCGATGTGTTCGAAGATGTACAGAAACAGTTCGGCATCCGGCTGAAATATAACGTGGATACCACGGGACTGAAACTCCCCTATGCCGACTTCCGCATCAGGCCCTATTCCGTGGAGGAAACGCTGAAGAATCTCTGTGCGCCCTTCGACTTCGTGCCCTGGGACCAAGGCAAAGGCCTCTGGAAAATCAAGCCCTACGAGTATCCCCGTCGGAAACCCGAGGACGGAAAGAAACTCATTGCCTACCTCAACACCTTATACAATAATAAGGCTGAGTGGGAAGTCCGCAAGGATTCGCTCCGCCGTGAAGTGCGCCAGCGCCTAGGCATCGACCCGCTGTTACGTCTTTGCCTATTGCAGAAAAATGAATTCGGACCCGTCAGGAAGCACGATGGATACACCGTTCAGAACTTCCGGCTGTCTACCGCCAACGGTCATACCGTCTGCGGAAGCATCTATTCGCCTGTCGCCTTGTCATGGAAAAAAGGTAAGATTGATACGGATGGAAAACGGAAAACCGGTAAGTATCCGCTGATTGTCTGTCCCAACGGCCATTTCAACGGCGGTCGTTACAATGCAGACCTGCAGAAACGCTATGCCACGCTGGCCCGCATGGGTGCCGTCTGCGTTAGCTACGACCTGTGGGGATGGGGCGAGAGCGAGGATGAAGTGGGGGCCGAAGCGCACCATACCAGTGAGGCGCACGTGATGCAGGCATACAACGGCCTGCGCATTCTCGACCTGCTTTACACCCATAAAGACATCGACCCGAAGCGTATCGGCGTGAACGGCGGGTCAGGCGGAGGCACACAGACCGTGCTGCTCACTGTGCTCGACGAACGATTCACGGTTGCCTGTCCGGTGGTCAGCATGTCGGCATGGTTCGACGGTGGCTGTCCCTGCGAAAGCGGCATGCCCATCCAACTAAGTGGCGGCGGCACCTGCAATGCCGAATTAGCTGCATGTTTTGCACCAAAACCCATGATGGTGGTCAGCGACGGCGGCGACTGGACTTCTGAGACTCCCGTGAGCGAATACCCTTATTTGCAGCGTGTCTTTGGTTTCTATGGAGCACAGGAAAACGTGAAGAACGTGCATCTGCCCAGCGAACGCCACGATTTCGGTCCGAACAAACGACAGGCGGTCTATGACTTTTTCATCGACGTCTTCGGTCTTGACCGCAGCAAACTGAATGAAGAAAAGGTAACTATTGAAGAGGAGAACACCCTCCGCTTTTCACCAAAGAAAAAATAGCATCCATGAAATCAATGACCGACCATAAAACATCCGGGCAATCCGCTTTTTCTGACCTGTTCACCGAACGTCCATCGGCAGGCCAGATTGTCCTCGTCGTGCTTATCCTATTGATTGCGCTTTGCTCGCAAACCGCCAAAGCCGGCAGTCCATACCAGTTGTGGTACGACCGTCCGGCCATGACATGGACGCAGGCTTTGCCCGTTGGAAACGGCACCATGGGCGGCATGGTGTATGGCACTCCGGCCGTGGAACGGATACAATTGAACGAGGAGACCATTTGGGCCGGACAGCCCAACCAGGTGTGCAACCCCGCAGCCAAAGAAAACCTGCCAAAGGTCAGACAACTGATTTTCGAAGGGAAATACAAGGAAGCCGAACTGCTGGCCAACGAGAAGGTGATGCCGTTGGGTGCCAATCAGAACTGCGGCATGCCCTACCAACCTTTCGGCGACCTCTGGATAGCCATGCCCGGTCATGCCAGCTATACCGACTATGAGCGTCTGCTCGACCTCGACAATGCCCGTTCGGTGGTACGTTATACCGTCGACGGCGTGCGTTACGAGCGCGAGACGCTGGCACCCTTAGGCAGCAAGGTAATCACCATCCACCTGACGGCCTCCCGTCCTAGCATGATTTCATTCACGGCATCGTTCAACACCCCTCATTCTGATGTACTGACAGGCGGAGAAGGGATGGAAGCCACGCTGACGGGAGTCACCTCCAAGCACGAAAACCTGAAGGGAAAAGTACGCTTTCAGGGCCGCATGACGGTGCAGACAAAGGGCGGACAGTCAAGTCAGGCCGATGGTCAGCTCTCCGTGAAAGCCGCCGACGAGGCCACCCTCTATGTGACCGTAGGCACCAACGTCATCAACTACAAGGACATTACTGGCGACGAGGAGGCTCAGTCGCGCCAGCGCCTCCGTGATGCTGTAGCTAAAGGTTATGAACAGCTGAAGCAACAGCACGAGGATTTGTATCACCGGTACTACGACCGCGTGCGCATCGACCTTGGCAAAGACCTGTATGCCGGCATGCCCACGAGCAAACGCATCGAACAGTTTGCCGCCACGGAGAAGAACGGCATGCCCGACAACCACCTGGTGGCCACCTATTTCCAGTTTGGCCGCTACCTGCTCATCTGCTCGTCGCAGCCCGACAACATCAATCCCGCCAACCTGCAAGGCATCTGGAACGAGAAGATGCTGCCCTCATGGGATTCGAAATACACCACGAACATCAATCTGGAGATGAACTACTGGCCATCGGAAGTGTGCAACCTGACGGAGATGAACGGCCCGCTGTTCCGTCTGATTCGTGAAATCAGCGAGACAGGCCGTCAGACGGCCAAGGACATGTATGGTGCCGACGGTTGGGTATTGCATCACAACACCGACCAATGGCGCATTACCGGACCCGTTGACCGTTCCACCAGCGGTCTGTGGTCAACGGGCAGCGGCTGGCTCTGCCGCCATCTGTGGGAACATTATCTATACTCGGGCGACAAGGAATTCCTGCGTGAGGCCTATCCCATCATGCTCGAAGCAGCCCGTTTCTATACGCAGACCTTGGTGAAACACCCGCGGTTGGGTTATCTCGTCATCTGCCCGGGAGAGTCTCCCGAACATGGCGGCAAGGGGCGCAAGTCGCCGCTCGATGCCGGTGTGACGATGGACAACCAGATTGTGACCGAACTCTTCACTGAAGTGTTGCAGGCAGCCAAGGTGCTCGGTGACAGCAATCCACTGCTGCAGACCATCCGGGAACAGTTGCCGCAGTTGCCTCCCATGAAGGTGGGCAGCTGGGGACAGTTGCAGGAATGGCTCGACGATGTGGATGATCCCAAGGACGACCACCGTCATTTCTCCCATCTCTACGGATTCTATCCCTCCAATCAGATTACGGCTTCGCGCACGCCCGAACTCTTCGAGGCAGCCAAAGTATCGCTCCAGCATCGCGGTGATGTTTCCACGGGCTGGTCCATGGGATGGAAAGTGTGCTCGTGGGCCCGTTTCTTCGATGGCAACCACGCCTACAAACTGATTCAGGACCAGTTGACGCTGACTGCCGACACGTTCCTGATTTTCGGTACGACAAAACAGCATGGCGGCACTTATCCCAATATGTTCGATGCACATCCGCCCTTCCAGATTGACGGAAACTTCGGCTGCACAGCAGGTATTGCAGAAATGCTGCTGCAGAGTCATGAGACTACGAAAGAAGGTTTGCCAATCCTCCACCTGCTGCCAGCCCTGCCCGATGTATGGAAAGACGGCAGCATCAGCGGCCTCCGTGCCCGTGGCGGTTTTGAGGTCAGCATGAACTGGAGCGGAAACCGCCTCCTATCGGCTGTCATCAAAAGTATGAACGGTGGCACGCTGACCGTCCGCACCGCTACGCCCTTGAAACAAAAAGGAAAGAAAGAAGGCAGCTATTACCTTTATAATATAAAGACCCGGAAAGGTCAGACCATCACCCTCAACGCCAAATAAAAAACAAAAGATATGAAAAAG
>JAFWQT010000050.1 GCA_017508965.1 Prevotella sp. | reverse complement strand
TTCAGCGACGAAAATTTCTGGAAGGACTATAACATCATTGAGCCCACCGAGTCGCTGGAAAAGGCCATCCACAGGATTGTGAAGGCGAAATAAAAAGACTCCCCCAACGGACCCTCCCCCTGCCCCTCCCTATAGGGCGGGGCCGGGGGTGGGTCTTTTACTCATTCACCACTTTCTGTATGGTGCCGTCCTCGTTGTAGAACAGGCGCTGAATCTTGAGCGAGCGCAGGTGCGTGACGTCATTGCTGGGAACGCAGTCGTGATAGCACAGATACCACTGGCCCTTGAACTCGACGATGCTGTGGTGGGTAGTCCAGCCTACGACGGGGTCGAGGATGACGCCCTGATAGGTGAACGGTCCGTAGGGATTATCGCCGATGGCATAGCACAGGAAGTGGCTGTCGCCGGTGGAGTAAGAGAAATAGTACTTACCGTTGTATTTGTGCATCCAGCTGGCCTCGAAGAAACGGTGTGGGTCGCTGGCCTTCAGAGGCTGGCCATCCTTGTCGAGAATGAGCACGGGACGCGGAGCCTCGGCAAACTGCAGCACATCGTCGCTCATGCGTACCACATTGCTGGGGATGGCGAACGCCTCGGGCTTGGCAAAGAGCTCTGACTTATGGTCGGGAGCAGCACCCAGGTCTACGAGACCGTTCTGGTCGCCGTACTTGCCGGGGATGGTGTCGAAGCCGTGGAACAGCGGGCGCCACCACTGCAGCTGACCGCCCCAGAGTCCGCCGAAATAGACGTAGATTTGTCCGTCGTCGTCCTTGAAGGCGCAGGGGTCGATAGAGAACGAGCCGCGGATGGGCTGCTCCATGGGCTTGAACGGACCTTCGGGCTTGTCGGCAACGGCCACGCCCAGACGGAACACACCGTCGTAGGCCTTTGCCGAGAAGATGAGGTAGTACTTGCCGTCTTTCTCAACTACATCGTTGTCCCACATCTGCTTCTCGGCCCAGGGCACGTCCTTCACGTCGAGAATCACACCATGGTCGGTGGCATCGTCGTTCTCCACGTCGTCCCACGACAGCACGTGGTAGTCTTTCATCTGAAAGTGCCCGCCGTCGTCGTCGAAGCACTCGCCGGCATCCCAGTCGTGGCTGGGGTAGATGTAGAGGCGGTCGTTAAACACATTGGCCGAAGGGTCAGCCATATAGTCACTCGGGAATAGATACTTTGGTTTCATAATATTCTATTTTTTTCGTTATGTCGTTATGACGTTATGACGTTGTTTTTATTATTTATAGAGCTTGATAATCTCGTTGACGACCGGCTTTGCCTTGTACTGACGGTCGAAGAGCAGAGGATAGTTGGTGCGTCCCTTGATGGGCCAGCCGTTCAGCCAGGAGTTGTCGTCGCAGACGCCCCACAGGGTGATGCGGCCGATCTGTGAGCGGTGCTTGTAATAGATCTTGAAGAGGTCGAGCCAGCGTTGGTCGAGTTCCTTCTGCTTGTCCTTAGGCAGTCCGTCGACATAGGGGTTGTATTTCTGCTGCAGTTCGAAGTTCTGGGCGATGTCGGCACCGCCGAACCCTTGGGGATTGGGAAGCACGTTGATGTCGAGCTCGGTAATCAGCACCTTTACGCCACAAGCTGCGAAGGCATCGATTGATTTTTCGTACTCCTCAAGGTTGGGATAGTCGAGACCATTGTGGCTCTGCATGCCCACGCCATCGATGCGCAGACCTTTGGCCTTCAGGTTCTTAATCAGGCGGCACACGGCCTCGCGCTTCTTCTCGCCAGCCATGGAATAGTCGTTGTAGTAGAGCTCGGCATCGGGGTCGGCCTCGTGGGCAGCACGGAAGGCAATCTCGATGAATTCCTCGCCCAGCAGATTATAATACTTTGACTTACGGAACGAGCCGTCGTCCTCGATAGCCTCGTTGACGACATCCCAGCCGAAGACCTGGCCCTTGAAATGGCCCACGACGGTCTTGATGTGCTTGATGATTCGCTCTTTCAGCACTTCCTTCGATACGGGACTGGCAGCATAGCCGTTGGTGAACCACCAGTCGGGGGCCTGCGAGTGCCACACCAGACAGTGGCCGTTCACCTTCAGGCCCAGCTGGCGGGCATAGTTGACAAACTTGTCGGCCACGCGGAAGTCGAAGATACCCTCGGCAGGTGCCAGCACTTCGGGCTTCATGCAATTCTCGGCCACTACGCAATTGAAATGCTTGCTGAGCACGGCGTCGGCCGCAGGAACCTGTCCGTCGCTCTGCCACTGGTTGATGGCGGCACCAATCAGACAATATTTGCCAACGGCATCCTTCAGACCCTGAGCCTGAGTGGGGCTAAATGTTGCCATGAGCAACAAAGCCGCTGATAACAGTTTCTTTATCATCTTATTATTTCTTATTTTTGTGGCGAGCCTCAATTTCGCGATTGATTTGGTCAAGTTTTTCATCAGTAAGAGGATACTTGTAAACAAGGTATCCTACGACGAGAAGAAGCAGGGCGGGAATGATACAGGTGAACCACAGGATGGCATTCTGTGCAATTTCAGAATAATTAGCCAGTTTCGGATAATATGCATTTACCGGTCCGCTGATAAATGAAGCAAGGAACACCACAACAAAGATGCTCAGCACCAACTGGAGGCACTTGCTTGCCTTGAAATCCTGCCACATTTCTCCGAATGAAACAGGCTTCTCGGGTGTGGTGGTGATGTTTTCCCTGCTGCCCTTAAAGCAAAGAAGCAAAAGGACAAAACCGACGACTGCGAAAAGAGATGTTACTGTGAACCACGCCATGGGATCAGTAGGCAAAGCCGACTGCTCACTGGCAAAGTTGAAACCAATCCATCCCATTACCAGTGGTGTAATCCAGCCGGCAATAGAGAAGCCAGCCTTAAAAGCAACACCGGCGAGGGCATTGAATGTGGCTGCAGGCCTGTTGCCCGTGCGATATTCTGCCTCTGTGATGACCTCAGGAACCAAAGCCCACATCAGTGAACCCACAAGAAGACCGACGCCTGTCATAACCTTTGCAATCTGCACAAGTGTGTTATATTCCTGAACATCAAAGAACTTGCCGATGGTGAACAATATGGCGAATCCGATTAAGCCGATGGCGAGCAGCAGATAATAAAGACCTTTCTTGCCAAACCATTTCTTCAGTATTGGCATGGAAGGCAGGATGATGAAAGCTGGTATCGTACCGATGGCCATGAATGTAGCCTGGTTCCAGTCTATTGCAGAATGAATACACATGGCAAGTCCGATCGGAAAACCGGCCTGGACAATAATCTGACCGATGTTGGCGCATACCATACGTGTGGATGTGAGGATAAGTACTTCATCGTTATCACGGGTCATACTGGCCATGATGGAACCGTATGGAATGTTCACAACGGAATAGATCATGCTCAGAACGGTATAACTGACTGTTGCATAGACCAACTTCATACCCATAGACCAGGTGGCA
>JAFWQT010000049.1 GCA_017508965.1 Prevotella sp. | reverse complement strand
TGGAGGCTTTCAGCAGTCCGTTGTGCTTATACACACCCATCAGTGTTTCCACCACGAAGGTGACGAAGCGCAGGTTCTGCTCGGCATTCTTGCCGGGAGCATGGAGCAGGATACCAGTATCGGTAGAGAGGCTCCAGTTGTTGTGCTTACCCGATCCGTTGATGCCGTCGAAAGGTTTCTCGTGGAGCAGCACGCGGAAACCGTGCTTGCGGGCCACCTTCTTCATCAACGACATCAGCAGCATGTTGTGGTCGATGGCCAGGTTGGTGTCCTCGAAGATAGGAGCAATCTCAAACTGGTTGGGAGCCACCTCGTTATGGCGGGTCTTGCAGGGGATGGCCAGCTGCAGGGCCTGTATTTCAAGGTCTTTCATGAAGGCCTGCACACGGTCGGGGATGGTGCCGAAGTAGTGGTCGTCCATCTGCTGGTTCTTGGCCGAGTCGTGTCCCATCAGGGTGCGGCCGGTGAGCATCAGGTCGGGGCGTGCCGAATAGAGTCCTTCGTCCACGAGGAAATACTCCTGTTCCCATCCCAGGTTGCTGGTCACTTTCTTTACGTTGGGGTCGAAGTAGCGGGCCACGGCACTGGCAGCCTCGTCGACGGCACGGAGTGCGCGCTTCAGCGGAGCCTTGTAGTCGAGGGCTTCACCCGTATACGAGATGAAGATGGTGGGGATACAAAGGGTGTCGTCGATGATGAACACCGGTGAGGTGGGGTCCCAGGCTGAATAGCCGCGTGCCTCGAAGGTGGCGCGGATGCCGCCGTTGGGGAAGCTCGAGGCATCGGGTTCCTGCTGCATCAGCAGTTTTCCGCTGAACTCCTCAATCATGCCGCCCTTACCGTCGTGCTCGATGAAGGCATCGTGCTTCTCGGCTGTTCCCTCGGTCAATGGCTGGAACCAGTGCGTATAGTGGGTCACGCCGTTTTCGTCGGCCCATTGCTTCATGCCTTTTGCCACGGCATCGGCAATGCTGCGGTCGAGATCGGCACCATTATCGATAACGTCGATGAGTTTTTCGTAAACGTCTTTTTGGAGATACTTGTACATTTTCTCGCGGTTGAACACGTACTTTCCGAAATACTCGGAAGGGCGTTCCACGGGTGCAATCACTTCGAGAGGCTTTTTCTTAAATGCCTCTTCGACAACCTGAAATCTTAAGTTTGACATACGCTTGTCCTTTTTTTATTGTTTTAAGTTTGCCGTGCAAAGGTACTGCAAATGAGTGGAAAAACAAAACATTCATTTGATTTTTACCACATGCAGCCTAACTTCATGAAGCGGAGCGTCATAAAAGTTTGCGATTGCTTTCTTCGCAGCGGCTTTATTTAATGGATTATCTATCCTAGTATCCAGCGACTTATTCTATGCAGCGCTTCTTCGCAGTCGGCGCGGTCGCCGAAACTGGTCAGGCGGATGAATCCCTCGCCCGACGGGCCGAAGCCCACTCCCGGTGTGCACACCACCTGTGCGCCGTAGAGCATCTGCTCGAAGAATTTCCACGAGGGCGTCCCGTCGGGTGTCTTTACCCAGAGATAGGGGGCGTTCACTCCGCCGTAGACTTTCAGTCCGAGCATGGTGAGCGTCTTGTGCATCATCCGGGCATTGGTCATGTAGTAGTCGATGGTCTCTTTCACCTGCTGCTTGCCTTCGGGCGTGTAGATGGCCTCGGCGGCACGCTGCGAGATGTAGCTGGTGCCATTGAACTTGGTACACTGGCGGCGGTCCCACAGGGGATTCAGCGGGTGGCGCTTTGTACCGTCCAGGGTGACGGCGGTAAGTTCCTTGGGAACTACGGTGTAGCCGCAGCGCAGTCCGGTGAAACCGGCGGTCTTCGAATAGCTGTGGAACTCGATGGCGCACCGGCGTGCCCCTTTTATCTCGTAGATGGAGTGGGGGATGTTCTCGTCCTGGATGTAAGCATGATAGGCCGCGTCGTAGAAGATGATGGCATCGTTCTTCAGCGCGAAGTTCACCCATTTGCGCAGTTCCTCTTTCGTGATGACCGTTCCCGTGGGGTTGTTGGGATAGCACAGGTAGATCATGTCCACACGGTGGTCGGGAATCTGCGGCACGAAGTGGTTCTGCTCGTTGCAGGGCATATAGGTGACGTTGCTCCATTCGCCCCGTTCGTTCACAGTGCCTGCACGTCCGTTCATCACGTTCGAGTCGATATAGACGGGATAGATGGGGTCGGTCACTGCCATGGAATTGTCCCAGCGCACTAGTTCGCCGATGTTACCCGTATCACTCTTGGCACCGTCGTTGACGAATATCTCTGAAGGGTCGAGTCGAACGCCCCGTGGCAGGAAGTCGTTTTTCACGATGGCCTCTCGCAACCACAGGTATCCCTGTTCCGGACCATAGCCGTGGAAGCGTTCTTTCGTGGCCATGTCGTCGACGGCTTTGTGCATGGCCTCGATTACTGCCGGTGCCAGTGGCTGGGTAACGTCGCCGATGCCCAGACTGATTACCCGTTGCCTCGGATGACTCACCTTGAAGGCATTCACCTTTTTGGCAATGTCGGCGAAGAGGTAGTTCTTCGAAAGCTTCAGGAAATGTTCGTTTATCAGTGCCATATCTGATGGTTTCAATTTTTTTTTAATTCAAGATTTTCTGGCGTTATGACGGTATAACGGTATAACGTTATTACGCCAATACGTCATCACGCCTTATCGAAAAGCGTTCCATTCGATTTCGCCTTCGAAGACAAATTCTGCAGGACCTGAGAGCAGTACGTGGTTGTCCGGGCGCCATTCAACGTCGAGCTGTCCGCCATCCATCACGATGGAACTCTTGCGCCCGCAGCGTCCAGTCTGTGCAGCGGCCACGGCGGTGGCGCAGGCTCCTGTCCCGCAGGCCATGGTGATGCCGCTGCCCCGTTCCCACACACGGGTACGTATTACCCCGGGTGCTGTCAGTTGGGCAAACTCTATGTTGCAGCGCTGCGGAAAAGCCTCGTGGAATTCCAGCCGACGGCCTTCTGCCGCCACGTCGATGGCGTTGATGTCGTCCACGAAAATCACGTAGTGAGGGTTGCCCATGGAGATGAAAAACCCACCCCCAACCCCTCCCGAAGGGAGGGAGGCTGATAATTCTTTCGCCATGTCTGGATTGAAAAGCTTCTCGTCCTCAAAAACCGGCTCGCCCATATCCACAGTAACCTTTTCTACTTCCCCGTCAACAATTCGTAGGATAAGCCTCTTCACCCCCGAAAGCGTAAGCAGCCGAATCTCAGTCTCCTGATGATTCCCCCTCCCTGAACAGGGAGGGTTGGGGTGGGTCTTTTTCTCATACAGATACTTTCCGATGCACCGCGCCGCATTGCCGCACATCAGGGCTTCCGAACCGTCGGCGTTGAAGATGCGCATGGTATAGTCGGCCTCGGGCATTTCCGACCGGCCAATCAACACCAGTCCGTCGGAGCCGATGCCTTTGTGGCGGTCGCTCCATGCAATGGCCGCTGCGCTGGGGTCGCTTATATTATATAAGGTGGCGTCTACGTAGATGTAGTCGTTGCCGGCCCCGTGCATCTTTGTAAAGTGAATTGTTCTTGCCATTTTGACTGGTTGTTTCTTTAAATAATAACTATTTGTATCTTTTCGGGTGCAAAATTACAACATTTTGTAAGAAAATGAAACAATAGTGATGCTTTTTTACGTATTTTTCCGCAGAAAGTATCAATTTGTAAGATTGTGAGGCGATATTCTTACAAATTGAAAGTTATCTTTTGTTTGTTCTTTCAAAACGAAAGAAAGAATCTTTTTCTTTAATCAAATTGCTTTCTATTTCTTTATTTTGTTGTCAGAATGTACTACTTTTGCACTTGAAAGCTGACAGATTGTTACGTCAGACTTGAAATCATGATGCATCATAAGCAACCAAAAAGAAATGGAAAAAGAAAGTAAAACAAAGTACATCTTTGTGACGGGCGGCGTGGTTTCGTCGTTGGGCAAGGGTATCATCTCTGCATCTATCGGTAAGTTGCTGCAGGCACGCGGCTACAATATCACGATACAGAAATTCGACCCCTACATCAATATCGACCCAGGCACGCTCAACCCCTACGAGCACGGAGAGTGCTACGTCACGGCCGACGGGATGGAGACCGACCTCGACCTGGGCCACTACGAGCGGTTCACCGGCATACAGACCACCCGGGCCAACTCGATGACCACCGGACGAATCTATAAGACGGTCATCGACAAAGAGCGGCGCGGCGACTACCTGGGCAAGACCATTCAGGTGGTGCCGCACATCACCGACGAAATCAAGCGTCGCATCCAGTTTCTCTCGCACCCGCAGGTGCCAGAGGGCGCTTTGCATAGCGGCCGCAGACCGGCTGTTCCCGATTTCATCATTACCGAAATCGGGGGCACCATTGGCGACATTGAGAGTGCGCCCTACTTGGAAGCCATCCGTCAGATGAAGTGGGAACTGGGGCGCGATGCCGTTTGCGTGCATCTCACCTATGTACCGTATCTGAAAGCCGCTGGTGAATTGAAGACCAAGCCCACGCAGCATTCGGTGAAGGAACTGCAAAGCAACGGCATACAGCCCGACATCCTTATCCTCAGGACCGAGCGTCATCTCGACGACCACCTCCGGATGAAAGTGGCAGGTTTCTGCAATGTTGATCTGGAGTGCGTCATACAGAGCGAAGACCTGCCCAGCATCTACGAGGTGCCGGTGAACATGCAGCGACAGGGACTCGATGCCGCCATCTTGCGCAAGATGGGTGTTCCCGTGGGCGAGACACCGCGGCTGGGACCCTGGAACCGCTTCCTCGAACTGCGTAACACGGCAACCGACGAGGTACACATCGGCTTGGTGGGCAAGTACGACCTGCAGGATGCCTACAAGAGCATCAGCGAGAGTCTGTCGCATGCCGCCACCTATCATCACCGCAAGATTGTGCTCACGTTCGTCAATTCTGAACTGCTGGAACAGTCGCCCGAGACTGCCGGTCATGCCGAAGCCTGGGAAATGCTCAAGGCACAGGATGGTCTGGTGATTTGTCCGGGCTTCGGACAGCGCGGTACCGAGGGTAAGATGCTGGCCGCCCGCTATGCTCGCGAGCACGACGTGCCGTGTTTCGGCATTTGTCTGGGCATGCAGATGATGGTCATCGAGTTTGCCCGTCATGTGCTGGGACTGGCTGGGGCATGCAGTCGCGAGGCCGTGGAAGCATCGTTCCAGAGCGGAGGCGCCGACGAACCGGATTTCGTCATCGACCTGATGGACGGGCAGAAAGGCGTCTCGCAGAAGGGCGGCACCATGCGATTGGGCGCCTACGACTGTCAGCTGGAGCCCGATTCCAGGGCCGCCGCCATCTATGGGCAGTCGCTGGTCAGCGAGCGTCACCGTCACCGCTACGAGTTCAACAACCGCTATCTGGCCGAATTCGAGAGCCACGGCATGAAATGCTCTGGGCGCAATCCGGCTGCCGGACTGGTAGAAATCGTCGAGATACCCGCTTTGCGGTGGTATATAGGCACCCAGTTCCATCCCGAATACCAAAGCACCGTGCTGCGCCCGCATCCGCTTTTCATGGATTTTGTGGAGCATTGCATCGCCTCAAACTAAGATAAAAGAAAGAGACCCCTAACCCATCAATGGGAAGGAGACCCACCCCCGGCCCCTCCCAAAGGGAAAAGACCCACCCCAGCCCTCCCTATGAGGGAGGGGGCAGATAGTAATAAGCGGTAATAGAACTCCCCTCCCTTGTAGGGGAGGGGCAGGGGTGGGGTCAGTATTCAAAATGCAAAAGATAAAAGCAAATGTTAAAGATAAATGGAAATTACAGACCCCACCCCTAACCCCTCCCCTTGAGGGGCGGGGAGTAAAAAGCCTCCCCTCGGGGAGGTTTGGAGGGGGTTATTATTTAAACAAAAAATATAAAACATTATGTGTGGAATAGTTGGTATTTTCAACATCAAGGAGCAGACTCCTGATTTGAGAAAGAAAGCATTGGGAATGAGTCAGAAAATCCGTCATCGCGGACCCGACTGGAGTGGCATCTACTGTGGCGGCTCGGCCATTCTTGCCCACGAGCGCCTCTCCATCGTCGACCCTGAGAGCGGGCGGCAGCCGCTGTACGCACCCGACGGTCGTCAGGTGCTGGCCGTGAACGGAGAAATCTACAACCATCGGGACATCCGACGGCGCCACGCCGCAACGTATCAGTTCCAGACGGGTTCCGACTGCGAGGTCATCCTCTCGCTCTATCGTGAGTGGAGAGCATCTGCCGACAGCCAGCATCAGCCCTCTGTGGCCCCAATGCTCGAGCAGCTCAGCGGTATCTTTGCCTTTGCACTCTACGACGAAGAGCGCGACGAGTTCCTCATCGCCCGCGACCCCATCGGCGTGATTCCCCTCTATATAGGCTACGATGCCGACGGACGCGTCTATGTGGCCAGCGAACTGAAGGCGCTCGAAGGACAGTGCGACCGCTACGAACCCTTCCTGCCGGGCTGCTACTATTGGAGTCGTGAGGGCAGCGTGCGCCGCTATTACGTACGCGACTGGATGAACTACGATAATGTGGCGGCACCCGAAACCTCTATTGCCTCGCGCGAGGAGGCCGCCGCCGCTGTACGCGAGTCGCTCCAGTCGGCCGTCCGCCGGCAGCTGATGAGCGACGTGCCTTATGGTGTGCTGCTCTCCGGCGGTCTCGACTCGTCGGTCATCTCGGCCATCGCCCAGCGCTTTGCCCCCCATCGCATCGAGGACAATTCCCAGAGTGCTGCCTACTGGCCGCGGCTCCATTCGTTTGCCGTGGGACTGAAGGGTGCGCCCGATTTGGCGAAGGCCAAGCTGGTGGCCGACTATATCGGCACCGTGCACCACGAAATAAACTATACTATCCAGGAGGGACTCGATGCCATCCGCGACGTCATCTATTTCATCGAGACCTACGACGTGACCACCGT
>JAFWQT010000008.1 GCA_017508965.1 Prevotella sp. | reverse complement strand
GGCGGCTCCCAGCACCTCCGGACAGGTAGGCACCGTGCGCAGGTGCATCAGCTGCAAGCCCTCGCGCTCTATCTCCTCAATCATCACCGAAAGTATTTCCTGCTGTTCCTTCTCCTCTTTGGGCAGAAACACCAGTCCCGTGCCATACTTGCCCTTCTCCGGCACAGGAATGCCCTGCAACAGAATGAACTCGTGGGGAATCTGCAACATGATGCCCGCACCGTCGCCCGTCTTGTCGCGCGTCTCTGCTCCGCGGTGCTCCATGTTCTCCAGCACGCGCAGCGCCTGATCCACCAATTCGTGGCTCTTGCTGCCATGTATGTTCACCACCATGCCCACGCCGCATGCGTCGTGCTCATATTGTGGCTGGTATAGTCCATTTAGCTTACTTTCCGTCATATTATCCTTGCTTAATCTTTCTTTTATCTCGTTTTCGGCTGCAAAGGTAATACAAAAAGAAAGAAAAACAATCACTTTTGTGACATAATTTTATCTTGGAATCGCGCACATGTGACATTTTGTTGGCGATGCGACGGTTTCTTTGGCAAAACGAAAGCAAAAGACTGCCACCATTGCCCCTCATGTTTACACTTTGTCATTTGGGAAGAATTTGTTGGCGCAAAGTTGGAAATATATACGGCTTTTTTCCAAGAATCGCCGTACCTTTGCCGCCGAAATCTTGCAAGGTGTCACGTAAGTATTAATTTAAAAGGTAAAAAGGATGAAAAGGATTGAAGCAATTATCCGCAAGACCAAGTTTGAGGAGGTCAAGGAGGCACTGCTCGCGTCGGACATCGACTGGTTTGAATACCACAACGTTCACGGCATAGGGCAAAGCCGACAGGAAAGGATATACCGAGGCGTACAGTATTCAACAGATGTGATAGAGCGTGTGGCACTGACCATCGTTTGCCGCGACCAGTTTGTGGAGCCTACGGTGAAGGTCATCCTGAAGGTGGCACACACGGGTGAGATTGGCGACGGTCGCATCTTCGTGAGCGAAGTGATTGACACATGGTCGATTCGCACAGGCGAGAACGGCGACACCGTATTGAGAGACAAAAAGTAATAAGGATAACACAACCCAAAAACAATTATGAACGAAATAGGATTATCACTTGATACCGTATGGATGCTGTTGGCAGCCATGCTGGTTTTCTGGATGCAGCCGGGCTTCGCGCTGTGTGAGGCAGGTTTTACGCGAGGCAAGAACACGGCCAACATCCTGATGAAGAACTTCGTCGACTTCATGTTCGGCTCATTACTGTTCTTCTTGATTGGCTTCGGATTCATGTTTGGGAGCGAGGGTGCTGGTTTTATCGGTATGCCCAACTGGGGCGACCTCTCATTCTACAAGGGCGACCTTCCTGTAGAAGGCTTCCTGATATTCGAGACCGTCTTCTGCGCCACCTCGGCAACGATTGTCAGCGGAGCTATGGCCGAGCGCACCAAGTTCTCGATGTACCTAATTTACAGCGCAGTTATCTCATTGTTTATCTATCCCATTGAGGGGCACTGGACGTGGGGTGGCGGCTGGCTTTGCAGCGATGCCGAAGACGGGTTTATGATGTCGACCTTCGGCGACGTGTTCCACGACTTTGCCGGCTCTGCCATCGTTCACAGCGTGGGCGGTGTGCTGGCACTGATTGGAGCAATGGCGCTCGGCCCCCGTATAGGCAAATATACTAAGGACGGCAAGAGCCGCGCTATTCCTGGTCATAACCTGACGATGGCTGCCTTAGGCGTGTTTATCCTCTGGCTCGGTTGGTTCGGCTTCAACCCTGGTTCTCAGCTGGCAGCCAGCGGCGAAGTGAACCGCATCGCCATCAGCCACGTGTTCCTGACCACCAACCTCGCTGCCGCAGCCGGCGGTACGGCCACGATGTTCCTGACCTGGCTGAAGTATGGTAAGCCGTCGCTCTCGCTGACACTCAACGGCGTACTGGCCGGACTGGTGGGCATAACAGCTGGCTGCGACCTGGTGTCGCCCTTCGGTGCTGTCATCATCGGACTTGTCTGTGGACTGGTACTGGTTTATGCCATCGAGTTCATCGACCACCGCCTGCACATCGACGACCCTGTCGGTGCTTCGAGTGTGCATGGTGTCTGCGGTATTCTCGGCACACTGATGACAGGTCTGCTGTCTACATCGAACGGCGCTTTCTATGGTCACGGCTGGGGATTCTTCGGTGCTGAGTGCTTCGGCATCTTGGTTATCGACCTTTGGGCTGCCGCCTGCGGTTTCGTCCTGTTCTACGGCATCAAGAAGCTGCACGGCCTGCGTGTAGACAAGCGAATCGAAGAGGAAGGTCTCGACATCTACGAACATGGCGAGGCTTGCTATAATTAATTGAAAGAATGAAGAATTATTAGGTATGAAAAAGATTGTTTTATTCGCGATGGGCATGGTGCTTGGCGGCACCGCCCATGCACAGGACGAGATTGAGACAACGATCTGTGGTGACGTTGTAAGTAGTTATATCTGGCGTGGTCAGGACTTGGGCAGCGTGTCATTGCAGCCTACATTCGGTGTGGGATACAAGGGCTTGTCGCTGACGGCCTGGGGCAGCTACGGACTGACCAACCCTGCCGACACAAAGGAGTTTGACCTGACATTGGGCTACACCATCGGCGGACTGAACATCGGCGTGACCGACTACTGGTTCAACACCGGACTCGACCCCGACGGCCGCTACTTCAAGTACGACGCCCACGGCACAAATCATCTGTTTGAAGCCAACATCGGCTACGACTTCGGCTTTGCCTCGTTGCAATGGTTCACCAACTTCGCTGGCAACGACGGCTTAAACAAGGACGGCAATCGGGCCTATAGCAGTTATATCGAGGCAACTGTCCCATTTCGCCTATCAACAGTCAACTGGACTGCTACGGCCGGTGCCGTCCCTTTTGCCACCGACTTCTACGGCACAACGGGTTTCGCTGTCACCAACCTGTCGCTGCGGGCCACGATGGACATCAAAGTAACCGATTCGTTCTCAATACCCATCTTCGGACAGGTGACTGGCAACCCCTGCTCGCAAAAAGCCTACCTGGTTCTCGGCTTCACGCTGCAGCCTTAATCTTTACCAGGCGTTCCCTCTCTCCGTCTTCGGATGGGGAGGGGGCTTTATCAAAGAATGTATAAATGCAAGATAGAATATGATGAAGATCAAGAAACGTTGGATAATCCTGATGGCGGCGATGACGTTGATAGCCGTCGCAGGCGTGTTAGTAGGCGAGCCTACGTTCGAGTGTGACTGGTCGGTGGTCTCGGCTGCCGATGTGGCGTGGCTGATTACTGCCACTATTTTTGTGCTGATGATGACGCCCGGCCTGTCGTTCTTCTATGGTGGCATGGTGGGGGCGAAGAACGTCATCTCCACCATGCTCCAGTCGTTCATTGCGATGGGACTGATTTCGGTGCTGTGGGTAGTCGTAGGCTTCTCGCTGTGCTTCGGCGACGACATCGGCGGCGTGATTGGCAACCCGCTGACATTCCTGATGTTCCAGAACGTGGGGGCTGAAGTGTACACGACTCCGGCTGGCAACGTGCTGGGCGGAGCCACCATTCCGCTGGCGCTCTTTGCCCTGTTCCAGATGAAGTTTGCCATCATCACGCCCTCGCTCATCACGGGCTCGTTTGCCGAGCGGGTGCGCTTCTCGGCCTATCTGTTCTTCATGATGTTCTTCTTTTTCGCCATCTACTGTCCGCTGGCCCACATGACGTGGCACCCCGAAGGACTCTTCCAAAGCTGGGGAGTCATCGACTTTGCCGGAGGCATCGTCGTCCATGCCTCGTCGGGCATTGCAGCCCTTGCCGGAGCCATCTACTTAGGCCGTCGAAGCACGGAGAAGAGCGAGCCCGCCAACATCCCGTTTGTGCTTCTTGGTGCAGCCCTGCTCTGGCTGGGTTGGTTTGGCTTCAATGCTGGTTCGTCGCTCCATGCCGACGGTCAGGCCGTCAAGGCATTCCTGAACACCAACACCGCTTCGGCCACGGCCATGATGACCTGGATATTCTTCGACTGCCTGCGTGGCCGCAAGCCGTCGGCCATGGGTGCCGCCGTGGGCTGCGTGGTCGGTCTGGTGGCCATCACGCCCTCAGCAGGCTATGTCACCGTCGGTCAGAGCATCTTCATCGCCTTCGTCATCACGCTCATCTGCAACGTGGCTGTCTATTGGCGCTCGCACATCAGCATCGACGATGCCCTCGACGTGTTCCCCACCCACGGCACGGGCGGCATCTTCGGTACGGTACTCACGGGTATCTTCATTCAGGAGGGCCTCATCGCCGGCACATGGGAAGGCTTCATCATTTTCCTCTACCATCTTCTGGCCATCGTCATTGTCTTTGTCTATACCTTCGCAATGAGCTGGCTGGGGTATAAACTCATTGACAGCCTTATCCCCATGCGTGTCTCGACCTACAGCGAGAAGGTGGGCCTCGACCTCTCGCAGCACGACGAGCACTATGGTTTGGCACATATCGGCGAGCGCGAACTGGCTGAATACGAAGAACATATTCGCGAAAAGAACAAATAAAATATGCAAACAAAGTACATTTTCGTCACGGGCGG
>JAFWQT010000048.1 GCA_017508965.1 Prevotella sp. | reverse complement strand
GGATTGGCGTCTTCATTATACATTTTTGTATAAGAACCGCTATAGCCCTTCACCATGTCGTAGCGGAATCCTGCGTAGCCGAAGTCCTCGAGTAACATCTTCAGATAGGCTTTCACATTATTCTGAACATTCTCGCTCTCGTGGTCCAGGTCGCGCATGCCGCCCCAGCCTTCACCGGTGTCTTTGTTGGCCGACAGCGAGTAGCCGTTCTGGGTGGCCCAGTTCTTGGTGGCACCGTCATCATCGTTGGCACAGATGTCCGTCGACTGCAGCTGGTAGGTCACGCCCTTGTAGGTCTCAGCAGGGAAGTCCACCCAGTTCGACACATTCTTGCGGTGGTTGATGACGATGTCGGCAATGGTGCCAATGCCTTTTGTCTTGAATGTCTGAATCATCGACTTCAGTTCTTCAGCTGTTCCGAACGAACTGTTGTAGTCGGAGAACCAGTACAGGTCGTCGTAGCCCATCGACTGCCCTCCACAATTGGCGCTCTGGGGAATCCATACCAGGTCGAATGTTGTAGAGAGGTTATCGACCTGCTTTTCAAGCCGGCTCCACTGGGCATCGGTATAGCCGTCCCAATAGAATCCCTGAAGCATTACGCCACCATAGTTGGCTGGCCATCCTTCGGCAGCCATAGCTTCTTGTGAGGTGCTTACGCAGAGTAGCAAGGCAAGCAGAAATATCAGTAGTTTCTTCATTGTTATGAACGTTTATGGTTTTCTTGTGCAAATATAGTAATTATTTGCTTTCGGTATTTTCTAACCTACTGACTTTTCATTACTTGGTGTGTGCAAACGTTTGCATCTTCCGCATAAAAAACAGGTGGGTCTTCCGAAGAAGCCCACCTGAATTATTCGATAGGTTTAGGATTATTCCACTGTGCAATAAATCTTGTCGGAAGTCTTGCGAGTGGGGTAGAGCTTAATGGTAGAGCCTACGGCACCCAGGTTCTTTCCGTTAGCAGCCAGGTCGTCAATCTTCATCGAAGGTTCTACACTGTCGTTACCACCGAGGTTGATACCCCAGTCGTTGTTGGCAGTGAACTTCCATCCGTTTGAATTAACGCGTGCTCCCGTTATCTCGTAGCAGTATTCGGCAGCATTCCATGTCATCTGCTGGGCATCGTCGCCAGGATTCCATCCGTTGAAATCGCCCACCAGGTTCATGTTGGTGATGCGGGTACCCTTCAGTGTTCCGGTAGCCATGTCAGCCTCGATGTAGTAGATGCCTTCGCCTGCTGTGGCCTTGATGTTGCCGCCGCCACCTTCTGCAAAGTCACCGCTTACGCCACCTGTGAATGTACCGAAGTTAATTTCGGTGCCCCAGTCGCCTGGAACCCTTTGGAACTTGAACTCGTTGCCCCATCCGTTCGGGTCAGCACAATAGATGTAACCCGTGTAGATGCCGCTCTCGTCGGTCAGAGCGAGTTTTTGCTCAGCCTGTGCCCATCCGTCGGTAGCTCCGATGAAGTATATGAACGGTTCGAAGTTAAGAGGTGTGATCTCGTAGGTCATGTCGAGAGGGTTGATGGTGAAGCGATAGAACTTGGCCGAGCCATCCACATGGAATGAATGGTCGCCGCCCAGGTTGTAACGACGGTCGAACGAGCCGCTCAAATCCTCGCTGGCACCCTTTGTTCCGAAGAGCTGGTTCCAGTCGCCGGCATCGATAGCATCGAGTGCAGCAGCATCACCGAAAGCAAACCACATTTCTTTGCCGCCCGCAAAGACGTATGTGAATACGGGATCGTCGAATACATCCTTGTCGCTGTGCGAGAACTTCATGCTCTTGTCATTGCCCCATGTTCCCATGTCACCAATTAAGTAATAACTGTCTGCAATGTTGACAGCTTCCACCTTGAAGGTCTGCTCCATCATGTCGATGGTGACGCGAATCTTCTTGGCACCGGCAGGAACCTTAAACGAGTTGTCGGCTCCCATGTTATAGCGGTAATCGAGCGAACCCGAGGTGGCCTCATTGTCACCGCCTACGATACCCAGCAGTTTCGACCAGTCACTGTCGTTGGTTATGGCATCGCATCCCTCGTCGTCGCCAATGGCGAACCAGGTGTCACCTTCAGCTGCATCAATGATGATGCTGAAGATAGGATCTTCGTAGACATCCAGATCGCTGTGCCTGAATTTCTGTTCCTTGGATGCTGCAGAACCAGCCCAGTCGAGCGTACCGCCGACGATGTAGTAGTTCTGAGAAATCTTTGGAGCCTCAGGAATGAGCGTCAGCTGAACAGTACCCGCATCGATGTAAGCGGCTTGTCCCTGATAGACACCGTCCAGATAGACGTGGGTGTTGAACGTGCGTACGTCTGGCCTGCGGCCGTAGTATTCAAGAATCATCTCCTGCAGCGTTTCCTTGCTGAAAGTTCCGTCGGGGGTGGAGATAGCAGGAATGGTCTTTGGTTCAGCACCTTCCACTCCCTCGGGAGTCACGATGATGCGCATTTTGTCAAGGATTGTTCCCTCAGGAGCCGAAGCTGTGCTTACGGAAATAAGTCTGACAGCGTCGTCGGCCTTGCCCAGGTCAACGTTCTGGGCAACGACTGTGGCCGTCACACCAGGAATGGTGATCGCATTGGGTTCAGGATTGAAGATGGGGTCTGCCCAATCCTTGAAGTCTTCCGTACAACCGGTGAATACTGCTGCTAACAGCAACATACCACCGAATAATATATGTTTCTTCATACGATTCATCTTTTATTTATTGATTAATTACTCTCCACAATACCTGTGTTACGGTCGAAGTTCACCTTGATAGTACTGCCAGGACCTACGCTGACGGAGTATTCCTCACCCACGTCGTCCTTCCAGTTGGAGTCACTATTGTGTTCAGCATCACGCCAAACCAAATCACCGTTGCCATTGAGAATGGTGAACTCAGTCTGCCACCAGTCTACGCCGGGAACTACAATGTAAGCACGCATTTCGCCTGTGCCGGTGAAGTCGCTGAACGTCCAGTAACCATCCTTGTCGGCAGGAGGTGTCATTTCTACGCCACTCCAGCTACCACCGTCGACGGCGGCACCGATAGCGCAAGCCTTACCTTCAGCAACAGTGAGTTTGTACTTAATCTTCTTACCTTCAATAGAGGCGACGAACTTCAGTACATACCAGCCAGCCTTGTTGAAGACAATGTTGCCGTCGCCGTCGGTACTGATCTCAAGACCGTCAACCTGGTTGTCGAACTCGTCAATCATATCGTAACCGAACCAGTCGTTGGGCTTGTTGCCCCACTTGAATCCGTCGGCATTGTTGTAGATCATCGTGTAGAACTGACCTTCTTTTGTCCAAATCAGAGGCACGGGTTTCCATGTGCTCCAAGCATCGGCAATGCTACCGCCGCACACATAGATGTTGGTAGGAAGGGTGAGTTCCTGTGGAGCCTCCCAGGCAAATACATTAATAGTCACACTATTGGAATAAACTTCTGCATAGTTGCTACCAGTATCGGCCAGGAATGCGCGGGAGCGCAGATAGACGGGTAGTCCGCTGGCGGGATCTTCCTCGTTGTGAGCTGTACGATAGAGGGGCAGCACAACATCGTTGATTTCCGAACCATCTACGTTCATGCGCGGGTTGGTATAGGTGGTGGGCAACTCGGTCCACTCGTTTCCGTCGAGGGATACCTGAACGGCGTATGTCACGGCTGCGGGCCAACCACCATAGTTGGGCTGGGAAGCCGTCAGATTAACCGTTCCGTAGGGCAGGTCATATACGTTATTGGCTGCCATCTCCGGAGTATTAAGCACGAAACTCGACGGAATGCTTAACGTGGGGTTGCTGTCGTTGTCATCCTTACATGAGGTAAGGAAGGGCACGACTGCCATTATCGCGAAGAGCAGGCTTTTATATGTCGTTTTCATATTCAAATCTTTTATCTTTAAAACCTATTATTTTATTCTCCTTTTTAGTAACCTTCATTCTGAACAAGGTTCGGATTGTTGGTCAGGTCATTCAAAGGCAGGGCAAAAATGTTACGGAAGGATGGGAACTGCGAACCATCGACTGCTCCACCCATGTATTCCCAAGTATAAGCAGACTGTCCGCCGTAACTGTTGAAGCGGATAAGATCCATGCGGCGACGTCCTTCGCACCAGAACTCTTTCGACCACTCAGTACGGATGTCGTTGAGTGTGTAGCTGTTCTGTGTATGAGCGTTGGCACGCTTGCGCAATTCATTAATCTTACTGGCTGCATCAGCAGTTGCACCATTCAGACGGGTTTCTGCCTCAGCGTAGGTCAGATAGGCTTCTGCAATACGCATCAGCGGCAGGTCGGTATCAACAAACTGGTCAATGATACTTGTTGCACCACCGTCTGAGCGGACATTGCGGAACTTCGAGCAAGCATATCCTTGAGAGGCATCGGTTTCGTCGGCAATGTATCTGGCGTAGCCCTTGCCTGTGTAGAACAGGGCGCGGTCGTCGCCGGCAATTCTCGTAATATCCTCTTGGCTTAAGGGCTCCTCGGGAAGGATAGTGTTGACTCCAAAGAAGTTGTCGATAAGCTTACCTCTTACGCGCATACATTTACCCCATGCTGCTGTGGTGCCTGACGGAATGACAATGTCCATGTCGCTCTCACTGGGCTTGGCGTATGAAGAGAGTATGAGGTAGTGCATACCACCGTAGCTCTGAGTGTTCACACCGTCGTGGATGATTGGGAAGATGTCCTCATATTGGGCACCGTT
>JAFWQT010000007.1 GCA_017508965.1 Prevotella sp. | reverse complement strand
TGAAAACGCTAAGACATAGAGCAACAACAGCCCCATCAGCGTCTGCATTGTAAACAATGCTATATCGAATGCAAGAGGCAACTTCTTCCATTTCAACAACCACTCTCCGAGCGTCAGCAGTATTGTCAGCAACAGCAGTCCACCAAAAGCACATGTCGGGGTTATTTTGTTTGGCTCAGGAAAAACCATTGCCTCTGCTATCTGCTTGGGCTGTCCTTTCATGACAGCCCTTTTTGTGCCAGTCTCCGTGTTCACAAACCGGGCGTCCTTCAGCATCTGCGGAATATATTCCGGCACAAACATGAAATCTTGTCCCGGTTGTCTGTCGTAGGCAGTTCCGCAAAACGTCATTACCACGAATTCCAGCCACGGAAAATCCTTCATACTCACGCGAGTCAATTCGCCATAACTCAGATTCATCGGATAGCGCACATTACCCCAATCCAAATATTCTCCGCGCAAACTCACTTGCAGTTTGAACAAAGATGTGGAAAGGCAATTATCGTTAAGCAGGCTAAACTTTCTTCTTTTGCCCGAGAGCATATCCTCATCTAGCAGTCGCCACAGGTTTCGTTCTTCTTCCAAAGAAAGGTCGAACTCATATTGCATGATGCCACGGCCTTCTTCCTTGAAATGATTCAGATATTCTCGAAAAGGAACAACAGCGCAAACTGCATTGGCTTTGCCCATAATACCTGTATGAAATGGGTCTACAGAACCATCGTGCTCGAAAGTGAATACATTGTCCAAATGGTGAACAGGACACTCCATCCGCAGAGCCACATGCCCAAATATAGAATAGGCATTGTTTGTTGGAGTAGCTACCAAGAGGCTTGCCGTCACGAAGTTGCTGCTATCGGGTAGCACCTTAATGGAGTCGTTAGGGGATGAATGCGCTCCACTCACCCATGTCAATAGCATAGCCAGCACGGCCAACAATCTCAACATTATTATCCTAATTTTAACTATATATTGCACTAATGCGCTGCAAAGATACGAATTAGAAGCACTTACACATTAAAATCTTTTTAATAATTCACAATATTTAACTATAGGGATTGCATTAGCAACTTCCCGCCACCGCCACTTTCATAAACAAAAAAACTTCGAGGAAAAAGACCCCGTAAGCAAAAAAATGCTAATAAAACTCACTTTTTTCCACTTTATGATTTCCATTTTATGGAAAATTTGTTATCTTTGTCAACAAATAAAAGCGTATGGCAAAGGAAAAGGCAAAGATTGACAATCCTTTCGTAACTACAGGTTATGCTGGTGCAGAATATTTCTGCGACAGGGAAAAAGAGACAGCGGACATTATCCGTTACCTCACTAACGGCAATAATGTGGCGCTGATCTCACCGCGCAGATACGGCAAGAGCGACCTGCTGCGGCATTGCTTTGCCCAGAAGATTATCGCTGACAATTACTATACTTTTATTGTCGATATCTATTCCACAAAAACGGTGGCTGAAATGGTTGCCAAACTGGGCAGCGCTATTCTTGAGACTCTAAAGCCAAAGGGAAAGAAGGCTTGGGAGAGGTTTCTCGCTATTCTTGCATCTGTGCGCTCTGGAATATCTTTCGATATAAATGGGCAACCGTCGTGGACCATGAGTGTTGGTGACATTCAATCACCAACGGCCACGCTCGACGAGATTTTTACTTATCTGCAAAGTGCTGACCGTCCTTGCCTTGTTGTTATTGATGAATTTCAACAGATTACAAAATATGGCGACCCGAATATTGAAGCAGAGATTCGTACCCGTGTTCAATATTGTAACAATGCCCATTTTGTGTTTTCTGGTTCCAGGAGGCAACTGATGGGAGCCATCTTTACTTCTCCTGCAAGACCTTTCTACCAGAGCGTCACCCTATACCATCTTGACCGCTTGCCACTGGACAGATATACGGCGTTCTGTGTTTCCCTTTTCAAAAAGCATGGGAAAAAAATTGATGACGCTGTAGTGAGCCGACTTTACAGCCAGTTCGACGGAGTTACCTATTACATGCAGAGAGTTATGAATGAATTGTTCAGCAAGACTGCTACAAATGCCACATGCGTTGAAGACGATGTCGGCAGGGCCGTGGATGAGATCATTGCTGTTTCATCTCCTATCTACGAGGATTTAATGTACCAGTTGCCAGAGAAACAGAGTCGAGTATTGATTGCAGTGGCAAAGGATGGATGTGCAGAGAATGTGACTAGCGGGAAGTTCATCAAACGGCATGGCCTCGTATCACCCAATTCTGTAAAGTCTGCCATCCCCGCATTGATAGACAAAGGACTACTCACTCAGGACAAGGGCATCTACAAGGTTTACGACCTGTTCTTCGCCTTGTGGCTGGTTAAGAATTTCTAAACCGATAATAATAATCAAACCAAAAACGATATATGAAGAAAACTATCTGCTATCTGCTTCTGCTTTGCGCTGCGCTCTTCATCGGCGGAACGAACGGCGCATCGGCAAAGGGCGATTTCGAGATTGCCCCAATCTCACTGACCACGGCCGAATTGAAACCAGAACTCACGTTTACGGATCTGGACTGCAATTTCGGAGAGGATATTACGGCCATTACGCACACAAATGCTACAGGCCGTCCCGATTTTTCCATCACGACAAGCCCGAAATTCACACCGGAACCAAAATACCAGCTGACGTGGATGCGCACCAATCCAGGCGTGAAGCCCTATAAGTTCATGGACGACCTGACGTTTGTGGGCGTGCCGCTCTTCGTGGCGGGCATCATCGCCAAGAGCGAAAAGAAATCGTTCCGGCAGAACACGCCCGACAATAAACACACGCTGCTGACGGACTTCAAGACCCATATCGATGACTATTCGCAGTTCTTCGGCCCCGTGGTGACCACCGGACTGAAGATTGCGGGCGTGGAAGGACGCTCCGACTGGGGGCGCTATCTGGCCTCAACGGCCATGTCGTATGGCATCATGGCCGCCTTCGTGAACGGCATTAAATACACGGCCAAGGAGATGCGACCCGACGGAAGTACGGCCAACTCCTGGCCCTCGGGCCACACGGCCACGGCCTTCGTGGGCGCCACGCTGCTGCACAAGGAGTATGGACTGACGCGCTCGCCCTGGTATTCGGTGGCAGGCTACACGGTGGCCACGGCCACGGGCGTGATGCGCGTGCTGAACAACCGCCACTGGGTGAGCGACGTGCTCTCGGGAGCCGGCATCGGTATCATGTCGACCGAGCTGGCCTACGCCTTCAGCGACTTGCTCTTCAAGGGCAAGGGACTGCTGCGCGGCGATATTTCCGGCCAGAAGAGCATCATCGAGAATCCCTCGTTCTTCTCGGTATCGATGGGTATCGGCATGGGCTCAAGAGACATGGACTTCGACTTGCAGAAGTTTGAACTCGGTAATTTTGACGAAGACGGCAAAACCTTCAACCTGAAATTCGGTGCCTCAACGGCCGTAGGCGTGGAAGGTGCCTACTTCTTCAACAAGTATATCGGTGTGGGCGGACGCCTGCGCGTGAACAGTTCGCCTATCAAGGGATGGGACGGTATCACAGACTATGCCTGGAACGACATCTTCAACAATGTGTATGGAGATGAATATGAAAGCGATGAATATATACAGCGCTTCGTTAACGGCCAGGGAGACCCCGGGGATCCCAACTACAGCCCCCCTCTCATGGAGAGTGCCAACCTAACCATCAAGAGTGACCACCTTACGGAATTCACCGCCGACATGGGCCTGTATTTCAACATGCCGCTCTCGAAGCGCTTCGCCGTGGGTTCGAAACTGCTCGTGGGCCACAGCAGCATGCAGGAGATTGACCTGAACGCCACGGCCACCGGCGGAAAGCGCGATGTGGATATATCGGAAGAAAATCCATTTATAAATGCCGTCCTGCTGCCCGACACGTACACCAAGGAATGGGACTACTTCACCGTGGGTGGTAACAGCAGCATGAAGTTCGGCACGGGTCTTTCGCTGACCTATGCCTACAAGGAGAACTATGCCTGGCGCGTGTTCCTCGATTACGACTTCTCGCGCAAGACCTACACCATGACCTACAATCCCACAGGCTTCCTCATGGAATCCATCGGTTGGGGTGACTCCTTTGAGGATCTCGCCGAAACACAACAAGTGAAAAAGAACCGCCACACGTTTATCCTCGGCGGATCGTTCACCATATCGTTCTGATTTTTAACGGCATAAATGACATAACGGTATAACGTCATAACGTCATAACGACATAACAAAAGAATGAAAACAATCAACCTTTCGGAGCAGAACTCCGTGCTGAGCCAATATATGGCTGAAATCAGGGACATCGAATATCAGAAGAACCGCTTGCTCTTCCGCAACAATATCCGACGCATCGGCGAGATGATGGCTTTCGAGATTTCAAAGGTGCTCACCTTCGAACCTTCGTTTGTGGAGACCCCATTGGGAACGGCCAATCTGGCACTGCCGAAAGACAAACTGGTGATTGCCACCGTGCTGAGGGCCGGACTGCCTTTCCATGAAGGTTTCCTGCATGTGTTCGACCACGCTGAGAACGGTTTCGTCAGTGCCTATCGCATGTACACCAACCGCGAACATACGGAAGTGGGCATCCACACGGAATACATGGCAGCACCGTCGGTGGAAGGAAAAACGCTGATCATCGTGGATCCGATGCTGGCCACAGGCGGAAGCATGGCTGCTGCCTACGAGGCTCTGCTGAAACACGGCACGCCGAAAGCCGTACACATCGCCGCAGTGATAGCCACACCGGAAGGCATCGATGTGGTGAAACAGGCTGTGAACCCCGAGAACACCACGCTATGGACTGCCGCCATCGACCCCGGCATGAACGAGCATAAGTATATCGTGCCAGGCTTCGGTGATGCAGGCGATTTGTGCTTTGGGGAAAAGATGTGACCCCTCCCCGACCCCTCCCGAGGGAGGGGACTTTCAAATTCTAAATAAATAACAAAAGCCACCTTTTCGGGTGGCTTTTGTTATTTGCACTTAGGGGCTCCCCTCCCCCGGGAGGGGTCGGGGGGAGGGGTCACTTCACCTCCCAAATATCATTAGTTTCCAGAAGTTCAGCGAAGTTATGATACTTCTTCTGAGCCTTCACCTCTTCTATCTGAGCCGTTACGCTGTCGTCGTAGGTGGGAGCATCCACATCGCGGATGACGCCGAGGGCAATGGGGAAGCCGTCGTTGTTACCCATCAGGGCAAGCTTCAACTGCAGCGTGTTGTCCTCGCAGTGAGCATCATGAACGAGGATGTCCTTCTCCGTGATGCCGTTCTCACCAATCTTCACGATTTTCAGGCCGAAACCTTCCTGCACGAGTCCAAACTCATTGTTGGGACCAAAGATGAGGGGCTTGCCATGCTCCACGTAGATGGCATTCTCCTTACGGGCATCGGGTTTATAAACGGCATCGTGGCAATGGTCGTTGAAGATGACGCAGTTCTGCAGAATCTCGCAGACGGCAGCACCCTTGTGATTGTAGGCTGCCTTCAGGATCTCTACCGTCCCCTTGGCATCAGTGGCCACGGCACGGGCAAAGAAGTGGCCGCGGGCACCGAAACAGAGTTCGGCAGGACGGAACGGATCTTCCACCGTGCCGTAAGGTGACGATTTGCTCACGAATCCACGGGGAGAAGTAGGGCTATACTGTCCCTTGGTCAGACCATAGATGCGGTTATTGAGCAGGATCATATTGAGGTTGATATTACGACGGTTGGCATGGATGAAATGATTACCACCGATGGCCAGACCATCGCCGTCGCCGGAAACCTGCCATACGGTGAGGTTGGGGTTAGCCACCTTGGCACCGGTAGCAATCGCGGCTGCACGTCCGTGGATGGTGTTCATGCCGTAAGTAGCCATATAGTGAGGCAGACGGCTGGAGCAGCCGATACCCGAAATCACTGCAACATCTTTAGGGGCTACGCCAATCTCGGCCATAGCCTTATGGAGCGATGCCAGGAAGAAATGGTCACCGCAACCCGGACACCAGCGAGGCTGTCCTTTCTTGAAATCATTTGCTGTATAGGTCATAACACTATATTTTTATTTAAACAACGAATTAATCGAATTAAACGAATTTTCTCAACCTTAATGAGGCAGCAAATCTATTAGTCGAATTATTACTTCTTATTGTAACGGAAGTTTGGAAGACGGACTTGCTGTAAGGAAGTTTCTCCGAAATTTATGAGGAGGGCCAGCCTGAAGTTGCAGATTCTTGCATAATTGATGGCTTGCGCCTTGTGAATTTCCTCAAGTTCCTTTACCGCTTTCAGTTCTACAATGATTTTATCGTAGCAGACGAAGTCTGGTCTGAAGGTCGACCTTAGGATTTCTCCCTTGTATTCGACATGAAGCTCGGGTTCTCTTGCGTATGGAATCTGCTGAAGTTTGAGTTCTGCTTCAAAGGCATCTTGGTAAACATTCTCTGTGAATCCTGCTCCCAATGTATTATGGACGGCCAAGGCTGCTCCAATAATACGATGCGATTCCAGCGCAAAAATAACCTCACTCATCCGAATTCGTCAAATTCGTTAAATTCGCTGTTCTTATTATTTTATTTCTTGTTAATTATCTCTTCGAAGTTTGCTACTAGAGAGGATGTGGTGAAAGGCTGACCTTTTACCTCGTTGAACTGGAAGGGAACGAAGTTGTCGACCTTCATGCGCAGATAGGCAGCAAGCTGACCCATGTTCTGCTCGGCAACCACCACCTTTTTATATTTAGAGAGCACCTCGGCGGTGTTCTTGGGCAGCGGGTTGATATACTTGAAGTGGGCCTGAGCCACCTTGTAGCCCTTCTGGCGAAGCTCGTCCATGGCTGAACGCAGATGACCATAGGTGGAACCGAAGCCCACAATGAGCAGATCGGCATCCTCCACATCACCGTCAACCTCGAGGTCGGGAACCTCAATGTTGGCAATCTTCTGCTGGCGCAGACGAGTCATCAGGTCGTGGTTCTCAGGATTGGTAGAGATGGCACCGGTGTCGGAATCCTTCTCCAGTCCGCCGAGAATATGCTCGAAGCCCTCGCGTCCGGGCACTGCCCAGTAGCGGGTGCCGTTCTCAGCACGCATATAGGGTGTCCACTTGCCTTTCAGTTCCTCGGGAACATACGGCGGATTAATGGCGGGCATCTTGTCGAGGTCGGGAAGTTTGAAAGCACCCGAACCGTTTGCACAGTAAGCATCGGTGAGCAGGATGACGGGAGTCATGTGCTCCAAGGCTATCTTGCAGGCCATATAGGCTGCATCGAAGCAGTCGGTAGGACTGGTGGCAGCCATCACCGGCATGGGGCTCTCACCGTTACGGCCAAAGAGAGCCTGCAGGAGGTCGGTCTGTTCCGACTTCGTGGGAAGACCCGTGGCAGGACCGCCGCGCTGAACGTCGAGCACCACCAGTGGCAACTCCATGATGACGGCAAGGTTCATGGCCTCACTCTTCAGGCAGATGCCAGGACCAGAGGTAGAAGTCACGCCCAAAGCACCGGCAAAAGAAGCACCGAGCGCAGAAGCACAGCCCGAGATTTCATCCTCACACTGCACCGTGGTGACGCCCAGCGACTTGTGCTTAGACAGTTCGTGGAGCACGTCGGTAGCCGGCGTGATGGGGTAAGAACCCAGATAAAGCTTCAGTCCGGCCTTCTCGGCAGCGGCAATGAAGCCGTAGGCCGTGGCCTTATTACCCGTGATATCCATATAGCGGCCAGGCTCCTTCACCTTCGACTCGATGCGATACACGTTCATAGCCGAAGAATGCGTGTTGTGGCCATAGTCGTAGCCAGCCTGAATCACCTTGATATTGGCCTCAGCGATGGCGGGCTTCTTGGCAAATTTCTCCTTGAGGAAATTGAACACCAGGTTCAGGTCGCGGTCGAAGAGCCAGCAGACGAGTCCCAGGGCGAACATATTGCGGCATTTCAGCACGGCCTTGTTGTCCATTCCAGAGTCGGCCAGAGCGTCTTTCACCATCTGCGTGAGAGGGCACTGGATGACGCGGTCGGGATCAACACCCATCTCGCCGAGATAGTCTTCCGTCTGGAAGGCAGCCTTCTTCAGGTCGTTGGGGCCGAACGAATCCGTGTCGATGATGATGGTGGCCTGTGGCTTGGCATACTTCAGCTGCGTCTTCAGCGCAGCAGCGTTCATGGCCACCAGCACGTCGGCCTTATCGCCCGGCGTGTAAACCTTTCCGGCACCGATATGCACCTGGAAGCCGGAAACACCCGTCAGCGAACCCTGCGGGGCGCGGATGTCGGCGGGATAGTCTGGGAATGTTGAGATACCGTTACCTACGGTAGCAGAGACCGTAGAAAAGATGTTTCCGGCCAACTGCATGCCGTCGCCGGAATCACCCGAGAAGCGGACCACCACCTGGTCAAGCTCCTTAATGTCCAATTTTTCTGCCATATCGTCTTGTTCTGTTAAAAAAATCCTTGTTCCAACACAAAACAACAAAGCGCAAAGTTCCATTTTGCGGCCTTGCGTTTCCATAGTTGATTAAACGGCTGCAAAGTTCGTAATAATTATTGATAAAACAAAATGTTTTTGCATAAATCTCCAAGAATTCATGCAAAAACATTCACGAATGGATAAAAATTCAATTATCAGTCTCCCGCCTGTTCCCTTCTCCCCTTCCTTTGGGAGGGGCTGGGGGTGGGCTCCAGCAATCAGCGGTAAGCCTTGCGGTTGAGCTTGCCGTTGTAGGTGCGGCAGACTTTTTCTACCTGCTCGTAAAGCAAAGGAATCTTATAGGGTTCCAGGCGCGTCTTCAGATAGCGGGCGATGACGCGCTTGTCGAATTCTTCACCAGGAGCCATGACGACAAGCAACTTCAGGGCACGCCCCACAATGGGATGGGCAGCGGAAATGCAGATGCAGTCGGCTATACCGGGCATCGACATGGCAGCATCCTCCACTTCGGCAGGGGCCACCTTGAAACCGCCCACATTGATGACATCGTCGGCACGTCCGGAAAGGTGCAGCCTGCCTTCTTCGTCGATGATGCCGCAGTCGGAAGTGAAGAGGGTCGGTTGCTGGGTGTTGGATGTTGGGTGTTGGTGATTACCTATATCTGAATAGCGCAGCACGGTGGCAGTCAGTTCGGGGTCGCCCACGTAACCGGTCATCAGCGTGGGTCCCTGACAGGCTATCGTGCCTTCTTCGGTGATGAACAGTCGGGAATGCTTCATCGGACGACCGAGACAGCCAGCCTGCGGATGGCCGTCGTTGAAATTATAGGTGCTGATGATGCCTGTTTCGGTGGAAGCGTAAGTGTTGTAAAGACGCGTACGGGGCAACAGGCGGCAGAGCATTTCCATGTCGGACTGGGAAATGGCGGCGGCACCCGTTTCCATGAATTCCATTTTATCGGCCAGCGCTGCCATGCGGTCAGGACTAAACTGCAGGAGGATGCGGATACTGGCAGGAACGAGGAAGGTGGCCATTCGGGGCGACGGATAGTCGAAGGCGCGATAGAACCTGTCGATGTCCTTCAGTCCGTCGACGATGATGAGCGTGGCACCGACCAGTACCACGGGCCATATCTTCGACAGACTGCCGATATGGTTGAGCGGACCGCTGACCACAAAGGCCTGTTCATGGCTGAAGCCCTGTCCGTCGATAAGGTTCTCGGCATCGGCTATGATGGTGCGGTGGCTGACGATGGTTCCCTTGGAACGGCCAGTGGTGCCGGTAGTATAGAGTATGTCGGCAGAGCCTTCAGGAACGGTGTGGCGGCACAACTCGGCAGAAATGGCACGAAATGAATCTTCGGGCATGCTTTGCTCCAAAGGAACGGCCACGCAGCCTCGGCGATGCAGGGCGAAATAATCCACCAGATAGCCGATGTTGGACGGAGCCCGCAGACAGACAATCTGTCCGCGACGAAGGTCTTTGTATTCGGCCATCCTGGCCTCTACCCTTTCGTGCAGTTCGCGGTATGTGCAGCGTTCATCGCCACACACAACGGCAGTCTTTTCCGGATACAGCTGCGCATTGCGCTCAAGATAGTCTTCCAGCGTCATAACCTATTTCTCAGCAAGTTTCTGCTCTACAAGCGCCACGATGCTGTCGAGCGTCTTCAGGTTCTTCGGCGTGGCGTCAATAGCTTCCAACGAGATATCGTAATAGTCGGAGAGCGTCATCAGTATGGTGGTGACACCCAGCGAATCGAGTTCGCTGAAAAGGAAATCGGAATCGAAATCCACCATGGGGAGGGCATCTTCAAGCAATGCCTTAATCGTTTCTCTCATTTTGTTTCTCTATCGTTAATTTGTTTTTTACAGGGTTAGAATAAATAGCGAGCAGAATATCTTTCAGGATATTAGCATCGCCATCGTATTTTTCCAGTTTATCAAGATGCTTTTCAAAAGCTTTCTTCTCTTCAGGCGTATACTCACCAACAAACCGCTGCTGACCATAGTTCATGTCATAGGCGATATAATTGTTGGGCCAGAGTCTATAGGAACTCAATATCCGCTGATCAATCAGCCGGGCTACATTCCTGTGGTACTCGTTGTTCGTGCAGTCGTCGAACTGCAGCAATTCCTCCTTGGTTATCATCGGACAGACCTGGAAATGCACACGGCCCTTATACTGAAGGATACCCGTCAGGATGCTGTTCAGGTCCTCACCCGGTTTCTTGATATACTTAACATTCTTACTTTCATACAGTTCGATGGCCTTCAGGATATCGCATGACTCCCACTCGTACGACACGGATATGGGAACGATATTCAACTCGTTCAGAGCCTCGATTTTGTTTTCCGACTTGCTCATGCAGAACATCTTTATGATACCCTGATCGGTCTGGTCGTTGCCGTCCTTGGTCCTGCCGTTACGCTGAGCAATCCATACTGACTCCTTTTCATCTACGATAACGTTGCGGATATACTGCGACAGATGGAGAGAACCCTTGTAGAAATCCTTGGCATTGCCCCCAGGGCGCTCCACCTTGAACATCTTGTTCGACTTGCCGATATCGATGACCAGGGGATTCATCATCAGGTTAGCACCAAACGTTATCTGTGATGTCTCTAAACCCTCACCCACCAGCACATTCTGGAGAAGCGAGGCATC
>JAFWQT010000047.1 GCA_017508965.1 Prevotella sp. | reverse complement strand
TTCTTCAGGTCGAAGATGAGTTGTGCCAGGTCTTCAATACTATAGATGTCGTGATGTGGTGGAGGCGAGATGAGCGAGATGCCCGGAATGGCGTTGCGCGTCTTGGCGATGATGTCGTTCACCTTGAAGCCGGGCAGCTGTCCGCCCTCACCAGGCTTGGCACCCTGTGCCACCTTGATCTGTATTTCCTCGGCGTTCACCAGATATTCTGCCGTTACGCCAAAACGTCCGGAGGCAATCTGCTTGGTCTTGCTCGACAACGATACGCCGTCCACCTCCGTGTGGTAGCGGGCGTTGTCCTCTCCGCCCTCACCCGTGTTAGAGCGTGTTCCGAGTTTGTTCATGGCCAGAGCCAGAGCCTCGTGGGCCTCGATACTCAATGCGCCAAAGCTCATGGCACCTGTCACAAAGTGCTTCACGATGCTTTCCACCGGCTCCACCTCGTCAATAGGCGTAGGCGTTGCCGACTTTTTCCACCCCAAAAAGTCGCGGATGAAGATGGGGCTTTCCTTTTTATCTACCAGCGCTGCCCATTGTTTGAACTTCTCGTAGTTGCCCTGTCGGGTGGCCAACTGCAGGTGGGCAATTGTTTCCGGATTCCATGCGTGCTTGATGCCGTCCCGTCGCCAAGAGAACTGTCCTTGGTTCTGCAACAGCCCAGTTCCATTCTCGCAGCAGGCAGATTGCAGTCTTATCTGGTCGCGGGCAATCTCCTTCAGTCCGATGCCGCCAATGGTGCTCACCTCCGTGCCGAAATAGCGGCGCAGCAAGTCCTCACTCAGTCCGATGCTTTCGAAAATCTTGGCACCACGGTAGCTTCGGATGGTCGAGATGCCCATCTTCGACATAATCTTCTTCAATCCTTTGTCAACGGCCTTGATGTAGTGAGTTTCAGCCGTGGCATAGTCCTCCTGAATCTTGCCTCGCTTCACTAGGTCGTCGAGGACGGCAAATGTCATATATGGACAGAGCGCGCTGGCACCATAGCCCAGCAACAAGGCAGCGTGCATTGTTTCGCGAATCTCGCCGCTCTCAACAATCAAAGCCGTCTGTACGCGCTTGCCCACACTGATGAGGTAGTGGTGTACGGCCGATACGGCCAAGAGAGAGGGGATAAAGAAACCTTCCCCCTGCCCCTCCGAAGGAGGGGTGATTTCTACCTTGTCAGTCAAGATGATATAGTTAAAGCCTTCGTCCACTGCCTGCTCTGCATCTTTACACAGTTTGTCAAGGGCAATGCGCAGCCGCTCCCCTCCTTGGGAGGGGCCGGGGGAGGTTGCTAAATTCAGCTTTATCGTCTTGAATCCTTTATACCTTATATTACAAAGTATATCGAGTTGTGTGTTGGTCAGTACTGGCTGTGGCAGGCGCACCATCTTGCAATTCGATGCATCGGGCGTGAGGATGTTGGTTCCCACGGCTCCGATGTACTCCGTCAGACTCATTACCAGTTCCTCACGGATAGGGTCGATGGCAGGATTCGTCACCTGGGCAAACTGCTGGCGGAAGTAGTTGAACAGTACCTGCGGACGGTCGCTCACCACGGCCAGCGGCGTGTCGTTGCCCATTGCTGCCACGGGTTCCTGCCCGTTGGTGGCCATGGGGATGATGGTTCGGTCGATGTCCTCCTGACCGAAACCAAACAGCATCAGTTTGCGCTGCAAGTCGCTCACGCCGTTCTCCACGTGGCGGCCGCTCTTCAGTTTCTCCAGCTGTACGCGGTTCTCGCTGAGCCACTCGCGGTAGGGATGCGCCTTGGCCAGCTGTTCCTTGATATCGCCGTCGTAGTAAATCTTGCCTTCCTGTGTGTCGATGAGCAGTATTTTGCCTGGCTGCAGACGTCCTTTGCTCACCACGTTGGCTGGCTCAAAGTCCATCACGCCCACCTCTGATGCCACCACCATCAGTCCTTGTTTCGTTATGGTGTAGCGGCTGGGGCGCAAACCGTTGCGGTCGAGCATTCCGCCCGCATACCGTCCGTCGGAGAACAGCAGGGCAGCAGGCCCGTCCCATGGTTCCATCAATATGGAATGATACTCGTAGAACGCCTTCAGATCCTCGCTGATAGGGTTTTTGTCGTTGAAACTCTCTGGCACAAGAATGGCCATGGCCTGGGGTAGCGACAGTCCGCTCATGGTGAGAAACTCAAACACATTGTCGAGCGAAGCCGAGTCGCTCATGTTCTCTTGAACGATGGGCGATATCTGGCGGATGTCGCCCAGAGCCTTGCTGCTGAGAACACTCTCGCGGGCTTTCATCCAGCCACGGTTGCCGCGGATGGTGTTTATCTCGCCGTTGTGCGCCAACAAGCGGAAGGGCTGGGCCAGTGACCACGTAGGGAATGTGTTTGTGCTGAACCGTGAGTGTACCAGCGCCAGTCCGCTTGTCAGGTAAGGATTCGACAAATCGGGGAAATACCGGCGCAGCTGTCCGCTGGTCAGCATCCCCTTATAAATAATGTTTGTGTTGCTCAGTGAACAGATGTAGAAGTCGGGGTGCGTGATGCGCCGCTCTATCTTTTTCCTTATAATATATAAGGTGCGCTTCAAAGCCACATCCTCGTCCTGGAGGCTGTAAACCTCCCCTCCCTTAGGGAGAGGCTGTGGGTGGGTAACAAATATCTGCTTGATGGCAGGTTCCACACGCCGTGCTGCTTCACCCAGCACCTCCGGACAGGTAGGCACCGAGCGCAGGTGCATCAGCTGCAGGCCCTCGCGTTCTATTTCCTCAATCATTACGCTGAGAATCTGCTGCTGTTCGTTCTCCTCTTTTGGAAGGAACACCAGTCCTGTGCCATATCTTCCTTTTTCGGGCACGGGGATGCCTTGCAATAGGATAAACTCATGGGGAATCTGCAGCATGATGCCCGCGCCGTCGCCAGTCTTGTCGCGTGTCTCGGCTCCCCGGTGCTCCATGTTCTCCAGCACATGCAGCGCCTGGTCCACCAGTTCGTGGCTCTTGCCTCCGTGTATGTTCACCACCATGCCCACGCCGCACGCATCGTGCTCGTATTCCGGCTGGTAGAGTCCCTTATTTTGGTCTTGAAGAGTTCGTTTTGTCATATTATCCCTTGTTTTTACCTTTCTATTTGTTCTAATTCCGCTGCAAAGGTAATGCAAAAAGATAGAAAAACAAGAATTTTTACGACAATATTTAAGCTTAAAAACAAATTCAAATATCATTTTGATATAATTACGGGTAATTATCCGACAAAGTGAAAAGAAAACATACTGTTGGATTGCTTGTCTGTTTACATTTTGTTACTTTGGTCGTTTTTGTTGGTGCAAAGTTGCAAGTTATTGCGTTTTTTTTCCAACTATCGCTGTACCTTTGCCGCCAAATAAAGGTGAAACATAGTATTAATAAAAAGGTAAAAAGGGATGATTAAAAAACGTTGGATAATCCTGATGGCGGCAATGATAGTAATAGCCGTAGCAGGTCTTTTTGTAGGAGAGCCTACATTCGATTGCAACTGGAAGGTTATTTCTACCGCCGATGTGGCATGGTTAATAACAGCCACCATCTTTGTACTGATGATGACGCCGGGTCTTTCGTTCTTTTACGGAGGCATGGTGGGAGCCAAGAATGTGATTTCCACGATGCTGCAGTCGTTTATTGCCATGGGACTGATTTCTGTGCTATGGGTGGTTGTTGGTTTCTCGCTCTGTTTTGGCGACGACGTTGGCGGAGTCATTGGCAATCCTCTCACATTCTTGATGTTCCAGAACGTGGGAGCAGAGGTTTATACCACGCCTGCAGGCAGCGTGCTGGGCGGTGCGACAATTCCGCTGGCCCTTTTCGCCCTGTTTCAGATGAAGTTTGCCATCATCACACCTTCGCTCATCACGGGTTCGTTTGCCGAGCGTGTGCGTTTCTCTGCCTACATGTTCTTCATGATGTTCTTCTTTTTCGTCATCTACTGTCCGTTGGCACACATGACGTGGCATCCCGAAGGACTCTTCATGCGCTGGGGAGTCATCGACTTTGCGGGCGGCATTGTGGTACACGCCTCAAGTGGTGTGGCAGCCTTGGCCGGTGCCATCTATTTAGGGCGCAGAAAAGCCGACACGCGCAAAAGTGAGCCAGCCAACATCCCATTTGTGCTATTAGGCGCTGCCATGTTGTGGTTGGGTTGGTTCGGTTTCAATGCAGGGTCGTCGCTGCATGCTGACGGGCAGGCCATCAAGGCGTTTCTGAACACCAACACCGCTTCGGCCACAGCCATGATGACGTGGATATTCTTCGACTGTCTGCGCGGTAGAAAGCCGTCGGCCATGGGAGCTGCCGTCGGTTGCGTGGTGGGTCTGGTGGCCATTACGCCCTCTGCAGGTTATGTCACTGTAGGCCAGAGCATCTTTATTGCCTTTGTCATCACCCTCATCTGCAACGTCGCCGTGTATTGGCGTTCGCGCAGCAGCATCGACGATGCGCTCGACGTATTCCCCACCCACGGCACTGGCGGTATCTTCGGAACCGTGCTCACTGGCATTTTCATCCAGGAGGGTCTCATAGCAGGCACATGGGAAGGATTTGTCATCTTCCTTTACCATCTGCTCGCCATCATCATCGTCTTTATCTATACCTTTGCCATGAGTTGGTTGGGTTATAAACTCATCGACTGTCTCATCCCCATGCGTGTCTCGGCCTTTAGCGAAAAGGTGGGGCTCGATTTCTCGCAGCACGACGAACACTATGGCCTGGCGCACATTGGTGAGCGTGAACTGGCGGAATACGAGGAGCACATCAGGGAAAAAGAAAAGAAATAAGTTTGAAAAAATGATTATCGAGTCCACTTTAAAAAGTATTCACATGATGAAAATACGATGCGCAGCCGCTCCCCTCCCTTCAAGGGGAGGGGTGGCCGTAGGTCGGGGTGGGGTCTGTATCTTTTTGCTAGCGAATAATTTACAGACCCCACCCCTGCCCCTCCCCTTGAAGGGAGGGGAGTGGGCTACGCCCTTGCTCGCTACAATACAGGACTATTTAAAATGGAATCATTGTTTCTTGTTCGAAGAAAAGGTTAACTGGATAAGGTTTACGTTTTACCGTTTACGGCGACATGCAAAATTTTCTAGAGAATTTAGAGGTAACGTCGAGAGTTATTTTTTTATTTCACGGTAATAATTTCATAACTCACGGTAATAATTTCATAACTCACGGTAATGTTTCTGCCATGCAGAGGACTGCGAGAAAAAGAATGCAATAAATACAAATAAAGGTTGATGGACACAAAATACATTTTTATCACAGGCGGCGTGGTCTCGTCGTTGGGAAAGGGAATCATCTCGGCCAGCATTGGCATGCTGCTACAGGCACGCGGCTACAAGGTGACGATCCAGAAATTCGACCCTTACATCAACGTTGATCCCGGTACGCTGAATCCGTACGAGCACGGCGAATGCTACGTGACGGCTGACGGCATGGAAACAGACCTCGACCTGGGGCACTACGAGCGGTTTACGGGTATTGAGACCACACGCAACAACAGCATCACAACGGGCCGTATCTACAAGACTGTCATCGAGCGTGAGCGCCGCGGCGACTATCTGGGCAAGACCATCCAGGTGGTGCCGCACATTACCGATGAGATTAAAAGAAGAATGTTAGCCCCTCTTTCGTCCCCCGAGGGGGGCACGACAGATGCTACCCCTGATAGCAAAACTATAGAAGCCCCCCCGGGGGCAGTAGGGGCGGCTTTCGTTATTTGCGAAATTGGCGGAACCATTGGCGACATAGAGAGTGCACCGTTTATGGAGGCCATCAGGCAGTTGCGCTGGCAACTGGGGCGCAATGCTGTGTGTGTGCATCTGACGTATGTGCCTTATCTGAAAGCTGCTGACGAGTTGAAAACTAAGCCGACACAACACTCGGTAAAGGAATTGCAAAGCATGGGCATTCAGCCCGACATTTTGGTGCTTCGCACAGAACGTCACCTCGACGACGCTTTGCGCATGAAGGTGGCTTCGTTCTGTAATGTGGATTTGGATTGTGTGGTGCAGAGCGAGGACTTGCCCAGTATCTACGAGGTGCCTGTGAACATGCAGCGCCAAGGGCTCGACGCTGCCATTCTGCGTAAGACAGGGACTTCCCCCAGCCCCTCCAAAGAAGGGGAGCAAGGTTCCTCCCCTTCGGGGAGGTTAGGAGAGGTCTCTGCCATGAAGCCGTGGCACCACTTCCTTGACAAGCTGCACAACGCCACCCGTGAGGTGCACATTGGCCTGGTGGGGAAATACGATTTGCAGGATGCGTATAAGAGTATCCGCGAAAGCCTCACCCTGGCCGGTATCTACAACGATGTGAAAGCAAAGCTCCATTTCATTAACAGCGAGGAGGTGACAGCCCAAAATGTGGCTGACAAACTCAACGGTATGGCTGGCATCATCATCTGTCCAGGATTTGGCCAGCGTGGCATTGAAGGCAAGATTATAGCTGCCGAATTTGGGCGCACCCACGACCTGCCCACCTTCGGTATTTGTCTGGGTATGCAGATGATGGTGATTGAATTTGCGCGCAATGTGTTGGGCTATCGGGATGCCACAAGTGCCGAAATGAGAACCTCCCCCAGCCCCTCCCCTTGTGGGAGGCCGGGAGAGGTTCCCCACTATGTCATCGACCTGATGGAAGAACAGAAAGCCGTGACGAATATGGGCGGCACGATGCGACTGGGCGCCTACGAATGTGAATTAGCGGAAGGCAGTCGCGTATGTGAAGCTTATGGTGGAGAGAAGCTTGTCAAGGAACGTCACCGCCACCGTTACGAGTTTAACAATCAATATAAAGAGGAATACGAGTTGGCGGGCATGAATTGTGTGGGCATCAACCCCGCCTCCAACTTGGTGGAGATAGTTGAGATACCCGAAAAGCGGTGGTACATCGGAACGCAGTTCCATCCCGAATACTCGTCAACGGTGTTACACCCGCATCCGCTGTTTATGTCATTCATTAAAGCATGTGTAAATGGAACAACTGAAGCATGAGTGCGGGGTAGCCATGATTCGCCTGCTGAAGCCACTGAGCTACTACGATCAGAAGTACGGCACGAACCGCTACGGACTGAACAAACTCTATCTGATGATGGAGAAACAGCACAACCGTGGGCAGGAGGGTGCCGGCATTGCTTGCGTCAACCTGAATGCTCCCGCCGGCGAGGAGTATATGTTTCGCCAGCGGGCCGAGGGCAAAGATGCTATCACTGAGATATTCAAAAGCCTCTCCCCCGACCCCTCCCCCGTAGGGAGGGGAGAAAGAAATGGAGACAATTTAGCAGGCGCCATAAATGAAGTAACTTTAAAAGCCTCCCCTTCGGTGGGAGGTTGGGAGGGGGCTACTCTCTTCATGGGCCACCTGCGTTACTCCACTACGGGCAAGCACGGGTTGCAATACGTGCATCCCTTTCTGCGCCGCAACAACTGGCGGGCAAAGAATCTCTGCCTCTGTGGCAATTTCAACATGACCAATATCGATGAGGTGTTCCGTTTCCTGACCTCACAGGGACAGTCGCCACGTGTCTATGGCGACGCCTACATCACCCTCGAACTGATGGGTCATCGCCTGGACCGCGAGGTGGAGCGGATTTTCGTAGAAGCCAAGGAACAGGGGCTTTCGGGAATAGACATCACAAACTATATTGACAACCACGTCAGTATGGCCAACGTTCTGAAAACCACGATGCCGCATTTCGACGGTGGCTATGTGATGTGCGGACTGACGGGCAGCGGAGAGATGTTTGCCGTGCGCGACCCGTGGGGCATCCGTCCTGCTTTCTGGTATCAGGACGACGAGGTGGTGGTGCTGGCCTCTGAGCGCCCGGTTATTCAGACGTGCTTCAACCTGCAGGCTGAAGACATTCAAGAACTCCAGCCTGGTCAGGCGCTGATTGTAAACAGAAATTCTATAGGCATACACACTATTGTGCCCCCCTCGGGGGACGAAAGAGGGGCCTCCTGCTCGTTCGAGCGCATCTATTTCAGTCGTGGTTCCGACAGAGATATTTATCAGGAACGCAAGCGTCTGGGCGAACAGCTCACGCCCTCCATTATGAAAGCCATTGACGGGGATGTTGCCAACACCGTGTTTTCGTATATCCCCAACACAGCCGAGGTGGCCTTCTACGGCATGACCGACGGCATACGAAAAAGCCTCCCCCGCGGAGGAAAGTCTGCGGTGGCCGACGTACGTATCGAGAAGGTGGTGTGGAAAGACATTAAACTGCGCACCTTCATCAGTGACGGGGCAGAGCGCAACGACCTTGCAGCACATGTTTATGACATCACCTACGGCTCGTTGCGTCCCTACGAGGACAATCTCGTTATCATCGACGACAGCATCGTAAGGGGCACAACGCTGAAGGAGAGCATCTTTAAGATTCTCGACCGTCTGCATCCCAAGAAGATTGTGATGGTGAGCAGTTCGCCACAGATTCGTTATCCCGACTACTATGGCATCGACTTGTCGCATCTGGAAGAACTCTGTGCTTTCCGTGCAGCCATTGCCTTTATCAACGAACGGGGCATGCAACGAATGTTGTACGACATCTACCGTAAATGTAAGTCGGAACCCACAGCCGCCAATCATGTCCGAGCCATCTATTCGCCTTTTACGGTAGAAGAAATCAACAGAAAAATTGTAGAGATGCTGCGTCCTGACGGTATGCAGGCTCCCATTGAATTGGTGTTCCAGAGCATTGACGGGCTGCACAGAGCCTGTCCCCGTCATCTTGGTGACTGGTACTTCACAGGCCGTTATCCAACGCCCGGCGGCATCCGCCTCTGCAACGAGGCCTTTGTAAGCTATGTGGAGAAAACAGGTTTATTTGACAATTAGACAATTTACAATCAGACAGTGAAATCGTGAAATTGTGAAATCGTGAAATCGTGAGATAGTAAAATAGTGAATATGTTGAGAGAAGCAAGACTGATACTCGAAGACGGAACAGTGTTCTACGGCCGGTCGTTTGGTTATGAGGCAGACACAGCTGGAGAGGTGGTGTTCAACACCGCTATGACAGGTTATCCAGAGAGTCTGACAGACCCCAGCTATGCCGGTCAAATACTGGTAACAACATTTCCGTTGATAGGCAATTACGGAGTGCCCGATGCAGGTATAGGCGCCGACGGTCTGCCGCTGTTCATGGAGAGCGAGCGGATTCACGTAAAAGCATTGGTTGTGGCCGACTATAGTGAGCATTATTCCCATTGGAACGCAGTTGAGAGTTTGGCAGCATGGCTGAAGCGCGAGAAGATTCCCGCCATCACGGGTATTGACACCCGACGGCTGACAAAGGTGCTTAGGGAGCATGGCGTGATGATGGGAAGGATTGTCGTTGAGGGGGCTGCCGAAGGGGCTGCAAATGGGACTGCAAGGGGGGCTGCGACACTGTCGCAGCATACAGGACAGGAGGATTACGGAAATGTGAACTGGGTGGAGAAAGTAAGCTGCAAGGAAGTAATTATTTATCCCTCGTCACCTGTAAACCAGCCCCCAACCCACAAACGTGTGGTTCTGGTCGATTGTGGCGTGAAAGCCAACATCATTCGTTGCCTTGTCCGTCGTGGCATTGAAGTTGTTCGCGTGCCTTGGGATTACGACTTCAATCAGCTGGAGTTCGACGGACTCTTCTTGGCCAATGGTCCGGGTGACCCGGAGCGTTGCGAAAAAACAGTGGAGCATATCCGAACGTTTCTTCATAACAAAAATGTTCGCCCTTGCATGGGCATCTGTCTTGGCAATCAGTTGTTGGCTCGTGCAGCAGGGGCAAAGACCTATAAACTGAAATACGGCCACCGTTCGCACAACCAACCCGTAAGGCGAGTAGGCACGACACAGTGCTTCATCACCTCACAGAACCACGGTTATGCGGTGGACGACACAACACTTCCCGCAGATTGGGAGCCCCTCTTTGTGAATATGAACGACGGCTCGAACGAGGGCATCCGCCATAAGACGAATCCTTGGTTCTCTGCACAGTTTCATCCCGAAGCCTGCTCTGGTCCTGTAGATACGGAATGGATGTTTGATGAGTTTAAAAGGAGCCTCACCCCCATCCCCTCTCCCGTAGAGAGGGGAGATCATAGCCCATCTATTTACTCCCCTCTCTTCGGAAACTCCCCTCTCTACGGGAGAGGGGTAGGGGGAGAGGCTTCTGGGGGAGAGGCTCCTTCCAAAGTTCTCATTCTTGGCTCTGGCGCATTGAAGATTGGCCAGGCTGGTGAGTTCGACTATAGCGGTGCTCAGGCCTTAAAAGCTTTGAAAGAGGAAGGCATCCACTCGGTGCTGATCAATCCGAACATCGCTACGGTGCAGACCAGCAAGGATGTGGCCGACACGGTGTATTTCCAGCCCGTCACACCAGAGTTTGTGGAAAGCGTCATTGAGAAAGAACGTCCCGACGGCATTTTGCTGTCGTTTGGTGGACAGACGGCACTAAACTGCGGCGTGGAACTCTATCAGCGAGGCGTGTTAGAGAAATATGGCATGCAGGTGTTGGGAACCCCCATTCAGGCTATTATCGATACCGAAGACCGAGACCGTTTTGTACAACGGCTCGACGAGATCGGAGTGAAAACCATCAAGAGCGAGGCATGTTCTACCATCGATGAAGTGCAGCAAGCAGCCCGTAAGTTAGGCTTCCCCGTGATTCTACGAGCCGCCTACGCGCTGGGCGGTCTGGGCAGCGGTTTCTGCGACAATGAAGACGAACTGCTGGCGCAGGCCGAGGAGGCTTTCTCGTTCTCGCCGCAAGTGTTGGTGGAGAAGAGCCTGCGCGGGTGGAAGGAAATAGAGTATGAGGTAGTGCGCGACCGTTACGACAACTGCATCACCGTGTGCAACATGGAGAACTTCGACCCTCTGGGCATCCATACTGGCGAGAGTATTGTGGTGGCTCCCAGCCAGACACTCTCCAACTCAGAATATCACAAGCTGCGCGCCTTGGCCATTAAGATTATACGCCATATCGGCATCGTGGGTGAGTGCAATGTGCAATATGCGCTCGACCCCAACAGCGAGGACTATCGCGTCATAGAGGTCAATGCCCGGCTCAGCCGCTCGTCGGCCTTGGCCAGCAAGGCCACGGGCTATCCGCTGGCCTTTGTCGCTGCCAAACTGGGTTTGGGCTATGGACTCTTCGACCTCAGCAACTCGGTCACCAAAACCACCTCGGCTTTCTTCGAACCAGCACTCGACTATGTAGTGGTGAAGATTCCCCGCTGGGACCTGACGAAATTTCACGGTGTGAAGCGCGAGCTTGGTTCTTCGATGAAGAGCGTCGGCGAGGTGATGGCCATTGGCCGCACCTTCGAGGAGGCGTTGCAGAAAGGGCTGCGCATGATAGGCCAGGGCATGCACGGATTTGTGGAGAACCACGAAATCAAGATCAACGATATTGCCAAGGCGCTGCATGAACCTACCGACATGCGTATTTTCGTAGTGTCCAAAGCCCTGAAAATAGGCTATAGCGTCCGTCAGATTCACCAGCTGACGAAGATAGACCGCTGGTTTCTGCAAAAGCTCAGGCACATTGTCGATATCGACCAGCAACTGAGAGAACAGTGGCTTCTTTCGGAGGCCTCAGAGTGGATGGAGCCCAGCGAGTTCATGGAATATCTGAAGGCCCCCGAGATTCTCACTCTGTTACACGATGCCAAGGTTTATGGTTTCTCCGACTTCCAGATGGGCAGGGCAATAGGTTTGGAGGGCCGCATGAAGCCAGAGCAGGCAGGCCTCACCATCCGCCAGTGGCGCAAAGAGCTGGGTCTCTTGCCTACGGTCAACCAAATCGACACCCTCGCGGCCGAATATCCTGCCCAAACCAATTACCTGTATTTTTCGTACCTGTAATTATCAGAAGTTATCGCATGTTAGTAGTTATCGGAAGTTATCTGAAGTTAAGAGGTCTTCGACCTCTGGAGTTAATGGACAATAGTTAACGTTAGCGTCAACGTTAAAGAAGCTATTGTCCGTTAACTTCACGAGCCAACGGCTCGTTAACTGCCACTAACTCCTGTTAACTCCCTGCAAGCGAAGCTTGCGAACAAAATTATCAATTGTCAATTATCAATTAAAACTATGTGTGGAATAGTAGCAATATTACATGTCAAAGAGCAGACACAGGCTCTTCGTCAGAAAGCATTAAAAATGAGTCAGAAAATCCGTCATCGCGGACCTGACTGGAGTGGTATCTATTGTGGCGGCACAGCCATCCTCGCCCATGAGCGGCTGAGCATCGTTGACCCGGAGTCGGGCGGCCAACCGTTGTTCTCGCCAGACAGAAAACAGGTGTTGGCCGTCAATGGTGAGATTTACAACCATCAAGAAATCCGTCGCCGCTATGCCGGACAATACGAGTTTCAGACGGGCTCCGACTGCGAGGTCATCCTCGCCCTCTATCGTCAATGGCGCCAGCAGTCCTCTTCCCTTAGTGAGGTAGATTCCCTGCTTGAGCAGCTCAGCGGCATCTTTGCCTTTGTGCTCTACGACGAGGAGCAGGACGAGTTTTTCATCGCCCGCGACCCCATCGGAGTCATTCCCCTCTACATTGGCTACGACAGCGACGGAACAGTTTATGTGGCCTCCGAGCTGAAAGCCCTCGAAGGCCAGTGCGAGCGCTACGAGCCCTTCCTCCCCGGTCATTATTATTGGAGCCGCGAGCCAGGCATGCAGCGCTATTACCGCCGCGACTGGTTCGACTACGAGGCCGTGAAAGACAACCCCTCCAGCGTTGAGGCCATCCACGATGCCCTCACCGACGCAGTGAAGCGCCAGCTCATGTCCGATGTGCCCTATGGCGTGTTGCTGTCTGGCGGACTCGATTCTTCGGTCATCTCTGCCATAGCCCAGAAATTCAGCGAGCACCGCATAGAGGACAACAGCCGTACACGCGCCTACTGGCCCCGCCTCCACTCCTTCGCCGTGGGACTGAAGGGCGCACCCGACTTGGCCAAGGCCCGGCTCGTGGCCGACCACATCGGCACCGTACACCACGAAATCAACTACACCATTCAGGAGGGCCTCGACGCCATCCGCGACGTCATTTACTACATCGAGACCTACGATGTCACCACCGTCCGTGCCTCCACACCCATGTACCTGCTCGCCCGCGTCATTAAGTCCATGGGCATCAAGATGGTACTCTCGGGCGAGGGCGCCGACGAAATTTTCGGAGGCTACCTTTATTTCCACAAAGCCCCATCTGCCCGCGACTTCCACGAGGAGACAGTCCGCAAGCTCTCCAAGCTCCACCTCTACGACTGTCTGCGCGCCAACAAGAGCTTGTTGGCATGGGGCGTTGAGGGACGAGTGCCTTTCCTCGACAAAGAGTTTCTCGATGTGGCCATGCGCACCAATCCCGAGGCCAAGATGTGCCCCGGCTCTACCATCGAAAAGAAAATCGTGCGCGAGGCCTTTGCCCACCTGCTGCCCGCCGAGGTGGCCTGGCGGCAGAAAGAACAGTTCTCCGATGGCGTAGGCTATTCGTGGATCGACACTCTGAAGGACATCACCTCGCGCGCCGTCACCGACGAACAGATGGCCCACGCCGCAGAGCGATTCCCCATCAACCCGCCCAAGAACAAGGAGGAATACTACTACCGCAGCATCTTCGCCGAGCATTTCCCCTCCGACTCCGCTGCCCGTAGCGTACCCTCAGAGGCCAGCGTGGCCTGCTCAACAGCCATCGCCCTACAGTGGGATGCCGCCTTCCGCAACATGAACGACCCCAGCGGGCGAGCCGTCAAAGGCGTACATGAGCAGGCATATTAAATGCAAGCCAGCAAGACAAATAAACAAAAAGGGTATGCCAAAATGTAGTGAACCCCAAAAGTTAGACAAAAAACTTTTGGGGTTCACTACAAATAGACACTCCCTCTTAAAGGGTGGACGTCTAAAGCATCTGTTTTAGACTATATTCCAAAAAGATTTCAAAAAAGGAGCCTTGCATAGGGTTCTCCGATGAAGTCACGCCCCGGGGCGGCTTCATTACATTACTTCCAGATGATCGTGCTTAGCCATCCAAATGCTGAAAATAGCACCAACAAGAAGCATACCTGCCAAAGAAATTAATGTTTCCATATTACAATCTTTTTTATAGTTAATACTGTTGTCATTTCACGATGCAAAGGTAAGGTGAAAATGCCAGCCACCCAACAATCGGCTATGAATAGTAAAGCAGCTTAAACCTCAACAAAATCGAATTGCTGCTATCGACAAAATCGATAGCCGGCAGCTTTTTCTTGCTTTCTCTTCATATGTTTGATAGAAATTGTGTACCTTTGTGCCTGAATAAGGTAACCAATGCAACTTAAGTATTATGGAGCTACGACAACTTAAGTATTTCGTTCAACTGTCTAAGACGTTGAATTTCTCCACCGCTGCAAAAGAACTGTTTATAACGCAGAGCACGCTGTCCCATCAGATTCTGCAACTCGAGAACGAGCTGGGACAGCCCCTGTTCCACCGCAACAGCCACGAGGTGATGCTGACTGAGGCTGGGCAGACGCTGCTGCCCCTGGCCATGCAGACACTACTCGACGCCGACAGCTGTCTGCAGAGGCTCGACGAGCTGAAAAACCTGATGAGCGGCGAGCTGAACATTGGCGTCACATTCTCCTTTGCCTGTATCATGGCCGAGACGCTCACAACCTTCTTGCGGCGCTATCCCAATGTGAAGGTGAATGTCAGCCAATCTACCATGGCCGACCTCCTCAGGCGGCTGGAAAGCCATGAGTTCGACTTCGTACTGGCCTTCCGTCCGCTGGAGAGCAACCCCCGCCTTGAGAGCCGCGTGCTGTTCAGCCATCAGCTCACGGCGGTAGTCAACGAGCACCACGCGTTGGCTTCGCGCCCCTCGCTCACCCTTGACGAGCTGCAGCGTTACGACCTTGCCTTGCCGCTTCGTGGCACCCGTGCGCGCAACGCCTTTGAGCGCATCATTGCCGGCAAAGGCTATCATTATAAGGTGAAGGTGGAGATGAATTATGTTTATCTGCTCTTCCGTCTGCTGCGCGAGTCAAACTATGTTACCATTCTCAGCGAGAGCACGGTGACGGGCGAGCAGGGGCTGCGCGCCATACCCATCATCGGCATGGACACAGAGGAGAGCCGCATGTACGGTTGTGTACATCTCTTGCGCAATGTTTATCAGAAGAAGTCGGCGCAGGAGTTTATCAGAATGCTCGGCGAGAGCACCTCTGTACTCCGCCAAACACTATTGTAACCCCCTGGGACCTATAGCTTTCTTGCCCTAAAATAGAGCATGGCCGTTGCAAGGTTGCACCGCCACCACAGCCGATATCAAGCATCGTCCATCCGTCTTGAATATCGACCAGTTTCAGTCCCCAGTTCGTCAGCGGTGCATGACAGAGATTCATAAACTTCAGCATTGCGCGTCCCATCCGTCCTTGCGGACAGGCACAGTTGGTGAAAAACTTTTTTAATAGTCCCATAGCTCAGTCCTCCTTCACATATTTAATACTTCATTGATGTTACACTTAAAAAAGGAGGCTAATCGTTACCGACCAACCACCTGCCAAACTAAAATCCGCTAACTTCAGCTGATGAAGCCGGATGAACTCCCCTAAACTCCAAATAACTCCCAGCAAGCAAAGTTTCTGTTACTACAAGTCTGGAGAAATCTGGGCAATCCACGCTTCGATGCGGGAGTCGGTCTTGTCATCCTCGTTGATATCATCTAGGGGCAAACCGATAAACTTACCGTCGATAACCGCCTCTGAGTCATCGAAGGTGTATTCGCCGGTCTCCACACAGCCGATGAAACGTGCGCCACAGTCCTTGATGCCCAGATAGAGTTCGCCCATGCCGCCAACGAAGGTGTCGCTATAAGTCGAACAGTCGCCGCAGCCGAAGAGGGCTATGGTCTTGCTGCTGAGGTCGGCACTCTGGAGCATTTTCAGACCGTCGTACCAGTCATCCTGCAATTCGCCAGCGCCCCACGTCGAGGTTCCGAGAATCAGATTTTGGTGGCTGTTGATGACGTCGGCTGTCAGGTTCTGTACGTTCACGGCCTCGCAGCCCAGTTTCGAGGCAATCTTCTCTGCGATGGCCTCACAGGTTCCCGTCGAGGAACCATAGATAACAATTGTTGCGTTCATTTTGTTCTTCTTAGTTTACAGTTAATAATTCAATTCTTCATTTTAGCTGTTTTTTGTTTCCTTTGGCAGAAGCGCTCGCATTGCGCACAAATGTCGTAGCCGAGCATGGCTCCAAGGATGAAATCCTCTTCGGGCGTCAGTTCGTACAGGGGCCGGGTAATAATCAGTCGGATAGCCTCCAGACATTCTTTACGTCCGAAATACACGTTCAGGTTCTGCTGCCCTGCCGGCTGAAGCAGATAAGGAATGCCCTGGCTTTCCAGACGCGACACGGTCTGCTCGCTATACTTCTTGTTACAGGTGAACAGCACCATCTGCCGTACGCCTTTATGCAACTCGTAGATGTGGTTCATCAGCACCTTCATCTCTGCGGGAATTGTCGATTTTGTTTTCATGGGTGCAAAGGTACTATAGAAAAAAGGAGTGCGCAATACCTAAAAATGAGGTATTTTCAAGTATTGCGCCTTGGGAAGTCGTAGTCGGGGCATTAGTAGATAGTACGGCCGGACGTTTCTATCGAGATAAACGCGCCCCCAAAAAAAGAATGCTGCCGCAGAGCGTGTTGTTGCTCCACGGCAGCATTTTCTTGAGTATTATTACCCCTAAGGGACAACTAGGCTGACACAGTTTCTGTCCCTATTTGACCACCATCTTCTTTCCACCAATGATGTAAACGCCCTTGGCGGGAACCCCTCCTGGTCTTCCCGAAGGAGAGGAAATGACCCGCTGACCGTTCAGATTGTACACGGACGAGTCTTTCATCTTTACTCTTTCATTTTTAATGTCCTTGATGGCCGTGGTCTGTTCGGTGACAATCTCGATGCCGGGGCACTTGGCCTTGATGGCCTCCCAATCCTCATCCCAGAGGCCTGCACCACTCACGTCGAGCTTCGTTGCCTCGGGGGCTAGCTTGGCAGCCAGCAGGGCATAGTCGTCGTAGGCTTCAGGATGCCAGTCGCCATCCCAGGTGCACTGGTAGTTGCCTTTGCCAATGACTCCTGTTACTACTACCTCGCCTGTGAGCGAGTTGTCGTCGTAAGCAAGGAGGCCCTTGTCATCGACCATGGGGCCCTCCATCTTGATGTCGTCGATAAAGATGGTCTGACCTGCATTGTTGAGGGCGTCGCCACCATCTTCGAACGGCCATATCTCCAGCACGGTGTTGCCCGTGTCGGTAATCTTATCGCAGTCGGGACCGGCAGCAAACTCGAAGGTCAGGATGTTCCACTGGTCGGCGTCGCCGCACCAGAATAGGCGGCCCGTGGAGTAGCCTCCATCGCCGTCCTTGACCAGACGGACGAGCACGTTGTGGTTGAGACTCATCTTGACTCTCATCGTCAAGCGGCGCAGGGCCTTGAAGTCAACCTCGCCTAAGGGCAGGGCGGCATTACAGTGTTCTTTGTCCCAGCCTTCGGGGTTGTTGCGCAGCGTCACCTGGAGGCATTTGTTGCCGTCGTCTTCTTCTACTACGGTGGGGTCGGCGCGATTCCAGAATCCGCTTTCGTCACCAGGGTTTTTGTCTTCGCCATCCCACAGCACCACTTGTGCCGAGGCTGTCATTGCGGCCACTGTCATGACCATCAGAAGGAATTGTTTTTTCATTGTTCTCTCTTTTTTTGTTCCAACGGGATGTCCGCTGGACGCAGGTTATTGATAGATGTGTTTGTATCGAAATAAAAGCGTTATCCTGAGAAACAATCTCTTTCCTAAGAAAAAACTAACTACTAACTGAAACGTAAATCACAATTGCTGTGTTACTTTTACATCGCTGACGGTGATGGAGCCTCCATAGTTGTTGATGCTCCAGCAGTTTTTCTGGATGCCGTAGATGCGCTGGGTGTAGGCGCAGACATCGTTGATGTAGAGCGTCAGGACAGAGTTGTCGGTATAGATGTCGATGTTGTAGGTGTTGTCGGCCGGGCGGGCGAAGTTGTAACCGTCGGCAGCCTCGATGAAGCCCTTGCCTTCCTCACCCTCTTGCTCGAAGTTTACTTTGCGGCCGTCTTCCCATTCGGGATTGACAACCATGGTGTAGTACTTCTTGGAGTCGGTGCCGCGGGCAAAGGACACGCCGAACTTGTCCCAGTTGTTGGAGGTCTTCACGGTGAAGGAGATGTGGTTGCACGTGCCCAGGCGGTTGTAGAGCACATAGGCTCCGTCGCCACTGAGTGTGCCATTGCTGTAGCCGCTGGAAGCCACAACGGTGGCGTCGGCCGTTTTGCTGTACTTGGCGGCCATGGCGGGTACGGCGCCGAGCGTCAGGGTGCCGTCGGCGTGCTGGATGATTTTGTGGCAGACGAGGGAGCCGCTCCATGCTGGCTCGTTGCCGTCGCCAGCGCCAACGTTGGTATTCTTCTCGTGGATGTCGCCACCTGCGCGGAAGGGACACCAGCCCCAGATGTAGCGGTCGGTGCCGTTGGAGGCTGTCTTAGCGGCATAGAAGGCACGGCTGTCGAGCACACCCTCGTGACCGTCGGCAGGCCATTTGGGGCCGTCGTTGAGGCAGCTCTTCAGCTCGTCGTAGGTGCGGGCCATCATGTACTTCACCTTGCGGCTCCATGAGGCGCGGAAGCTCTCGCTATAGACCAGATACCAGTAGTCGCCCATCTTGAACACATCGGGGCACTCTAGCATACGGTCCCAAATCATGCGAATGCGGCCAACGTGCTCCCAGTTTTTCAGGTCGCTGGATTTGAACTCGGCGAAGACGGGGTCGCCGCCATTCACTGGATAGGTGGCGATAATCATGCGGTAGAGACCGTCGTCGGAAACGAAGATTTGCGGGTCGCGGAAGTCGTTGCCCGAGTAGCCGAAGTCAGGGCCGTTGAGCGTCCAGAGCTCGTCTTTGGTCCACGTCTTGAAGTCGCTGGAGGTGGCGCGCATTACCACCTCACGGTTCTTGCAGTTGCCGTTGTGGCCGGTATAGTAGATATAGTACGTGCCGTCTTTCTCGTAGGCGCATCCCGTACCGAGGGCTGCATCCTGCTGGTAGTCGTTGGCTCCGTAGGGCACCAGTTCGCCGAGCGACTGGTAGTTGGCTCCGTCGGCGGTGGAAACGGCCCAGATGGGATGGAAGCGGTAGGTGAGATTATTGATGAACTCCTGCAGGTAGAGCACTTTGAAGTCGCCGGCATTCTGATCGAAGAAGGGCATGGGGTCGCCCACACGTCCGATGGCGGGGGTGTAGTAAGTGCCAAAGCCCTGGTCGTCGGTAGGAGCAAAGAAGGTGGTCGTACCGTTCCAGTCCTTGGCGGGGTCGCCGCTGAACTCGTCGTCGCTGCATGCTGTCAGCGCAGAGGCTGACAGCATGAGTGCGAATACTGAATATATCATTGTCTTCATAATTTTCAAATTCGTTAAATTCGTTGTCTTATTTGGTTAGATAATCGAAAGCGTTGAGCATGATGCCTCCCATATTGTCATGATAGACCGATGTGTAGGGCGTAGGCGAGTTCCAGTCGAAGAGTCCTGAGCCGAAGCAGATGATGCCTCCCTTGCCGAAGTTGCCGTCGGCGGCTTTCAGCTCCCATGCCACTACGGCACCGTCGCCACCATGACTAAGGGCGCGGGCACCCGTGATGGTTTCGAAGGCTTCCTGGCCCGTGTAGGGATTCCAAAGGGCAAACTGCGACGTGGTGTTGCAGATGGTGTAGCCGTTGTCGAGGGTATAGACGGCATCGGGCGCAGCACCGGGATATGTCTTCAGGTTCTTCCACAGCGGATGGCTGACGTCGTAGGCAAAGAAGTGCCAGGGATCATCGCCCATCAGGTCGGAGCCTTCGCCACCACCGCCGCCCCAGCAGTTGTTGGGATAGGCGTCCTCGGGCATAGCTCCCAGGGCAATGGCGTAGTTAACAGCCGAGCGGCTCAGAACGAACGCGCCGCCGCGTTTCCAGAATTCCTTCATCTTGGGCAGAGCCGTCATGGCACCTGTTGCTGCCTCGGCAAAGCCGTTGTAGTTGCCGTAGGCGGGACTATGACGGTGGAAGAAGATGAACTTGCACTCGTCGAGCGAGATGCTGCCGCTGGCCACCATATCCCACGAAGCGTAGGCGGCACCCTCGATGTTGCCGGTGAGCCACTTGGCTGCGGCCTTCTCCTCATCGTTGAGCAACTCAACATTCTCTGCGTCGCCAACGAAGATGGCCACGGGATTCTCGATGAGCGTCACATAGACGGTATAGGTGTTGGTGGCCGTGTTGTCGGTCAGCGTTATCTGAACAGGCTCCTTGAAATTAGCCTTTGTGCCACTGGCAGGACTGCACGTGGCATCCTCGCTGCATGCCACTTCGAAGGTGGCATTTTCAAGGTCGATGCCGCTGTTGCCCATTACCGATACGGTGATGGTCTTGTCGTTCTGGTTGATGGCACCCTTTACACCTTCAAGGATGAAGAGCGAGAGCAGCGCCTCGTCATTGCGCACGCTGATCTGATAGTCCATCTCAAGGTCGCCATTGGTGATGTGGAGCGTACGGTCGGCGTCGAAGTTCACGTGGTCGCCCACCTTCAGATTGGCCTTTGCGCCAGATGATACGTCCAGACTCGTGATTTCCATATTGCCCTTCTGGTTGAAGTTGGCAGGCACCTTGATCTTGATGAGCCGTTTCTCGGTGTTGATGATGCCTTCGTATTGTCCGTTGAGCACGAATTTCTCAACGAGACATGAACCGCTCACGTCAATACTGCCCGTGTGGTCGTTGCTGCAGGAAGTGAAGAATGAAGTATGAAGAATGAAGAATGCTGCACAAAGCAACTTCATCATCATCATTTTCATGCTTCTTTCCTTATCGTTATTATTGTGTTTCATATAGCTTGTTTCGTTTTAATGATTCTAATTTCTTCACTCTTACAATTACCATTGTCCGCAGTTCTGCGTGTAGTGCCCGTTGGCGGCCTTCATCTGGTCGTCGGGAATAGGCAGGTACTCGTTCTTGTTGGCAGTGAACAGCGAACCACTCAGGAAGTTCATCTTCTCACCTTCGGTGGTGTAGAAGCGGTTGATGACGCTAGCGGCATCGCCCCAGCGCACGAGGTCGAAGAAACGCTCACTCTCCATGGCCAGCTCCAGGCGGCGCTCCATCTTCACAATCTTCATGGTTTCTTCTTTCGAGTAAGAACCGCTGTACTTGCCGATGGCATAGTGTACGCCATATTTGTTAGGATAGTTGGCCACCACGCTGCCTGAGGTCATGCCCATAGCGCGGGTACGCAACTGGTTGACCAGCGCGATGGCTTCGGTGGTGTTGCCAAGTTGAGCCAGAGCCTCGGCACGCATCAGCAGCACGTCGGCATAGCGGAACACGATGCGGTTCATGGAACTTGCCCACTGGTTGTCGCAAACAAAGAGGTAGTTGTCGGTGAGCGACGGGTCAACGTTCTGCTTCAGCGAAACGAAGTAGCCATACATACCACCCGAGCGGCTCCATGTGTTGGTTTTGCTAATCATGAAGTTGGGGTTGAACATATAAGGAGTGCCGGGAACGCCAACGGTGACGAAGAGACGCGGGTCAACGGTCTGTGCTGAGCCTACCTCATAGTCGGCTGCGGTGGCAGGAGCGTCGAAGAGGGGCAGTCCGTCGCTATTGGTACGATAGGCATTGACCAGGTTGATAGACGGTTTGTAGAAATCGCAACCAGCGTCGTGAACCTTCGGAATACAGGGTACAATCAGTCGGTAGGAGAAATTCAGGTTGCCATACACGGTACCGTCGTTCTTAGAGTACTGAATGGCCCAGATGCTCTCCTTGCCGTTCTCGTACTGCTCCTCAGGGCGGAAGTTGTTGTGCAGGTCGTTCTCCAGTCCGTAGCCGGCGTAGAGGCCGGGGGCGGTGTATTCCACCACCTTCTGCAGGTCGGCATCGTTGATGCCAGTTACCTGGTTCGAGCCGGCATCGTCCTGGCGATACGCCTTATAGAGATAGACCTTAGCCAGGAAGGCGGCACAGGCAGCTTTGGTGGGACGACCCTTGTCGGCCTGCGCGGCGGGCAATACAGCGTAGGCGTCTTCCAAGTCGTTGATGATTTGCTGCCAGCCCTCGTCGTTGCTGTATTCGGTATTTGTCAGGTTGTTGTAGTCGTCTTCCTGCATGTCGAGTTTGTTGACGAATGGAATTTTCTTGAACAGGCGCTTCAGCTGAAAATGTCCGTAGGCACGCAAGAACTTCATCTCGGCAGTTCGCTGCTGTATGGTGGGGTTCTCCTGGTCGGCAACGGCCAGTATGTCGAGCGAAAGGCTGATGCGCGACAGGTATTTGTAGAAACGGTTCCAGATGTCGTTGTAGGGCCAGTCGGTGGTCATCACAGTGGTATGCTTCTCCAGAATGTGGAAAGGCTCACCGTCGGAGGGGTTCGAACCACCCACGTAGGCGTCGTCAGAGCGGGTGTCGTAGTTCCAGAGTGAGAACGAGGAGTTCATGTCCTCAATGCTGAGCAGTCCGGCGTAGGCTGAAATCAGTACATTGTCGATGTACTCAGGTTTCTTTACCTCGTCCTGAGTCAGCGTAGCTTGTGGCACCTGCTCGTCCAGAAAGTTGCTGCAGGAAACGAAGAATGAAGAATGAAGAACGAAGAATGCTGCGCCGAGCAACTTCATCATCATTTTCATGCTTCTTTCCTTATTATTTATATAGTGTTTCATATTGTTTGTTTCGTTTTGTTTTTTTTTCTTCAATTCTTCATTCTTCATTCTTCACTCTTCATTAGAATGAGACATTGAGTCCGAAAGTGAGGTTGAGAGGGATGGGATAGTTGAATCCGGGGTTCTCGGGGTCGGCACCGGTAAACTTGTTGCTCTTGATGGTCAGCAGGTTCTGAGCCGAAGCGTAGATGCGGATGCGGTCCATACGAAGCTTGTCGGTAAGGCTCTTGGGCAGGTTGTAGCCCAACTGTATGGTGCGCAGCTTCACATACGATCCGTTTTCAATGTAGTAGGTCGAGATGCGTCCCTCGCGGTTGGTGTCCGATGTGGTCAGGGCGGGAATCTCGCTGTTGGGGTTCTGCGGACTCCATGCGTCGAGTGCGCGTATGCCCTTGTTCAGGTAGGGCACGTTAATCAGCGAGTTGGCCCAGAAGTCGGTCTGCGACTTATAGCCGCGGCAGTCCACGTCAACACCCTGCACGCCCTGCCAGAACATGGTCAGATCGAAGTTCTTGTACTGCAGGTAGATGTTCAGACCCCATGTGAAGTCGGGGGTCGGGTCGTAAATCCAGTCCTGGTCGTCCTCGGTGATGACTCCGTCACCGTTCAGGTCCTTAAAGCGTATGCGGCCCAGGCCGGCACCGTCCTGAATGGCATGGTTGTCAATCTCCTCCTGGCTTTTGAAGATTCCGTCGTAGATGAAACCCACTTGTGAATACATGGGGTGGCCGATGACGGTCTTTTTGCTGTTGCCGCCGTAGCGTCCGCTGGCAGCCACCGTCTCAGGCAGTTTGGAAACCTCGTTCACGTAGCGGCTGATGTTACCGTTGATGTCCCACGAGAAGTCGTTGGCCAAATGGTGGCGATAGCCCAGCGAGAACTCCCAACCGTTGTTTTTCACCTCGCCGGCATTAATCCACTGGCCATTGCCCTCACCCATGGCAGCAATACCGTCCATGAAGAGCAGAATGTCGGTGGTCTTCTTGTTAAACCAGTCGAAGCTGCCGTAGATGTCGCCGCTCAGAAGGGCGAAATCCAAACCAATGTTGTGCTGGGTGCTGGTCTCCCATTTGATGTTGTCGTTACCGCGCTGGTTGCGCACGTAGCCGTTGGCCAGGTCGTAGCCGCCGTTGCGGCCGGCAATGTCGTATGAGGAGCCTGCCTGGTCGCTGTTCCAAAGACCTGTTGACACCATTGACTTGTAGAGCGTGTAGCGGGCGGTGTTCGAAATCTCCTGGTTACCGGTCTGTCCCCACGAATAGCGCAACTTCAGGTTGTCCAGCCAGCCCTTGGTGTTCTTCATAAATTTCTCTTCGCTGATGCGCCAACCGGCACTAAACGATGGGAAGGTACCATACTGGTTGTGCGAACCGAAACGGCTCGAACCGTCACGACGTATGGTGAACGAAGCCAGATACTTGTCGTCGTATGTATAGTTGGCCTTTCCGAAGAAGGAAACCAACGAGAAACCTTCGCCGAAACCATCGGCCAGCTGACGGCCTGCACCTGCGCTGGGCCACATGTAGTCGGTATTCAGAATGGCCAGTTCGTAGCGCTTGGCACTGCTCATCTTGTAGTCCATGCGGTTGACCTCGGTACCCACCATCAGGTCGGCACGGTGCTTGCCTTTTTCTATATTATAGGTGGCAATGGCATTCCACATCCACCGCATAGTGTGCTCCTGCTTGCTCTCTACGGCCGATTCGGTGCGCATCACCTTACCGTTGGCAATAGGATAGGTGAAGAAACGCTGCTCCTTCTGGGTGTAGTCCATACCCAGGGTGGTGCGGACCATGAAATTCTTGAACGGCGTGACACTCAGATGCACATCGCCGAACATACGCCACTGTGTGTACTCATTGTCTTTGGCATTATCAATCATGCTCAGTGGATTCTCACGCTCCGAGTAGGCACCGAGGGCTTGGGCATACTTGCCGTTCTCAGCATAAATGGGGAAGTTGGGGCTAAACTCCAGGGCATGCTCCAGCACGCCGCCGGGAGCATCTACACCCTTCGTGCGGTTGATGGTAAAGTTCTCACCTAATACTACATTGCCGTCGAACAGTTTATAGTCGGCATTGGCACGACCAGACAGGCGGTTGAAGTAACTTTCTTTGATGGTGCCCTGATTGTCGTAGTAACCCATTGAAAAGAAGGCGTTGCCCTTCTCCGAGCCGTTACTCACCGAAAGGTTGTACTGCTGCACTACGCCCGTACGGGTAATCTCCTTGAACCAGTCGGTGTCGCCCGTACGAACCGTGGCGTTCTCGTCGAGAAACATGTCCATGGCCATGCGGTTCAGCACAGGGTTACCCATCTTGTCGTACCCCCAGTCGTAGTTGTAGCCCAGATTGTTGTTGTTGGGGTTCAGTCCGTCGTTCACCGATGCCTGCCAGTAAGCACGGCCCCATTCGCTGGCATTCATCGTCTCAATTTTGTTGGTATAGAACGAGGTGGCCACGCTTCCGTCGAAGTTCACTTTTATCTTACCGTCCTTACCTTTCTTTGTGGTAACGATGATAACACCATTGGCAGCGCGCGAACCGTAGATAGATGCCGATGCGGCATCCTTCAGCACCTGAATGCTCTCAATGTCGTTACCGTTCAGTTCGTGCATACCAGCTTTCGTGGGCACGCCGTCGATGATGTAGAGAGGGTCGTTGTCGTTCAACGTACCAATACCACGAATGCGCACTGTAGCAGCACCCGAGGGATTACCGTCGGCAGTGATGTTCATACCAGGCACACGGCCTTGAAGGGCCTTCATCGGATTGTTTTCGTTCTGCTTGGCAATTTCGTCGACGCTGACTGTTGAGATGGCTCCTGTCAGGTCGGCTTTACGTTGTGTGGTGTAACCCGTTACTACAACTTCGTTCAGTGCCAGGGCATCTTCCTGCATCACGACTTTCATGCCGTCTTGGGCCGGCAGTTCCAGGGTCTGAAAACCAATGTAAGTGAAAACCAGCGTCTTGTTGGCCTCCACCTTGATTTTGAAATTTCCGTCGAAGTCGGTCACTGTGCCGTTCGACGTTTCCTTCTCCATGACAGTTACGCCGATGACGGGTTCTCCCGTAGCATCGACTACGCAGCCGGAGATTTCGCCGCTTTGCGCGTACATAAAATTAACGCATAGCAGCGAAAGGAAACTCAGAATGAATCTTTTCATTTGTTCCATTTCTTGAAATTTTGGGGTTAGTAGTTAGAATAACTGCCGCAAAATTAAGTCTGCGAACGAAAAAAGACTTTCAATTATCGTTCGCAGACTCAGAAAAATGTTACATGGAACAATTGTTGACTATTAAGTCACATTTGTTGAATTCCTTAATTCCATCGGGTACTTGCCGTATTGCTGACGGAAGCATTTCGAAAAGTAGCCCGGTGTACTGAATCCCACCTCATGGGCTATCTCCTGAACCGTCTTGTTAGTAGTACTCAGCAGCACATAACCCTGCTGCAGGCGCATCTGCCGAAGCAGTTCTACGGGCGAAAGCCCTGTGATGGATTTAACCTTACGGTACAGCTGTACGCGACTCAATCCCACCGTTTCACCCAAATCCTCCATTTTTAGCGACGGATTCGACATGTTCTGGCGGATTGCCTCATTTAGCGTCTCGGCAAAAATGGTATTTTGCGACTTCGGGGCGGGCAGTTCTTCTGCAGGTGTCTCAAACACCTGTCGCATCTTTCGGCTGTCAGGGTTGGTGTAAAACAGCGTTTCCTCTTCGTTCAGGGCCTGGCGTTTCTTGATGGCACGCTGCGAAAGCACGTATGCACGCCAAATGGCAACTACGGCTACAATCAGCAGTACGATGAGCACAATGCTGGCAATGAGCGCCTTGTGCTGTGTGTTATACAGACCCAGATAATCCTCCAGCTTGTCCTGGATGGTCACCAGGTTCCCGTTCTGCCTCATCAGCTCTTTCGTAGTAGTAGCCACCGACCATGCGTTCTCCCTCACCACCAGAATGCCCTCCAGCTTGTTTTCCCGCTTATACGACTTACCAGTAAGGATGTCGAGCGCCAGCCTGATTATTTCTTCTCCTCCAGTAGGGTACACGTAACTGGCCAGCTGGTGGCCAAACTGCACATAGTCAAGCCCCTCGTCAGGCATTCCGTCTATTCCGTATATGTTAATCTTACCTTCCGTTCCCGTTTCCACCACGGCCTTGTAGGCACCAGTTGCCATGCCGTCGTTATGACAGAACACAATGTCGGGTAACCGTCCTGTGTCAATCTGTTCTTTCACAATCCTGTAAGTAGTTTCCGAACCCCAATCGCCTTCGCGGCACACATAGTCCAGCTCGTTGTGACCCTCAAGCGCCTTCGCAAAACCTTCATGGCGCTCTTGGGCCGGCGAACTGCTCATCAGTGCCGTCACCTCCATCACCAGCGGCCTGTGGCCCGAGGCTGTTATCCCTTTAACCACGTCAACCACATTCACGCCGATAGCATGACCGGCCTCCACGTTGCTGCCACCTATGAAAGCAGTATAGTTGTCACCTTTCACCTTGCGGTCGAAGCATATAACGGGGATGCCCTTCTGCCTGACGCGCTCAATGGCTGCCGCAATGGGCTCCGCCTCATTTGGAGCCACCACCAATAGGTCGATGCCCGTGTTCGCCAGACTGTCTATCTGTTTTACCTGCAGCTGCGTATCATCGTGAGCACTGGCTATCGTCACCTTCACATCCTGTTCGTATAAGTGTTGGGCTGCCAGCATCTCGTTGTTCACCTTCTCGCGCCACCGCCCCTCTGCACACTGCGACACGCCAATCCTATACTCCTTCCTCTCAGAGCATGAGGTAAAAAGCAATACTGCTACTATATAAAATAATAATGTACGTACAATAGCCTTTTGCATATTCCTATTCCTTTTAATCTGTCTGCAAAAATATAAAAAAAATGGAATGTCGCCAAACATTGTTTCAATAAATGACAATCAGTATGTATGTTTGGAAAAACTGTGTAATCCGCTGACCCCAAAAAGTGGAAATCAAATTCCTACAACAAAAAAAGTCGGAAACCCCTTTATTTACTGGGATTTCCGGCTAATTCTGCTTTGGGTGCCCGGTGGGACTCGGACGTATTTGGTGGTTTTTAATAATTCTATATATGTACATTATTTACTGAAAATCAGTTAGTTATAGAATTACTCAAATTCATTAAGATTTACAAAATGTCATAAAAACTCAAAAATGTTCCATCAATGTTCCATCAATTTGAATTTTTATTCCTATCTTTGCACCATTGATTTTAAACGGAAAGATTATGGCTAAGAAATTCTTTTTGCGGACAAAAGAAACGAAAGGCCGTGCGAGCCTATATATAGAGGTACGCAAGCGTACTCCTAATATACGTGCGTTAGTCTGTACCAATATTCCTGTAGATATTCAGACGTGGACTCGTGTTAACAAATCGCCTAAGGTGTGGGAGACCTTTCGCCAAACTAAAGACGGGAAAGCTCTTTCTGATAAACTTGACCTAATAGAAGCCGCTATCAATGATACAATTGCCAACGGTATTGATATTGATGGGATACATTATGACATCG
>JAFWQT010000046.1 GCA_017508965.1 Prevotella sp. | reverse complement strand
TGCGATGAATGCAGGCGGAACGAGCGCGCCGTCACTTCACTCTTCAGGTGTTTTTTTATGAACTCGTACACAAATTCGTTCTGGTAGAACTCGTTTGTGCGCACATCCACCACCATCTCACATTTATCGGGTACCACATTGTGCTGAGTGCCGGCCTTGATGACCGTCACGTTCATCACCGTGGGACCAAGGAAGTCGCTGTTTTTCCTGAACTTATGACTGCGCAGCCAGCACAGGTCTTCGATGGCTTCGTAGATGGCGTTGACGCCTTCGCCGCGAGCCGCATGGCCCGAAACGCCGCGTGTCACCACGTCGAGCACCATCAGTCCCTTCTCGGCAATGGCCGGCTGCATGCCCGTGGGTTCTCCCACCACCGCCACATCGATAGACGGCAGCAGCGGCAAAGCCCTGGAAATACCGTCTTTGCCCGACACTTCCTCTTCGGCTGAGGCTAAATAGACCAGGTTGAACGACTGTTCACGCGCTGTCAGCCAGGCATATACCTGAAGCAGCGACACCAGTCCGCCGCCACAGTCGTTGCTGCCAAGTCCGTAGAGCGTGTCGTCCTCTTGCTGGGGGTAGTAAGGGTTGCGTGTCCATGTGGCCACGGGCTTCACCGTGTCGATATGGGCATTCAGCAGCAGGGTGGGGCGGCGCCCGTCGAAGTGCGGGTCGATGGTCCATACGTTGTTGGCCTCCCTTCTGGGCTCAAATCCCAGTTCTCGGATGGCCTGCTCCACCACGTTGGCAGCCTGTGCCTCGTTGCGGCTCACCGAAGGCGTGGCGATGAGGTGCTTCAGCAGTTCCACGGCCCGGTTGGTCAGTTCTTCGTGTTTCATATTCCGGTTGAAGATAAAGTGTCATGCAAAAATAATCAGAATCTGCCAAAATATTCCAATTTGGGTGTTCACAGTGTCAGATTAATATGATTTTTTAACTTTTTCGGCAGCCGTTGATTGTTGCCGAGAGGCCATAAAGGGCTGGAAAATGGATTTTTTGGCTGTTTTTTTTGTTTTTTTGAAATTTATTTGTACTTTTGCGTTTTATTAAACAACATTTGCGCGTATGCAAACAAGATGTCATCTTTCGGTGCTTATTCATAAGCAGGCAGAGAAGTACGGCGACCGTACTGCTCTCATCTATCGCGACTTTGGTAGTCTGAAATGGAAGGAATGCTCATGGAATGAGTTCTCGAAGCAGGTTCGCGAGGTCAGTAATGCCATGCTCAACCTGGGCATTAAGGTGCAGGAGAACGTGGGCGTCTTCTCGCAGAACACGGTGCAGTATCTCTTCACCGACTTCGGCGCCTTTGGCATTCGTGCCGTCACGGTGCCGTTCTATGCCACCAGTTCCGAGCAGCAGATTCAGTACATGATCGGCGATGCCCAGATCAGGTTCCTTTTCGTAGGCGAGCAAGAGCAGTACGAGAAGGCCTACAGGGTGCTGCCGCTCTGTCCGACGCTCGAGAAGGTCATCATCTACGACCGTTCTGTACGCAAGGTTCCCCACGATTCGAGCAGCATCTATTTCGATGAATTCCTGAAGCTGGGCGAGGGCAGTCCGCGCCAGAGCGAGGTAGAGACGCTCTATTCCCAGGCCAGCGACGACGATATTGCAAACATTCTCTATACCAGCGGCACCACGGGCGACTCCAAGGGCGTCATCCTGACCCATGGCCAGTTCAATGCCGCCATGATTGCCAACGACGAGAACCTGCCTGTCGGCGAGGACGACCGCATCATGTGCTTCCTTCCGCTGACGCATATTTTCGAGCGCGGATGGTGCTTCCTCTGTCTCACCGAGGGCGCAAAGATTATCGTGAACACCTATCCCAAGGAGGTGCAGCAGTCGCTCATCGAGACGCATCCCACGTGTATGAGCAGCGTGCCCCGTTTCTGGGAGAAAGTATATATAGGCGTGAAGGAAAAGATTGCGAATGCTGGACCGGTGAAGCGCAAGATGTTCAACCATGCCCTGGCCGTAGGCCATAAGCACAACGTGGAATACCTGAGCCGCGGCAAGCGTCCGCCACTGGCCTTGCAGATGGAGTACAAGATGATCGACAAGACCGTCTTCTCGCTGGTTCGCAAGCAGTTAGGACTAGAGCATCCCAATTTCTTCCCCACGGCAGGCTCCTATGTGTCGCCCGAAGTGCAGGAGTTCATCATCAGCATCGGCATCTTCATGATGGTGGGCTATGGACTGACCGAGAGTCTGGCCACGGTGAGCAATGTGCACAAAGACAAGCCGTTCACCATCGGTTCGGTGGGACGTCCCATCGCAGGGCTCGACATCAAGATTGGCGACAACGACGAAATCCTGCTCAAGGGTCCGACGATTACCCGCGGCTACTACAAGCGCGAGGCCCTCAACAAGGAGAGCTTTACCGAAGACGGCTATTTCCGTACGGGCGACGCCGGCTATCTCAGCAACGGCGAACTGTTCCTGAAGGAGCGCATCAAGGAGCTTTTCAAGACTTCCAACGGCAAGTATATCGCTCCGCAGATGATTGAGTCGAAGCTGCTGGTCGACCTGTTTATCGAGCAGCTGGCCGTCATCGCCGACCAGCGCAAGTTCGTGAGCGCGCTGATTGTGCCCAACTTTGCTGCCCTCGAGGAATATGCCAAGGACAACGACATCGAGTTCGGCAGTCCTGAAGACCTTTGCCACAACAAGCGCATCATAAAGATGATGGAAGAGCGCATCGACACGCTTCAGCAGCAGCTGGCCAACTACGAGAAGGTGAAGAAATTCGTGCTGCTGCCAAAGCCGTTTACGATGGAATCGGGCGAACTGACCAATACGCTGAAGATTAAGCGCCGCGTGCTGAACAAGAACTACGCCGCCGAAATCGAGTCCATGTACGAAGAATCTGTTTAGTGATATGATAACGCAAGATCAATTGAAAGACGTGATGCAGCGTGCAGATGACCTGCATCGCTATCTCGACATCGACCGCAAGAAAATAGAATTTGAAGAAGAAGACCTCCGCACGCAGGCTCCCGATTTCTGGGAAGACCCCAAGCGCGCCCAGGTGCAGATGAAGAAGGTGAAGGACATCAAGCGCTGGATTGATGGCTATCAGCAGGTGCGCACACTTGCCGACGAGCTGCAGCTGGCCTTCGATTTCTATCACGAGGATATGGTGACCGAAGACGAGGTCGACGACGACTACGCCAAGGCCATCAAGGCCATCGAGGACCTGGAACTGAAGAATATGCTGCGCCAGAAGGAAGACCCCATGGACGCCGTGCTGAAAATCAATTCGGGCGCCGGCGGCACCGAGGCCCAGGACTGGGCAGGAATGCTGATGCGTATGTATATGCGCTGGAGCGAGGCCCATGGCTTTAAGGTGACCATTGCCGACCTGCAGGACGGCGACGAGGCCGGCATCAAGAGCGTGACGATGGAAATCGAGCACGGCGAGTATGCCTATGGTTTCCTGAAGAGTGAGAACGGGGTGCACCGTCTAGTGCGCGTGTCGCCGTTTAATGCCCAGGGCAAGCGCATGACGTCGTTTGCCTCGGTATTTGTGAGTCCGCTTGTAGACGACACTATCGAGGTGTATGTCGATCCCGCCAAGCTTTCATGGGACACGTTCCGCAGCAGCGGTGCCGGCGGCCAGAATGTGAACAAGGTGGAGTCGGGTGTCCGTCTGCGCTATTGGTATACCGACCCTGATACCGGCGAGGAAGAGGAAATCCTCATCGAGAACACCGAGACTCGCGACCAGCCAAAGAACAAAGAGAAGGCGTTGCTGTTGCTGAAATCGCAGCTCTACGACCGTGCCATGAAGAAGCGCCTCGAGGCCCAGGCCAAGATCGAGGCCGGCAAGAAGAAAATTGAGTGGGGCTCGCAGATTCGTTCGTATGTGTTCGACGACCGTCGGGTGAAAGACCACCGCACCAACTATCAGACATCTGATGTGGATGGCGTGATGGACGGTAAAATCGACGATTTCATCAAGGCTTATCTCATGGAGTTCCCCGTTGCCGATGAGAATTGAAGAATCAAGAATTAAGAGTTAAGAATTAAGAGTTGTTGCCTTCGGCAATTAAACAATTAATAATTTTCAATTAGGAGTTAAACATTAATAATAAGTATAATAATAAGAGGAGAGAAGAAGAAATCTGAATTCAGTCATTCTTAATCGCAACGCAGTGAGAAGAATTCTAAATTCTAAAATCTTAACTCTTCATTTAAAATTTTATTTGATTATGAGTCAGAAAAGAAAATTACAGCGTGCGCGCCATGCCGCACAGGAAGAGCAGAAGGGCAAGAGTGTCGTGAAGTGGATTTTCGGCGCTCTCATCGTGCTTGCCATCATCTATGCCATCTGGGCAACCATCATGATTTCCTGATGCCATGAGTGGACTGGAAATCGAGCGGAAATTTCTGGTACGTGGCGAGAGATACCGCGAGCAGGCCACCTCGAAAAGCCGTATCAGGCAAGGTTATATCATGAGCAGGAACGGGCGCACCGTCAGGGTTCGCGTCCGCGATGCCCATGGCTATCTCACCATCAAAGGGCCTTCTCTCAACGGCGGACTCTCGCGCTATGAGTTCGAGAAGGAGATTACGCTCGACGAGGCTGAGCACCTGATGGAGATGTGCGAGCCAGGGGTTATCGACAAGACCCGTTTCTTGGTGCCCAGTCCCGATGGCCGCCATACGTTCGAGGTAGATGAGTTCTATGGCGACAATGCCGGACTGGTGATGGCCGAGGTGGAGCTTGAAAATGAGGAAGAACCGTTCGAAAAGCCCGATTTCATCGGTGATGAGGTCACTGGCGACCGTCGTTTCTATAATGCTCACCTGCGCCAGATGCCGTTCGTGGTATGGCGTGGCACCATCCCCCCGGAATTCCGTCATCTGGAACTGGAAAAGTAAAAAGAGACCCACCCCCTGCCCCTACCTAAATGGAGGGGAGTTGATAGCGATGGAGTTGCTATGGGAACTCCCCTCCCATCGTAGGGGAGGGGCTAGGGGTGGGGTCAGAAATTTGAATTATAGGCTCTAAAGCACCTCCAATAATCCCCGAGGGGAGGCTTTATTACTATTTACTCCCCTCCATTTAGGGAGGGGCAGGGGGGTGGGTTCAGGTTATCATTAAAATTTTTATAAGTATGCGTACTGAAAGAGGGAACTTCGGAACAACGGTGGGCGTCATCTTAGCCACGGCCGGCGGAGCTGTCGGACTGGGCAACGTATGGCGTTTCCCCTATGTGACAGGTCAGAACGGCGGAGCCGCCTTCATCCTAATATATATTTTTTGCGTGCTGCTGATGGGTATTCCTGTCATGCTCTGCGAGATGATGATCGGGCGCCATGCCCAGTCAAACACCGCCCGAGCCTATTCCATTATGGGCAACGGAACGGCCTGGAAACTCGTGGGCTATCTCGGCGTGCTCACTTCGGCGCTCATCTTGGGCTACTACAGCGTGGTGAGCGGCTGGACGCTGCAGTATGTCTTCTCTTCAGCAATGGGTAACATCCATGGAACTCCCGAAATATTCAAAGATTATTTCACGGATTTTTCCACCCATCCCGTCAAACCCATCATGTGGGCTGCGCTGCTCATTGGCATCACCCATTTCGTGATAGTCCACGGTGTGCAGGACGGCATCGAGAAGGCATCCAAGATTATGATGCCTGTACTGTTCTTGCTGCTCCTCATCCTCATGGGCTGTTCGCTGTCGCTGCCTAATGCCTGGAAGGGTGTGGAATTCCTGCTCAAGCCCGACTTCTCGAAGGTCACCAGCCGTACGTTTCTCGAGGCACTCGGTCAGTCGTTCTTCTCGCTCAGTATTGCCATGGGTTGCCTTTGCACCTATGCCAGCTATTTCAAGCGTGAGACTCGCCTGCTGTCCTCCGCAGTGCAGATAGCCGCCATCGATTCGCTGGTAGCCATTCTCGCCGGACTCATCATCTTTCCTGCAGCCCTCTCAGTGGGCGTGCAGCCCGACAGCGGTCCCTCGCTCATCTTTATCACGCTGCCCAATGTCTTCGAGCAGGCATTTGGTTCCATGCCTGTCATGGAATATATCGTGAGCATCATGTTCTACCTGCTGCTCACCATAGCGGCGCTCACCTCCAATATCTCCATCCACGAAGTCAGCACCTCGTTCCTCAGTGAGGAACTACGCATCGGTCGTCGGCAGGCAGCCCGTATGGTCACGCTCTATGCCATCATCACGGGCGGCATCTGCTCGCTGTCGCTGGGCATGTGGGACTGGTGTGCCCCCTTCGGAATGCCGCTGTTCGACGCCCTCAATTGGTTTACGGCCAACTGCTGTCTGCCGCTGGGCGCCTTCCTCACCTGTATCTTCATTGGCTGGTATGTCGACCATAAGGTGGTGCACGATGAAATTACCAACTGGGGCACAGTCAACCAGCGCTTTGTTCATCTGTTCGTGCTGTTGGTAAAATACATCTGTCCGCTGTTGATCATCAGCATTTTCCTCTACAATTTCGGATTAATTTAAGTTAGGAGTTACGAAGTAGGAGTTATATATAAATGGAAGGCAGAGGATTGTTTGCATCAAAACTTGGCATTGTGCTTGCCACGGCCGGCTCGGCCGTCGGACTGGGCAACATCTGGCGCTTCCCCTACGAGACGGGGCAGAACGGTGGTGCTGCCTTCCTCATCATCTACCTGGTGTTCCTCTTTCTGCTCGGTCTTCCTGCCATGCTCTGCGAGTTCGTCGTGGGGCGCAATGCACAGCGCAATGCCACCCAGGCCTATGGCGGCTGGCCCTGGAAATTCGTGGGCTATATGGGCGTGTTCACCGGGTTCATCATCATGGGCTTCTATTCCGTGGTGGCCGGTTGGACGCTTCAGTATGTCTTTGCCTCCGTGGCCGGACATCTGATGGGCGACCCGCAATACATCCAGCTTTATTTCGACTCGTTCACCAACAACCCCGTCAAGCCCGTCATGTGGACGGTTGTCTTCCTGCTCATCACCCACTATGTCATCGTCCGTGGCGTGCAGAGCGGCATAGAGAAAGCCTCCAAGTTCATGATGCCCGTGCTGTTTGTCCTGCTGCTCGTGCTCGTGGTTTGCTCGCTCATGCTTCCCTGCAGTTGGAAGGGTGTTGAGTTCCTGTTCTATCCCGATTTCTCAAAGGTCACCTCTGCCACCCTTTTCGATGCGCTGGGGCAGACCTTCTTCACGCTGTCCACGGGCATGGCCTGCCTGGCCACCTATGCCAGCTATTTTGGGCGCAACGTAAACCTTGCCCGTTCCGGCATCCAGATAGCGGTCATCGATACCCTGGTGGCCCTGCTCTCCGGACTGATTATCTTTCCCGCGGCTTTCTCCGTGGGCGTTCAGCCCGACAGCGGTTCCTCGCTCATCTTCATCACGCTGCCCAATGTGTTCCAGCAGGCCTTTATGTTCATGCCCTTCCTCGGCTACGTCATCAGCATCATCTTCTATGTGCTCCTGGTGCTTGCTGCCCTCACCAGCATCATCTCCATGCACGAGACGCCTACTGCCTTCGTCAGCGAGGAGTTCCGCCTTGGCCGCAAGACCGGTGCCCGCATCGTCACTCTGCTGGCCATGATTACCGGCGCCCTCTGTTCCCTCTCGCTGGGCCCCGTCCCCCAGTTGCAGCTGTTCGGCTATTCGCTGTTCGGCTTCTTCGATTTCCTCTCGGCCAACGTCCTGCTCACGCTCGGCGGCTTCCTCACGTCTGTCTATGTGGGCTGGGTGATGCCCCATCAGACCGTGCGCAACCAGATGACCAACTGGGGCACCCTTTCGCCCCGTTTCTTCCCCCTCTTTGTCTTTGCCGCCAAGTATGTCTGCCCCATAGGCATGCTTTGCATCTTCCTCCATCAGTTCGGAGTGATATGAGG
>JAFWQT010000045.1 GCA_017508965.1 Prevotella sp. | reverse complement strand
GTCTCAAATGGTATTGTCGAGGGATTCGTCAACAAGATAAAAGAAGTCAAGCGTGTCATGTTTGGCAGGGCCAGTTTAAACTTGCTCAAACGAAAATTAATAATGGAACCACTACTTTTCAACTAAATTGACGAAGAACCACAAAAATCTTCAAAAATCGGGCATAAATCTTTGTTTTTTGCATTAAAAATTATCAGCCCTAGCCCCTGCTTGAACAAATCCGTAAAAATCTGATTTAAATCTTTGCTTTTAGCCTTATTATCAACCACCCCCAGCCCCTCCTTTCTAAGGAGGGGGGAGAATTACTGCATTAGTTGCATTCACTCTTTTCTCTCCTTGGGTATTGGGGGTAGCTCGAATCATTTGTGGGATTCTCGTGGATTTTTGTCTATAGGCTATTTCTATTTTGTTCGGCACACACAGCGATTACAAGATTACAGGATTACACCCCAAAAAAGGGGTGCCCAAAATGGACATCCCTTTCACGCTTGAGATAGATTATATAGCTTTTATGACTTTATGACTGCAGAGTGAAGTTGATGGGGAGGGTGTATTTCACCTTTACGGCGCGACCGTTCTGGAAGGCGGGAATCCAGCGGGGCATTGCCTGCAGCTTGCTCACCACCTCGTTGTCGAGCAGGGGATTGGCCGATTCTTCTACGCGTACGTTGCCAATGGTGCCGTCGGCATTCACATCGAAAGCTACGAGAACCTTGCCCTCAACACCGGTGAGGTCGGCCGATACGGGATAGGTAACATTCTCTTCAATCCAGCTCATCAGGGCTTCCTTGCCGCCGATGAAGATGGGCATCTGCTCTTGTGGATGCAGCAGGAATCCCTTGTCGGCGTTCTGCCAGGGCGCCTTCCGTTGGCGTGGACTCATGGCCACATGCTTCTTCCACTTCTTGTCGTTGTCCTTCATCTGCTTCTTCCAGAATTCCCTGTGCTGTTTCATCAGCTTGCTGCGGGAGACTGAGTCGAGGCGCTCGAAGTAGTGGCGGGCGGCCGTACGGTGGTTGTTATTAACTTGTGCCACGGCAAAGCTGGCAGAGAACACACACACAACTAACAATGCAAAAATCTTTTTCATAATCTTTATTTTTTAATTGGTTTTACTTATGTTTGAATTTCTGAGTGCAAAGTTAAGGTGTGTGTGGCTATCTTCAAAATGGTTTTCGATGAGTTCCGGGGATTTTTTCGACGAAATCCTGAAAAAGGTGTTATTTATTTGCTATTCTCGTTTTTTTTTGTTTATTTTGCCGCCAATTTCAAGAAGATGAAGAAAATTCTCTATATCGTGCTGATGGTGGCTGCCATGGTGTCGTGCGGCAGCGACTACGAGGAGCAGAAACGACTGTCGAAGGCAGAGCGCCTGAGGCTGGCCAAGGAAGACTCGGCTGCGCTGAAGGTTGGAACGCTGCCCACGATGGACTGTCTGCCGCTCTTCCTGGCCAAGGAACATTGTATGTTCGACACGGCGAAGGCCGACATCAGGCTGAAGTGCTTCGACTCGCAAATCGACTGCGACGCGGCCCTGAAGAAGGGGAGCATCGAGGGAAACGTGACCGACCTGGTGAGGGGCGAGCGGATGAAGCGCGGCGGACTGGCGCTGAAGTATGCAACGGCGACGAATGCCGGATGGCAGTTTGTGAGCAACCGCCTCTCGCGTGTGACTGAGCTGAAGCACCTGAACGAAAAGATGGTGGCCATGGCGCGGTTCAGCGCTACACACTTGCTGGCACAGATGGCCGTTGACAGCGCCAAGCTGGGCCGCGACAACGTGTTCATGGTGCAAATCAACGACCCGAACATCCGGCTGAAGATGCTGCTGAACAACGAAATCGACGCGATGCTGCTGCCCGAGCCGCAGGCCACGACGGCAAGAATGTGGAAGCACCCGGTGCTGATGGACACCCGGCTGAAGGACATGAAGCTGGGCGTGGTGGCCTTCCGCGAGAAGGCGCTGGCCGACAAGAACCGGAAGAAGCAGTATGAGGTGTTCGTGAAGGGATACAACACGGCCGTTGACTCCATCAACAAGTATGGGGTGAAGAAATACGGCGACCTGATAATGAAATACATGAAGGCAGACCAGCAGACGATTGATGCGCTGCCCGATATGAAATATGAAAGGATGAAGGAACCGAGGGCTAAAGATCTCGCGGCTGCCGCTCGACTAGCTCCTTAAGGAGTTGTTTGTCGAACTCGCTCACTTCGTAGACACCCAGCAGCTCTTCGTCGCTGACGAAAGCCACATCGAGCGGGGTGTCCTTTTTTTTCACATATTCGCGGAACAGACCGACGGCCTGTTTCATTCTCCCCGTAAACCAGTAGCAATAGGCGGCATTGAGCTTGTCTGAGTAGTTGGCCTCGGCTGATGCCAGCAGCTTGTCGTAGCAGGGCTCGGCCTTCTTGGCATGCCGTTGTATGAGGTGTGCCCATGCCAGCAGCCGGGTTACGCGGATGTCGTCGGGGTATTCGTAGCTGAGCCTGAAGATGGTTTCCATGGCATCTTCGTACTGGCCCGACTCGGTGAGGGCGTGGGCATAGTTGAGCTTATACTTGAAATTGTCGGGGCGCACCACCAGCAGCTGCTCGTAGTGGTCGGCAGCCTGGGCATAGGAACCCAGCTCGAGCAGGGAGTGGGCCAGCATGGCGCGTGCCTGCACGTTGTCGGGATATTTCTCAACAAGGTCGTAGAGCTCTTTGGTGGCCACGCCATACCTGCGCACCTTGTGATGATAGCGGGCGCGCATGAGCAGGATGTGCTCGTCGTCGATGTCGGCAAACAGGTCGTTGTCGAGTATGAAGTAGTTGTCGTTGGCCGGAAGGCTGCCCACATGGAACGGGTCGAAGGGCAGTTCGTTGTGCAGGGGGTGGAGCTTGAAGAAGCGGTAGAGGTCCTGCAGGTACACCTGGCGCCTGAAAATGGGGGTGTTGATGAGGTCGGGCTTCATGGCGGGGTCGATGTCTTCGATGTTTTCCACCATTTTCAGCACGTCCTGCGGCAAGTGGCTGATGACGCTCGATGCGCCCAGGGCGAACGAGTATTTGTCGCTCTCGCAGAAGGGTCCCTTGTTGATGATGCTCAGTACGAACTTGTTGGAGAGCAGGTCCTTGGTGAGATGGCTCAGTCCGGGATGCTGCATGAAGAATGGCGTGAACCAGTTGGAGAGGGTGTAGAAGAAGCTGAAGCGCTTCATCAGCTTGAAGCTGCCGAAATAGATGTCGGCGCCTTGCTTCTGCATGTCGAGAATCTTGTTGATGTTCTTCTCGGCCTCTTCCATGCGCTTGTCGGCGGCATCGGGGTCGAGTATGTCTTCCATGGGGTCTTCGTTCTCCTCGATTCCCCGCTGGGTGAGCTTGAAGCCTGAGTTCTTCATCAGGTTGGGCATGATGTCGTTCTGCAGGGTCTCGTTGTCGCGGTCGGTATTGATGCAGGCTATGACCTGCTGCTGCAGTTCGAGCAGCTCGGCGGCATGGCGGGTGCAGACGTCGCGGAGCGTCGGGGTGAACTCGGGGAAGAGCGATGGCTGGAAGTGGGGCAGGGAGAGGAACCACCCTACGAGGGCACGCTCGCGCAACTCGGGGTCGGCAGTCTGCTGGTGAATGTCGATAAGCGTGCGCAGCTTCTCCATGTCGAACTGAATGAGGCAGTTGAGCGTGATGGCGCTGACGAGCATGCGGGCATCGATGCTGTCGGTCATCGGCGAGAGCAGGAGGCGGGTGTAGAACGCGCCGGTTGCCTTGCTCCAGGTGTTGCTGACGAAGATATGGTTGAAGAGCGTGCTGACGTAGTTCAGATGTCTGGCATAGAGGTCGGCCTCTTTCTGAAGCTTTGCCTCATCGGTCTCGAGACTGAGCATGGCCACATCGGAAACGAAATTGTGGAGGGTGCGCTCGATATCGTCGGGTGTGAACTGCTGCTGGCCTGACTTCTGACGGGCTTCGCGGAATATCGACTTGTTGGTGCAGAGCCAGGTCATCAGGGCGCTGCGGGTGAAGAACCACAGGCGGCGCACCAGGCGCTGGTAGATTTCCTCGCGCTGGGGGTCGTCGTAGCCCTGCTCCATATAGTCGAGCATGCGGTCGTGGTCGGCGGCGATGGTATGGAAGGTGTCGTCGGCCACGATGGCGTGGTTTTTCTCCATGAGTTCGCGGAGCGCGCGTATCGCCTCGCCCATTCGCTTGTCTTTGAGCAGACAGAAAACGGTATTGAAATAGTCTTTCTCGAGCATTTCGCTTCTTTCTGTAGTATCCATATCTTTTTATAGCCAGGGTGACAACAGGGTGCTTAGCCATCCGCGGAACTTATCCTTACCGGTGCGCCATTTGTCCCACGATTCCTTGGTGAGGCGGAAGGAGCGCTTCTTGTCGCGCTCGAACATATCCGAGAGTTCCTTGGTGGTGCAGGGGTCGACGATGACTGCATTCTCTTCGTAGTCGAAGCGCAGGCTGCGGGCATCGAGGTTGGCCGAGCCCACGGTACATACCTGTCCGTCGACCATGATAATCTTGGTGTGGTGGAAGCCGCCCTGATAGATCCACACGTCGGCGCCCCGCTTCATCAGCTTGTGCATGTTGTAGAAGCCGCAGTCGGGGGTGAGTGGGATGTCGCTGTTGGCGGCAATCATGAGTTCCATCTTCACGCCTCGCTTCAGGGCCCGCTTCAGGGCGCGCTTGATGCTGGGCGTCAGGGTGAAGTAGGGGTTGACGAGCTTGATGCTGTCGCGGGCATTGTCGAGGGCGCTGATGTAGAACTTGCGGATGATTTTGGGCGAGCGGTAGGGCTCGCGGTTGATGATGCCCACCATTTTACGGCCGGCCGTGGCGGTGGTGTCTTTCTTCAGGTTGCCGAAATAGTCGGGCGTGGTGAAGCCGCGGTAGTATTGGGCACCCTGCAGCTGCTGGCCCGTTACACGCTTCCACATGTCGGCAAAGATGCCCTGTAGCCGGTTCACGGCACCTCCCTCGATGCGGCAATGCATATCGCGCCATTCGCCCACCTCGGGCGTACCTTTTATATAATAGTCGGCCACGTTCATGCCGCCTGTGTAGGCTATCTTTCCGTCGATGACCACAATCTTGCGGTGGTCGCGTCCGAAGAGGTCGTTGGTGTAGGGGAACTTCACGGGATTGAACTCGTAGAGCTGGATGCCCTGCTGGCGGCGGTGGCTGACGTGCTCTTTCTTCAGCGGCTGGCTGTTCGACACGTTGCCGAAGCCGTCGAATACAGCCCTCACCTCAACGCCTTCCTTCACCTTCGTGGCCAGCAGCTCGAAGAGGGTGTCGGCAATGGAGTCGTTGCGGAAGTTGAAGTATTCCAGGTGGATGGAGTGGCGCGCATCGCGGATGGCCTGGAACATGTCGTCGAATTTCTCTTGGCCTGACATGAGCAGCGTCACGGAATTGTCGTGGGTGAACGTGATGCCCTCGCGGCGAAGGTCGGCCACGATGAGCGAGTCGGCTCGCTGGGCGGCACTATTAAGTGGCATCAGCACGGAGCAGAGCAGCATGAATCCTGCGGCGAGGAAACGCGACGTCGCAGGATGTTTCGGTTTTGTGATGGAAGTGTAGTGTTTCAATTCTGTAATGTTTATCATATCATGCACGAGTAGTGGTCGACGACGCCCAGCAGATGGTTCTCCTGGTCGATGACGAGCACCGTGTGCACTTTGTTCTTGTGCATGATTTTCTGGATTTCGGTAATCTTTGTATCGGCGAGCACGCATTTGGGCTTGCGTGTCATGATGTCCTCGACAATGTGGTCAACGAAGGCAGCCTGCCAGCGCTCCATGGCGCGGCGGATGTCGCCGTCGGTGATGAGGCCGATAATCTTCTGGTGCTCGTCGAGCGAGACGCCCAGCCCGAGCTTTCCCTTGCTGACCAGGATGATGGCCTCGCCGAGGTGCATCTCCTTGGGGATGATGGGCAGGTCGTTGGTGCGCATCACGTCCTGAGCCGTGGTGAGCAGCCGCTTGCCAAGCTCGCCGCCCGGATGGAACTGGGCAAAGTCGCGTGGCTTGAAGTTGCGCATCTCCATGAGCGAGACGGCCAGCGCATCACCGAGTACGAGCTGGGCCGTGGTGCTGCTTGTGGGGGCAAGGTTCAGCGGACAGGCCTCTTTCTTGACGTGGGCGTGCAGGTGTACGGTGGAGTAGCGGGCCAGCAGCGAGTCGGGATTGCCCGTCATGCCGATGATGGGGATGTTCATGTGGAGCACCATGGGGATGAAGCGCAGCAGCTCGTCGGTCTGACCGCTGTTGCTGATGGCCAGCACCACGTCGTCGTGGGTCATCACGCCCAGGTCGCCATGATAGACGTCGAGCGGGTTGATGAAGAACGAGGGTGTGCCGGTGCTCGAGAAGGTGGCTGCAATCTTGGCGCCAATGTGGCCGCTCTTGCCTACACCCGTCACGATGACCTTTCCCTTGCAGTTGAAGATGAGTTCCACGGCGCGCTCGAAATCGTCGTCGAGCTGGGGGATGAGTTCCATCACGGCATCAACTTCGTCCTTGATGCATTGTATGGCGTATTCTCTGATTTGCTTTTTCATATTCTTTGTGTTGCTAATCGTTTCAGAGCAGCTCGCTGACAAGTGCTTCCAGCTTGTGCAGTTCGAGCATGTTGGCGGCATCGCTGAGTCCGCGGTCGGGGTCGGGATGCACCTCGAAGAAATAGCCGGTGGCTCCGAAGGCCTTGGCGGCCTTGGCCATAGCGGGTACGAAACGGCGGTCGCCACCCGTCTTTCCGCCAGCACCTCCCGGGCGCTGAACGCTATGGGTGCAGTCCATGATGACCGTCGGGGTGAACTGCAGCATGTCGGGGATGTTACGGAAGTCGACAACGAGGTTGTTGTAGCCGAAGGTGTTGCCCCGCTCGGTGAGCCACACGTCGGTGGCGCCGGCATCAAGGGCTTTCTCAACGGGGTATTTCATGTCCTGACCGCTCAGGAACTGCGCTTTCTTGATGTTGACCGTCCGTCCTGTGCGTGCGGCAGCCACCAAAAGGTCGGTCTGACGGCAGAGGAAGGCGGGAATCTGCAGCACGTCGCACACCTGCCCGGCAGCCTCGGCCTGCCAGCTTTCGTGGATGTCGGTAAGTACGCGCAGACCGTATTTCTCGCGGATGTCGGAGAGCATCTGGAGTCCCTTCTCGAGTCCTGGTCCGCGGAACGAGCGAATGCTGGTGCGGTTGGCCTTGTCGAACGACGACTTGAAGATGATGTCGGTGCCGAGCTTCTGGTTGATGCGCTTCAGCTCGGCGGCCACGGTGTCGAGCAGTTCGGCCGACTCTATCACGCACGGCCCTGCTATGAATATGGTATTTTGTTGTGTCATGACTGTGGATTTATTTGCTTGCTGCCGGTAGGTTCTCAGGCAGATGCTTTATGTAGACGTCGCGCTGCGGGAACGGAATCTCGATGCCCTGTTCGCCCAGCACGTCGTAGATTTTCTCCATGATGTCGCTCACGGCGTAGATTTGCTTCACGGCATCCACCCAGCAGAGCAGCTTGAAGTTGATGCTGCTGTCGCCAAACTCGGTGAACACCACCTTCACGGGCTTCTTCTTGTCTACGAACGGGTGCTTCATGTCGGTAATGGATTGCTCCACGAGCGCCATCACGTCTTTCATCTTCGAGCCGTAGGCCACTCCGAAGGGGATGAGCGAGAGCACATAGCCGTGGTTCTTGGTCAGGTTGCGGTAGTTCTTGGTGAACAGCTGCGAGTTGGTGAAGGCGATGATGGTACCGTCGATGCTCTCCACGAGCGTCGAGGTGTAGCTGATGGAGTTCACCTTGCCCTTGGTGCCGTCTATTTCTATCCAGTCGCCAATCTTCACGCGGCCGGTCATCAGCGAGATGCCGTAGTAGATGTTCTCTATGATATCCTTCATGGCGAAACCGATACCGGTGGAGAGACCGCCCGAGACGACCACCAGCCAGGTGTTGTCGACATGCAGGATGCTGAGGCAGATGAGCAGCCAGATGCCCCACACGAGCACCTGAATCACGTTCTTGCCCATCATGTTGCGCGAGGCGGCCAGTTTCTTGTCGCCCTTGCTGAGATAGAGCCTCAGTATGTCTTTGCTGATGCGGTTGATATAGCCGAACAGGAAGTAGAGGGCAATGACGATGAGCAGGCTGAGGATGCTCACCTTGAGGTACTTGTGGTCGATGAAGTTGGTGCTGAGCACGCGCATCGTGAGGTCGCTCAGGTTGAACACGTCGGCAGCCCAGTAGATGGAAATCCATACCGAGGCGATGCCCAGGCAGGGGAGCACCACGCGGTAGACGAAGCGAAAGAGCCACGTCTCGTTGATGGGGTGCTCGTAGATGTGGTGGCGCTCGCTGTAGTCGTGCATCCAGCTGACGATGCAGTTGATGGTCAGTATGCAGGTGAGCTGCATAATCCACCAGATGAGCAGCTGCACGGATAGCAGCGTGTAGCCGTACCACGAGCACACGACGCTCACCACGAAGATGGCCAGCGTGATGTAGGTGTAGAACACGTCGCTACGCGGAATGCGCTTGCCGTGACGGCGGATGACGTTCCATTGCCACAGGGCCGAGAAGAGCAGCAGCGGGGGGAATATCAGGTTGACCAGATAATTGGGAATAAGCACGATGCGGAAGGCTATCACGATGAAGCCCACGAACATCAATGGTGCATAGATGCGAGTGGCGCTTTTAATCTGGTTGCCGTCGACGCGCAGCAGGAGCGAGATGAGGATGACGCTCAGCATCCAAACGTACTGCACGAGCAGTTTGGAGGCCATGATGAGGAAGTTCTGATTGACCACCATTCGCAGAATCATCAGGATGACGGCCAGCGTGACGGCCGAGGTGGCGATGATGATGCAGGTGCGCTTCTTCAGGAACTTCTCGGAGCGGAAACGCTTGGGCATCAGGTAGCGGATGGCTACGGCGTTGAGCAAGAATGCACCCAGGCCGTAGATGGTGAGGAACGTGAATAGAAACAGGATGTAGCGGCTGTCCCATTGCGACTTGAAGGGCCCCGACGGGCGGTATTTGTCTCTCACGCTCTCCATAGTGAACGAGAAGTAGGCCTTCAGTTTGCCGAGGATGCTGAAATAGTTGTCGCCGCCGTTGCGGAAGATGTCGTTCTGTATCTCGTTGTAGCGCTTCGAGGCATAGTCGTTCAGGGTTTTCAGTCGGTTTTCCGTGCGGTTGTAGATGTCCAGGTATTCCTGCATCTCACGCTTGTCGTCCATCAGTCCGTTGCGCAGGTTGACGGCATAGGTCATACACACGTTGCGGTCTATTTTCGCCTGTTCCGATAGCTGCGAGGTGCGCATGTTCTTCAGCGAGTTGATGAGCGAGTCGTAGCGCGCTATCTCGGTGGTGAAGTAGTTCATGTAGTTACGGAAGGGCAACGTGTTGCTCTTGAACTTCTGGAACTGCTCGGTGGCTTCGTGGCAGGCATAGGCCTGGTCGAACACGTAGCCGTCTTTCTGCGAGTAAAGCATCAGGGCATTCTGGTTGCTCTGCCGGAAGGTGTTGAACACGCGCTCCAAGATTTCCTGGTTGCGCTTTTTCATCACTTCCGACGATTTCTCGTTGTCATCGTGTGTGTTTGTGAGTTCTTGCCTGAGGATGCCGAGTGTCTTTTCCAGATCTTGCTCTTTCAGCACGGCATGGGCTGGGATGAATGCCACGAGCATGGCTATAATTAGGGCGAATTTCCTCATTTTTCTCGATTTTGTTTGCAAAAGTACACATTTTGAATTAACTTTGCAAGCATAAAGAATATAATTATTGTAATACTTTTTTAAAAACCTGAATCACGTTTTCCTGAAGATGATACTGATTGCTGATAGTGGAAGCACGAAGACCGACTGGCTGTTTGCCGAAGACGCCTCAAAGGTGGAGCGCCTTCAGACGCCTGGCATCAATCCCGTGCACATGAGTGAAGACGAGGTCGTGGCCGTGATTTCGGCGCTTGATTGTCCGCGGTCGCCGCATGCTATATATTTCTACGGGGCAGGTTGCATAGACCCTTTTAAGACGAAGGTAGTCAATGCGTTAGGGCGCTTGTTTCCCGATGCTGACATTTCAGTAGAGAGCGACCTGTTGGGAGCGGCAAGGGCTGTGTGCGGCCATCGTCGGGGCATCGCATGCATCCTCGGTACGGGCAGCAATTCGTGCCTCTTCGATGGTGAGAAGATACTCGACAACACACCGCCGCTCGGCTATATCCTGGGCGACGAGGGCAGCGGCACGCACATCGGCAAATCTTTCCTGAACGCCTTGTTCAAGGGCCGCCTCTCGGAAAAGCTTCGCGATGACTATCTCAGCCGTACGGGCCTCAGTTATCCAGAAATAATTAATAAGGTATATCGTGCTCCGCTGGCCAACCGTTTCCTGGCCTCGTGCTCCGTTTATGTGGCAGAAATATTGGCAAAATCCGACCAATGGACAGACGATTCGGAAGTGCTCAGGCAGATGGTGGCCGGCTGTTTCCGCGAATTCTTGCAGAAGAACGTGGCGCGTTACGAGAATGCCCCCGAAGAGCCTGTGGGCTTTATTGGCAGCATAGCCTACCATTATCGCGACATACTCAAGGAGGTGGCCGACAGCCTGGGATATCGTATCTCAACCATCGAGAAAAGTCCCGCAGAAGGCTTGCTTTCCTATCATATTTAACAGAACTTAACGACCTTCGGTCTAAAGTATCGGTTATGAGCAAGAAAGTATTAGTGTATTTCGCTGGTTTTGCTTAACTTTGCACGCAAAATAGCTCTATACTCATTAATAAAGCCATGAAGAGAATCGTGATTCTGATTTTAGCAGTAGTGAGTCTTAGCATTCTGGCCAATGCCAAGAAGCCTAAGGTGGTGAAACCATTGCCCTTCGTTCAGATGAAGAGCGGCCATTTCGAGCGTGCCGGTAAGCCCTACTATTACGTGGGCACCAACTTCTGGTACGGAGCCATCCTCGGAAGCGAGGGACAGGGAGGCGACCGTCAGCGGCTGCTGCGCGAACTCGATAACCTGAAGGCGATGGGCATCGACAACCTCCGCATTCTGGTGGGAAGCGATGGCGAGCAGGGAGTCACCACCAAGGTGGAGCCCACGTTGCAGAAGGCTCCCGGCGTTTACAACGATACTATATTGGCAGGACTCGACTATCTGCTCATGGAGATGGGCAAGCGCCAGATGGTGGCCGTGCTCTACCTGAACAATTCGTGGGAATGGAGCGGCGGCTACGGGTTCTATCTCGAGCATGCAGGCGAGGGAAAGGCGCCGCGTCCGAACGAGGCAGGCTATACGGCCTTCATGAATTTTGTCTCGAAGTATGCCTCGTGCGAGAAGGCGCATCAGCTTTTCTATCAGTATGTTAAGGATATCATTTCGCGCACCAACCGCTACACCGGACTGAAATATACCGACGATCCCGCCATCATGTCGTGGCAGATTGGCAACGAGCCGCGCGCCTTCAGTCAGGAGGCCAAGCAGCCCTTCGCCAAATGGCTGGCAGAGGCTTCGGCGCTGATTCGCTCGCTCGACAAGAACCACCTGATTTCCATCGGTTCCGAGGGCAGCTGGGGATGCGAGAACGATATGGCGCTCTACGAGCAGATTTGCTCCGACGTGAATATCGACTACATGAACATCCACCTGTGGCCCTACAACTGGGGATGGGCCCACGAGCGCACGTTCCGCAAAGACTTCGAGCAGAGCTGCCGCAACACCAAGCAATACATCGATGAACACTTGCAACTGGCCAGCCGTCTGGGCAAGCCCGTGGTGATGGAGGAATTCGGATTCCCGCGCGACGGATTCTCGTTCTCGCAGGAGAGCACCACAACCGTACGGGATGCCTACTATCGCTTTGTGTTCGGACTGGTGGCCGACAACGCCCTTTCGGGCGGCAACTTCGCCGGATGCAATTTCTGGGGATGGGGCGGCGAGGCCAATCCCACTCACCAGCAATGGCAGGTGGGCGACCCCTATACGGGCGATCCCGCTCAGGAAGCACAGGGTCTGAACTCCGTCTTCTCAACCGACACAACCACCATACAGGTCATCCGCGAGCAAGTGGAGCGCATCGGGAGTGCGGGGAAATAACCTAAAAACCCCGCCAAATCTGAAAATAACTATTACATTAACTGATTTATAAACCTAAATGAATTACGTATGAAGAAAATTTTTACTTTGATGGCCCTCGCTTTTGTGGCGATGAGCAGTAGTGCAAAAGAGGAAGTAGCCCTTCCCACGCCTTGGGAGGGCAACAATGTCGTTCTCGAAGGTTCCACCTACACCATTCCCGGCGGCTATAAAGGAGCTGGTACTGTGTTGGGCGATAACGACGACAAGACCGCCTACGACTATGTATGGATTAAATATACCGGCGCATCAGGCTCTCCCAATTTCGTTGTAGTGTATAACGAATGGAAGTCCACTCAGAGCTGGGGCGAGGAATTCCAGACAACCCTCACTCCCATTCCCGACGGTGACGGTATGGTGGGCATCAAGCTCGATAAAGAGACCGTGATGAAATACGGTAGTGCCAAGGAAGGCGGAGTGGGCGTAGGCGATGTCTATGCCAAGCACGTTCAGCAAATTCAGTTGCAGAGCGCAAGTGCCGACGCCAAGGTGACCGTAGTAGGCATCTATTTCGGAACAAAAGCCGAGTATGTGGCCGATGGTGCCGACCTTCCTATGCGTCCGGCAGAAGGTGAGGCGCTGACCATCTGGGAAGGCACAACAGTCTTCGATGGTTGGGGCATTAAGACCGACTACGACGCCAAGTATTTCGATGTGGCCGAGGTGGGCGATATCATCCGCTGCTATATCACCGACGCTTCTAGTCCTAACCCGGTATTTAAATATGGCGGTACTTGGACTGACTTCCCACAGCTGCTGGGTTCAAAGAAGATTACCGCTACCTATTTCGAAGGTACGATTACCGACGAAGAAGCGCTTGCAAATCTTAAGAAGGCAGGTTTCTCGCTTCAGGGTGTTGGCTTCACGCTGACCAAGGTTGAACTGATTGCCCATGAAACCCCGAAGGAATACGAGGCCGAGGGTAAGGCGCTGACATTCTCTGCTGATGGTAATATCCTTTCAACCGAGTTCGCAGGCTATTCCGACGACGCCAAGGTGGTGTTTGTCACAACTGTTACTGGTGCTGAGGGCTATGTTGGCTGGGGTAACGGCGCTATCACAAGTATCGGCGGAGCAGTTCCTGTTGCTAATTATAATGTTACCGGAGAAGGTGCCAACGAAGTGGTATTCACGCTCAAGGAACTCAAGGAGGCACTAGATGCTCCCGGATTCTACAAGGACGAGGCTACGGGCGAGAATGTTCCCACGGATTCTGGTCTGAACTGGAATTGCTGGGGCTTCGACGACAAATGCACCTCAACGCGTACCAGCGTAACTATCTACGAGGTGGTAGGTTTCTCTGGCGAGGGCTATGTTCCCGCCACAGGCATCAGCGAAATCCAGGCCGAGAAGGCTCAGGGCGCTGCTATCTTCAACCTCGCAGGTCAGCAGGTGAGCAAGGCTCAGAAGGGCATCTATATCCAAAACGGAAAGAAATACATCGCGAGATAAACTAGGACTTAACCTAAATACTAATGTAACTGGCGGGGCTTTGCGTGGCTCCGCCTTTTTTCGTGTCTGCCAAGTAGCTATCAGAAGGCCTGCAATCAGGCTTTATTTGGGTTGCAATTAGCCTTTAGAAGGAATGCTTCCAGCCTTTAAATGAGTTGCAATTAACCTTTAGATGTACGGCTTCCATCCTTTAAACGTATGGCCAATGAACTCCCATCCCATATCGTGGAGGGGAGTACAATTACCAATAAGTACGGAGAGTACAAAAGCCTCGAAGAAGAAAAGGGGGGCTTACGATTCAAGCGTTCAGGCGTTTCAGCGTTTCAGCGTTTCAGTGGTAAATTTGAAACATGCATTTCACTCTTATATACTTATAACTAATTAATAATTAATAAGTTATATATAATAATATGCTGAAATGAAACCTATTGCATACCTTCAAAATCCTACTGAAACGCTGAAACGCTGAAACGCTAAGCTGCCAAATATCCTGTAATAATCAGATATACAGAAAGTTGCGGATTTGTTGCACTGCCGGCCCTGAGTTTAATACCTCAAACATTGGCCCTAAAAGACATCAAAAATCGACCACAAAACCCTCGTTTTCGATACTTTTCCCTCTATTTGGCCACCCAGAGGGCTTTCAAAATTTCAACAACTTTTTTCCGATTCGCTGTCTTATTACTCTCAAAAGGCGCTATGCTCGCGATAAATGGCTGATAAAATGCGCGTTTTTGAGCACTTTACATTTTTTAACCTGTGCTATTTTTCAAAGTGCAAAAGAATAGCAATAAAATATCAATGATGTATTTGATTTTTTTGTATCTTTGCAAACAAATAAAAACCAAATCTTTTTTAATCCTTAAATGAAACGCATCGCATTATTGTTGGTTAATCTGCTGGTGATGGCTGCCGCCAATGCCCAGATTCGTGGAAATTCGGTTACCGTTGTCGTCACACCCGACCATAAGGACTGGAACTACAGGGTGGGTGAGGAATGTTGCTTTGACGTGAGCGTAAGGCGTTCTGGTACGCTTATCGATAACGTGAAGGTTGACTACGAGGCCGGTCCCGAAATGTACCCCGACGTAAAGAAGCAGAACGTGCTCTTGAAAGACGGAACCATGAAGTGGAAGGGGCGCATGACGAAGCCCGGATTCTACAGGCTGAAGGTGACCGCCCATGTGGACGGACGCGACTATCAGGCTTGGTGCACAGCCGGCTATAATGCGGAAGAATTGAAGCCCACTACGGTTGATCCGAAGGACTTCGACGAGTTCTGGACGAACACCCTGAACGAGGCCCGTAAGACAACTTTGGAACCCACCTGCGAGCTGTGGGCAGAGAAGTGCACGGAGCAGGTGAAGGTTTACTTAGTCAGTTTTCAGAATATCCGTTGGGGGTCAAGAACTTATGGAGTACTTTCGGTTCCCGCAAAACCCGGCCGATATCCCGCTCTTTTGCGTGTTCCGGGAGCCGGCATCCGACCTTATCCCGGCGACCAATGGATGGCCCAGAAGGGCATAATAACGCTCGAAATCGGTATCCACGGCATCCCTGTGAACTTCACTCAGGACTACTATGACAAACTCTTCAACGGCGCCCTGAACTGTTACTGGGAGAACAACCTGGGCAACCGCGAGCGCAACTACTACCGTCGTGTGGTGGTTGGGTGCGTGCGTGCCGTCGACTATATTGCACAGCTCGACCAATGGGACGGCAAGAACCTCTGCGTGACCGGTTCGTCGCAGGGCGGATTCCTCTCGCTGGCCACCGCCGCACTTGATAAGCGCGTGTCGTGCTACGGAGCCGTGCATGCCGCTATGTGCGACTATACGGCTGCCCTGGAGGGCAAGGCCTGCGGATGGCCCCACTATTTCTACGACTACGACAAGGCTAAGGCCCGCGATGACAATTATAAAAAGGAACACGCCCGCGAGATTGAGGCTTCGCGCTACTACGACGGCGTGAACTTTGCCCGTCGCATCACGTGTCCCGGCTGGTTCTCGTTCGGCTACAACGACGATGTGGTGCCGCCCACCACGGCCTTTGCCACCTACAATTCGGTAACGGCTCCCAAAGAGGTTCATCCCTACCAGCAGACGGCCCATTTCTGGTATCAGGAGCAATGGGACGAATGGAACGCCTGGATATGCCGCCAGATGGGCGTCAAGTTCTGATGGCTTGGCCATAGAGTGCAAGAAAAGCAAAGAACAACAAAAGGAATAATACTATTTTATATATGAAGAAGATATTGATTTTCGCTTTAGCCCTGGTCATCACGGCCGGCGCTTCAGCTCAGAAAAAGGCAAAGAAGAGTGAGATGGACAAGAAGTGTAGCAAGATGGAGCAGAAGCACGATTGCGGAATGCATGAGGGAAACTGCGGAATGCACATGCAGGGCTGCTGCAAGCAGACGCCTGCCGCCCGACTGATTGAGCGCCTCAAGTCTTTGTCGGCCAAGGGCATCATGTACGGCCATCAGGATGCTCCCTTCTACGGACTCACGTGGGAATGGGAAGACGGCCGTTGCGACGTGAAGGAGACCTGTGGCGACTTCCCTGCCGTGATGGGCTTCGAGCTCGGCGGCATCGAGATGGGCGACGCCAAGAACCTTGACTCCGTGCCCTTCACCCGTATGCGCGAGGAAATCATTGCCCATCATCAGCGCGGCGGTATCGTCACCATCTCGTGGCATCCGCGCAACCCTCTGACCACCATTATGGGCGGAGGCCCTGCCGGTCAGAAGTTCCCCGAGGGAACGGCTTGGGACGTGACGAGCGACCAGGTGGTTAAGAGCATCCTGCCTGGTGGCGCCAAGCACGACCGTTTCGTTATCTGGATGCAGCGCGTGGCCACCTTCCTGGCATCGCTGAAGACGCCCGGAGGCGAGCCTGTGCCCATTCTTTTCCGTCCGTGGCATGAGAACAGCGGCTCGTGGTTCTGGTGGGGCGAGAAACTCTGCTCTGTTGAAGAGTACCGCGCCTTGTGGAACATGTTGCAAGACCAGTTGCGGGCTGAGGGTTTCGACAACCTCGTGTGGTCTTATTCGCCCGGCATGCAGGACAATCTGACCGCCCAGCGCCTCATGGATCGCTATCCTGGCGACGACCGCGTTGACATGCTCGGACTCGACGGCTACCAATGGACACCCGAGGAGAAAAACCAGTTTATCGAGCGCGGAAAGCAGAACCTGGCCGTGCTTTGTCAGGTGGCCAAGGAGCATAACCTGATTCCGGCGCTGACCGAATGCGGAATGAAGAACATGACGGAACCCACTTGGTGGACATCCACCCTGCTGCCCACCGTCAAGGGATTCCCCATCAGCTATATGCTCACCTGGCGAAACTTTAAGAACGAGTGGTTCGGACCGTCGCCCGAGAAGCCCGACGCATCCTATTTCCGCGACTTCTACAACTCGCCCACTACATTGTTCCTGAAAGATATCAAATAACCAAATTATTCGCTATGACTGACTTTGAAAAGAAAGTGGCAGCCCTGCGCGCTCATCACGAGGAGCTGCTCAGCAAGAAGAATCAGCCCCTGGAGTGGGGCAACGGCATCTACGAAAAATATGCCAACCCCATACTGACGGCCGAGCACACGCCGCTGGAATGGCGCTACGACTTCAACGAGAAAGACAACCCCTTCCTGATGCAGCGCATCATGATGAACGCCACGCTCAACTCGGGCGCCCTGAAGTGGCAGGACAAGTATCTGCTGGTGGTGCGCGTGGAGGGAGCCGACCGCAAGTCTTTCTTCGCTGTGGCCGAGAGTCCTAACGGCATCGACAACTTCCGATTCTGGGAAGTACCCATCACGATGCCCGACGACGAGATTCCCGCCACCAACATCTACGACATGCGCATCACCCAGCACGAGGACGGATGGATTTATGGTGTGTTCTGTGCCGAGCGTCACGACGACTCCAAGCCCGGCGACCTCTCGGCCGCTACGGCAACCGCCGGCATAGCCCGCACCAAGGACCTGAAGACCTGGTACCGGCTGCCCGACCTGAAGACCAAGAGCCAGCAGCGCAACGTGGTGCTCCATCCAGAGTTTGTCGACGGCAAGTATGCCTTCTACACCCGTCCGCAAGACGGATTCATCGACACAGGCTCGGGCGGCGGCATCGGCTGGGCATTGGTCGACGACATCACCCATGCCGAGGTGAAGGACGAGACAATCATCTACGAGCGCCGCTACCACACCATTACCGAGGTGAAGAACGGCGAGGGACCGCATCCCATCAAGACACCCCAGGGATGGCTGCATCTGGCTCATGGCGTGCGTGCCACGGCCGACGGACTGCGCTATGTGCTCTACATGTATATGACGGCACTCGACGATCCCACGCGCGTGATTGCACGTCCCGGCGGATTCTTCCTTGTTCCCGAGGGCAGCGAGTATCTGGGTGATGTGATGAATGTGGCCTTCTCCAACGGATGGATTGCCGACGAAGATGGCAAGGTGTTTATCTACTATGCTTCGGCCGACACCCGCATGCACGTGGCCACCAGCAGCATAGAGCGGCTTGTCGACTATTGCATGAACACCCCCGAGGACGGCTACTACACGGCAGCCTCGGTGGAGACCATCAAGAAGTTGGTGAGGAAAAACAAAAGCATACAATAAAATCGGATGTCGGTAGTTATATTATATAAATAGGTATTATTTACCTGCTATCCGACTATTCATACTTTAACCCAATAAAAACGATATGGCAACATTAAAAGAAAAAATCGGCTATGCGCTCGGTGATGCCGCGGCCGGTGGTATTACTTGGAAGGTGATGTCGATTGCTTTCCCGCTATTCTTCACCAATGTCTTCGGATTGACAGTGGCTGACACGGCTACGCTGATGCTTATAGCGCGAATGTTTGATGTGGTTACCGACCCGCTGATGGGTTCTTTGGCCGACCGCACCCAGAGCCGCTGGGGCACCTATCGCCCTTGGCTCATCTTCGGAGCCGTGCCCTTGGGCGTGATTTTCGCCCTGCTGCTCTATACCCCCGACTTTGGTCCTGTGGGTAAGCGAATCTACGCCTACACGCTTTACCTTCTTATGATGGCTTGCTATACCGCAGTCAATGTGCCTTACGGTTCGCTGTTGGGCGTGATGACTGAAGATGACAATGAGAAGAATCAGTTCTCCTCTTTCCGTATGGTAGGTGCCTATGCCATGGGCTTCATTACCTTGCTTTCGTTCCCATATCTGCAGAAGATGGTTGGCGGAACGCCTGCTCATCAGTATGCCGTGCTGGGTGCTTGCCTCGGTGGCTTGGCAACAATCATGACGCTGGCTTGCGGCTTGCTCACTAAAGAACGTCTGAAGCCCGTCCGTGCCGAGAAGTTCTCATTCAAGCCCTTTGCCGACCTTTTTAAGAACAAGCCTTGGATTTACCTGACGCTCATCGGTATCTGCACGAACTTCTTCAACGGCTTCCGCTATGCCGTGGCCGGCTATCTGATGGAATACTGCCTGCATGGAGATGTCACGGTTTCAGGTCTGATTATCAACTACACGGTATTCATGACCTTCGGCGAGGTTACCTGCATGATTTTCGGTGGTCTTTCTCCGAAGTTCACCCAGTGGATGGGCAGCAAGAAGAAAGCCTTTATCGTGGCAGGCATCATCTGTATGGTGTTCTCCATTGCCTTCTTCTTCGTGCCGATGGATCCTGCTTACATCTGGGTGCTTGTTGCCTTGGTTGTGCTCACTTCGGTGGGCGTGGGCCTCTATTCTCCGCTTTTGTGGTCAATGTATGCCGATGTGGCTGACTATGCCACTGAGAAGAACGGAACTTCATCCACAGGCCTTATTTTCTCTTCAGGTACGATGGCCCAGAAGTTCGGAACGGCTATTTCCGGTTCGCTCGTGGCCTTGCTGCTTGGTTTTGCCGGTTTCTATTCCGGAACTGATGCCAAAGGCCAGACGGTGGTCAACATCACCAACATGGAGGCTGTACGTGAAATGATCTGGGCTTTGTTCTCCATCTTCCCGGCAGTCATTATCGTTATCATGATCTGGTTGCTTTACAAATATCCAATTAAGAAGTAATAACCTCAAATGAGTCCCCTCCATGGAGGGGCTTTTTTAATAATAATATGAAAGAAGAAGTAAAAAGACTGAAGGCCGAAGTAGGCGAAGTGCTCGAGAACAACATCTTGAGTTTCTGGCTCGACAAAATGCAGGACGAGGAAAACGGCGGATTCTACGGACAGATGACCGGCGAGGGACAGCTGGTAAAGGAAGCCGACAAGGGCGGTATTCTGAATGCACGCATCCTGTGGTCGTTCTCAGCCGCCTATCGTGTGCTCCGCAAGCCCGAATACCTGGAGGCCGCCACGCGTGCCAAAGACTATATCATCGACCATTTCATCGACCGCGAGTATGGCGGCACTTACTGGAGCCTCGACTATAAGGGACAGCCCAAAGACACCAAGAAGCAGTTCTATGCCATTGGTTTCATGATTTATGGACTCTCAGAATATGCCCGTGCCACCGACGACCGCGAGGCTCTCGACTATGCCATCCAGCTCTACGAGTGCATCGAGGAACATTCGCTCGACCGTCTTTATAATGGTTATATCGAGGCCTGCACACGCGAGTGGGGCGAGATTTCCGACATGCGCCTCTCGGAGCTCGACGCCAACTATCCTAAGTCGCAGAACACCCATCTGCACATCATCGAGCCCTACACCAATCTCTTCCGTTGTCTTAAGGAGATGAAGGCTGCCGAGAGCTGCAACTATGTGCCTGCCATCGGGGCTGTGCTACCCATCAACGTTACGGTACCTGATGAGACCGTCAACCGCATCGAGGCTTCGTTACGTAATCTTATCGACATATTTACCGAGAATATCCTGAATCCCGAAACCCACCATCTTGACCTTTTCTTCGACATGGACTGGACGCGTCAGGCCGGACGTTTGGAAAGCTACGGTCACGACATCGAGTGCTCGTGGCTGTTGCACGAGGCTGCCCTGGTGCTGGGCGACGAGAAGTTGCTTCGCAAGGTGGAAGAAGTGGTTAGGATGGTTGCCAAGGCATCGGAGAAAGGACTGAATGCCGACGGATCGATGGTTCATGAGGCCAACCTCGACACGGGCTACATTGATACAGACCGCCATTGGTGGGTACAGGCCGAGAACGTGGTAGGCTGGGTGAACATCTACCAGTATTTTGGCGATGAAGAGGCCCTGCGGAAAGCCCTCCGAGGATGGCAGTATATCAAGGACAACCTCATAGACCGCGAAGGCGGTGAATGGTGGTGGAGCCGCGACCCAGAGCGCAACATCAATCGCAAAGACGACAAGGCCGGCTTCTGGAAGTGTCCCTACCACAACAGCCGCATGTGCCTTGAGATTATTGAGCGTAAAATGTAGAATGTAGAATGGAAAATGTAGAATTATGATTACCGGGCAAGCCCAGAATTCAACGCAAAAAACTGCGGAATAAAGTAATCATAATTCTACACTCTACATTCTCCACTCTCAATTCTAAAGGTTTCTTTCTTCAAGGAAGCGGAGCTGCTGTTCCAGCATTTCCAGACGAGGCATGGGGCATCCGGCTTCGCGTGCCTCCTTTATTCCGCGTGTGTAGAGATAGTCTATTTCCATCTGGCGGTGGTTGTCGAAGTCAAGCTTCATGCTCGGTTTGTAGGGCGTCATAGCATCGGTAACCGTCAGCATGTTTTCCACGAAAGCCTCGTCGACTCCGCTCACGCCAAGTGCCCTTGAGGCAGCCACCACTTCCATCATCTGAGCGCGGATAAGCGCACGGGTTGATGGATTCTTCAGTAACCGGTCGGTAGTGGTGTCCAGCGCCACAGTCATTCCGTTGAAGGGCATATTCCAAACGGCCTTTTTCCATCTGGCCTGATAGTATTCCACGGAGTTCGTCTCGATTCCAGCATTCCGGAAATCGGTCAGCAAGGCATCGATAGTCTGTTGGTCCTTACACGAGTAGTTACCGATGTTGATGCTGCCGTAGCATTGGTGGTCGATATGTCCCGGGCCCACCTTACCCGAACAGATGAAGGCCAGTCCGGCGGCAATGGGCAGGGTGGGGAACTGCTGCTGAAGGTCGGCTTCCAGTCCTATTCCGTTCTGAATGAGCACCACCAGCGGATTGTTCTTCACGATGGGTGGCAGCAGTTTTGCAAGCAGATGCTCGCGGGTGGACTTCAGGCATACCAGCACGACATCCACTTCGGGCATCTCCTCGGTAGAACTGTAGGCCCTTACGTTATCGATGTGGAAACTTCCGTCGCACGAGTCGATTTGCAGTCCGTTTTGCTTCACGTATTCATAATCGGTGTGCAGCAGGAAGTTCACCTCGTAGCCTGCACGACAAAGGCGGCCACCGTAGAATCCTCCGATGGCGCCTGTTCCAATAATGGCGTATCTCATTGCTGTAGTTTTATTTCTTTCCTCTTAAGAATGAAGCTATCCAGAGGATGATTACTGCGCCTACTACTCCGGTAATGGTTTCGCCGATGAATGTCGGTTCAACGTCGATGCCCAGTTTTGGGAAAAGCCATCCGCCCAGGGCGCCGCCGATGAGTCCAAGAATCAGGTTCCACCAGCATCCGGCACCTTCGCCTCTCATCAGTTTGTTGGCGATGAATCCGGCCAGTATACCAATTATAATTGCTCCAATCATAGCGTTAATTTGTTAAAGTTCTACGAATTTTGGGTGCAAATATAGTGAATTGTTTTGAATAATCAAAGAATTAGCAGGCCAATCTGATAAACGAGTGCCGAAACCACCCATGCCAGCGCCGTGGTGTAGATGGCGGCAAAGAGTGCCCAGCGCCACGAACCCGTCTCGCCCTTGATGGCTGCGATGGTGGCTATGCAGGGGAAATAGATGAGCACGAATAGCAGGTAGGCGAAGGCGATGAGCGGCGTGATGCCGTCGGCCTCCATTTTTTGCCGCAGGTTCACGTAGCGGTCGGAGTGGTCCTCGCCGTCGTCGGCTCCCACTTCCTCGTCGTTGGCATAGAGCACACCCATCGTGGAGGCTACGATTTCCTTGGCACCTACGCCGGCAATGAGTGACACGTCGAGCTTCCAGTCGAATCCTTGTGGGCGGAACACCGGTTCAATGGTTTTTCCGATGCGTCCTATGTAGCTCTGCTCCTGCTGCGCCTGACTGTCCAGTTCGTCGTTGTGGGGGAAATAGCCGAGTGCCCACACAATGATGGAAGCCACCAGAATGATGCCACCCATCTTCTTCAGGTACTGCTTGCCCTTCTCCCAGGTGTGGCGGGCTATGGCCTTTGCGGTGGGGAAACGGTAGGGCGGCAGTTCCATCACGAACGGAGTGTCTTCGCCCTTGATGAGGTATTTGCTGAACAGCTTGCTCATCACTACGGCCAACAGGATGCCGATGGCATAGAGAAGTACCATGATGGGCGTCTGATATTTGGCTGCGAAGAAGGTTCCCACGATAGTGATATAGATGGGCAGTCTGGCCGAGCAGCTCATCAGCGGCAGCACTATCATCGTGATGAGTCTCGAGCGGCGGCTCTCAATGGTTCGGGTAGCCATCACGGCAGGCACGTTGCAGCCGAATCCCATGATGAGCGGAATGAAAGATTTCCCGTGGATGCCCATAGCGTGCATCATTTTGTCCATGATGAAGGCTGCACGCGACATATAGCCCGAGTCTTCCATGAATGAGATGAACGTGTAGAGTATCAGAATCTGCGGTAGGAATACGATGACAGAACCCACACCGGCAACCGCTCCATCCACAATCATGGCACGAACGGGACCGTCGGGCAGCACCCCGTTCAGCCAGTCGGATAGCCATCCCACGCCGCTGTCAATCCAGTCCATCGGGTACTGTCCGATGCTGAATGTTATCCAGAACATGATGAAGATGAACAGGAAGAACAGCGGGAATCCCAGCCACCGGTGGGTGATGAACTTATCGAGCAGGTGGGTAATCTTGTATGTATCGTCACGCTTGCCTTCTCGGTAGCCTATTTCCTCCAAGGCACCATGTATGAATCCGTACTTGGCGTCCATAATGGCAGTTTCCGAGTCGGTCTTCATTTCCTCCTCCAGTCGTCGTCCGGTATCGTCGCGATGCATGAAAATCTCTTCCTTGTCGGGCAGCTTGGCAATAATCTTTTCCGTCTCGGCATCGTGCTCCAGCAGTTTGATGGCCAGGTAGCGCGTCGAGAACTGCCGGCGCAGCTCGTCATATTGCTTCAGGTGCTCCTGCATGTCCTTGATACCGTTCTCAATCTCGTGTCCGTGGTTGATATGGATGTGCCTGATGGGATGCTTCTTGAACTGTCCCTCGTATACTTGGATAACGGTGTTGAACAACTCGCTGACGCCCCTTCCGTTCTTGAAAACCGTGGGCACCATGGGGAATCCCAGCAGTTCGCCAAGCTTTGCCGAGTCCAGCTGGTCGCCTCTTGTCTCAGCCTCGTCGAACATGTTCAGCGCTCCCACCATCCGCAGGTTCATGTCGATAAGCTGTGTGGTCAGGTAGAGATTGCGCTCCAGGTTGCTTGAGTCGATGACGTTGATGATGATGTCGGGCGTGTGTTCCACGATTTGCTTGCGCACATAGAGTTCTTCGGGCGAGTAGGCCGATAGCGAATACGTGCCCGGCAGGTCGACCAGGTTGAACTTGTAACCCTTGAATTCGGCCACGCCCTCCTTGGCGTCAACCGTCACACCACTATAATTACCCACGCGCTCGTGTGCGCCCGAGGCAAAGTTGAAGAGCGACGTCTTGCCGCAGTTGGGGTTGCCTATCAGCGCCACATTTATTTCACGGCGCCGTCTCAGGGCCTCACGCTTCGTTTCCAGGTCGGATGGCAGGTCATACTCGTCTTCATCGTCGGTCAGCGGCAGCTGGTTCCCCGTGGTCGTCGGTTGCGGCTGGCTCTTCATCTTCCTCTTTTCCACCACCTCAATCTGTTCCGCCTCGCTGTGACGTAGCGACACTTCGTAGCCCATGATGCGGTATTTCACGGGGTCGTGGAGTGGGGCGTTCAGTAACACCTTCACCTCCTTACCCTTGATGAATCCCATTTCGATGATTCTCTTGCGGAATCCACCGTGACCGGAAACCTTCACGATGATTCCACTTTGTCCAGTTGTCAGTTCAGACAGTTTCATGTTCTATCGTTATTTATTTGTCTGCAAAGATACTACTTTTTTCGTTGCAACCGAGTTGCATCCTCTCAAAAATACCTACTATTAGGTATTCCGTCAGTAAAAAACGTTAAATAATGGGCGGTAATAGAAAAAAATACGGGTGCTGTCGGTGTCGTTTCATTAAAAGTTAGTACCTTTGCACCGCTTTTACGAGATAGGAGCATAAAATTCAAACCTAATTTAAATTTTTAAAACAAATGGCAACAAAAATCAGACTGCAGCGCGGTGGCCGTAAGGGCTATGCTGTTTATCGCATTGTTATCGCCGACGCTCGCGCACCACGTGATGGTAAATTTACTGAAAAGATTGGTACTTACAATCCCAACACCAATCCCGCCACAGTAGATTTGAATTTCGACCGTGCACTCTATTGGGTAGAGACAGGTGCACAGCCCACAGACACAGTTCGCAACATCCTCAAAACCGAGGGCGTTTACATGATGAAGCATCTCCGCGGAGGTGTGAAGAAAGGCGCTTTCGATGAGGCCGCTGCCCAGAAGAAGTTCGACGCCTGGAAAGCTGACAAGCAGAAGGGTCTTGACGCTGTAGCAGCCGAAGAGGCTAAGGCCAAGAAAGAGGCCATCGCCAAGGAACTGGAGGCTGAGAAGAAAGTGAACGAAGCTATTGCTAAGAAGGTAGCTGAGAAGAAAGCCGCTGAGGCTGCCGCCAAGGCCGAGGCCGAGGCTGCTAAGGCTGCCGAGGAAGCTGCTGCTGAGGCACCCGCTGAGGCTCCTGCAGAGCCCGCCGCCGAGGCTTAATCGCTTTTTCTTGGAAGAGAAACAACAAGGGGTTGCATCGAAAGATACAGCCCCTAATTTTTTGTGTGTATCGGGGAGGTTATGGTCGGAAAGCGTGCTTCCGCCCTTTGGATGCCCAGTTTCCGCCTATTAGATGGTCTGCTTCCGCCTATTGGAAGGCTTGCTTCTAAACTTTGGAAGGCTTGCTTCTAAACTTTGGAAGGCCAGCTTCTGAACTTTGGAAGGAATTTGTCTGGACTTTAGAGGACAACCCTTTGCTTATTAAAAACTGAAACTCCGATAAACAGGGACTTTTCAGCTGTTTTGGAACAATGTAACTCCCCAGGGGAGGTATGGAGGGGTTACTTCGAATTCCAGAAATCGAGGTACTGGCGGGCAACCTTCAGGTAGTCGTGATGTCGGCTGATGTATTCCACGCTTTGGCGCTTCAGTTCGGGAATTGCCTCGGGATGAAGGACAAGTTGCTCGAGGGCGCTTACTACGCTTTCTTTGGTTGGCTCGACATTGATGATGGGACGGAGCTCGGTCTCGCCTATAATCTCGTAGTTCTCTGGCTCGCCGCCGCCAATGCAGATGATTCCTTTCTTCATGGCTTCGAGGGGATTCATCGAGGGAGTGTAGGCGTAGAGCTGATCTAGGATGGCATCGGAATTCTCCATCAGCAGGGTGTACTGGCTGAACGGCACGCTTTCGACGACCTGGAGCTGCATGAGGGCTGGATGACGGGCCTCCACCTCTCGGGCTGCCTGGAGCATGATGTCGGTGCCTTTGTAAGAGGAGCGCTCGCGGTTGATGCCGATGAAGATGCGCACGGGCTGGTGTGCCTCGGTAGAGAAGCTGGTGGCAGGACGGATGGGGAAGGGAATGAAGGTGGTCTTCTCGGGGAAATGGGGCTCATAGCAGCTCCAGTATTCGTAGAGTCCGGTAATGATGCCGTCGCAGTCGTCGGCGATGATTCGATTCAGCTTCTCCTTCGGGGTTCCCAACCAGTCTTTCTGCTCGCGGGTGGCCTCGACATTGGTGCGTAGCTGGTCGCCAATGTTGAAGTCGCTGTAGCGGAGATGGCGGCGCTGGGTACACTCGTTCACCCAGTAGTAGTCCATGCCAAAAGCACCAAGGAACATCTTGCGGTTGTGGCGACGGAGATAACGGTAGATGGGCAGAATGCGCTCAGCCTTGAGTTCGAGGAACATGGGGTTGATGAGCTGCACAACGTCGTAACCCCGGAAACTGGGTAGCAGAGTAGCCACCTTGGCCATGAGTCGGATGCCGCCCCAATGGTTAGGAGTTCTGGCGAGGTCAATGTCGCGGGGATAGTTTTTCCAGAAGTCGCCGTTGCTGGCCACGGTAACCTGATGGCCCAGGGCGCGTAATCCCTCGGCCAGTGTGGCATGCACGTTGCTGTATTCTCCCAGAAGCAAGATTTTCATGGCTGATGATTAATGACGGGCAGGGTGCGGAGCAGAATCTTACGCCCCATGCTAGAGTTGATCATGCGTGCGAAATACTTGTATTTCTGCGTGTAGTCGCGTTTGGGGAGGGGGAAGAGTCCCTGTTTGCTGAGCCTTTCCAGGCGCTCGTTGAGCTGATGCTCAGAGCGTGTCAGCATGATGGTGTTGTAGAGATAGTCCATGCTGAGCTGGGCCACGCGGCGATGCAGGGCGTTACGTTCTTCGGTGGGCAGGGTGTTGGCGAGATGGTCGAGATAGAAGATGACGTGCTCGCTGTCGTTGAGCCGCTTGATGAGCGAACGGGTGGAAGTGCGGTTGGTTACGGAATCCTGGCGCTCGCGGTAGTAGTAGGCGCAGGTGTCGGTGGAATATACTTTGTCGGCACGCAGGATGAGCTGTGGAGTGAACTCTTCGTCCTCGCCGTATTCGATGCCCTCGGTGAATCGCAGGTCGACCAGCGTCTTTTTGCGGAAGACGTACGAGCAGACGGAGGCCTTCAGGTTGTTGTTGTGCATGTATTCGCTTCCCGACACAGGACCGTCGAACAGATAGGGAGTGTCCACCTCGGTACCTTCTTTGGTGAAGTTGAAAAGCACAATGTCGGGGTCCTGGTACCTGACGATGTCGAGGCTGTGTTCGTAGCCGGAGGTGATAAGGCTGTCGTCGGCATCTACGAACTGGATGTATTTGCCCGAACTGAGGGTGATGCCCTTGTTGCGCGCGGCACTTACGCCGCTGTTTTTCTGACGCAGGTAGACGATGTTGTCGCGGTACTCCACGAGTTCGTTGAGCGGGCTATCATCGGAGCCGTCGTCGATGAGCAGTATTTCGCGGTCGTCGCCCGAGAGCGAGAGCGAAAGGATGCTGTCGAGGCATTCGCGGAGCAGACTGAGCGGCTCGTTGTAGTAGGTCACGATGAAGCTCACCAGAGGCTTATGAATGCTTTGTGTATCTTGCATAATCTATTGATACCTATGGTTTTATATAATTGCTGTTTGATATTGTCTTTAAAACTATCAGCCTTAGTGGTTGGAAGATTGTCGGGCAGCAAAATCCGACGAGTAAACCGGAATACGTCGAGCTGGATGTTGAGCAGGTAGCTGAGCGGAGCAGGGTAGGGACTGCTGAGATGAGCCTCGAGGAGTGAGGTCAGTTCGTTGCCCTTTGCTTGTGCCGTTATTCCCGACGGGTTTTTGCGGTAGTGGTATAGTCCGCTGCCGGTGGTGGCTATCACCAATGCGTGCTGAAGGATACGGGGAATGGTCCACACGTCTTCGAAGACTTTGCCTTCAGGGAAGCTGACTTCACGAAAGAGTGAGGCGCGATAGACTTTATTCCAGGCATAGGTATGGGTGTAGGCTCGGGTGGCGGTCCAGTAGTCGGTGGGGTTCATGTAGCGGTTGTCGGACAGTTGCAGGCGCGTTTCCTGTTTGATGTCGACGGGATATTCCAGCAGGTCAATGTCGGGATTGGTGCTGAGCATTTCCATCAGCGGGCGCAGAGTGTTGTCGTCGAGCCAGTCGTCGCTGTCAACGAAAGTGATGTACTCACCTTTTGCGGCGGCAATTCCTGTGTTGCGGGCGGCACTCAGTCCCCCATTGGGTTGGTGGATAACGCGTATCCCGGGATTTTTTTCCTGAAGGCTGTCGCACATCTGCGGACAATTGTCGGGCGAAGAATCATCAACGAGGATGATTTCCATATCCTCGAAATCCTGATGCAGCACGCTTCCTACACATTGCTCCAGCGTCTGCTCAACTTGGTAAACGGGAATGATTACGCTCAGTTTCACGGCACAAAGATACGATTTTATTTATAATAAATGCCCGAATTGTGCGTTTTATTTTCAAAATGGAAAATAAAGAGCACCAAAGCAGCTATACCCATATACTGAAATACACCGGATTGTTCGGAGGTATGCAGGGACTGAACATCCTGATAGGCATTGTGCGCACCAAACTGGTGGCGCTCATTCTGGGGCCTGGCGGTATGGGACTGGTGTCTCTTTTCACCTCTACCATTTCGTTCATCTCGTCGGCAACTAACCTGGGGTTGCCCACCAGCTCGGTGAAGACGCTTTCGGAAGTGTACGAAGGCGGCAATAGGGAAATGCTGCGGAACATAGTGAGGCTGGTACGATCACTTTCGCTGATGGCTGCCGTGCTGGGCGTTGTGGTCTGTCTGCTGTTGAGTTCGTCGTTCGATGTGCTGACTTTCTCGTGGGGCTCTCACAAGTTGCACTTTGCGCTGCTTGCCCCTATTGTGGGCATGATGGTGCTGATTGGAACCGAGATGGCCATACTTAAGAGCGTGAGGCAGCTGAAGCAGGTGGCCCTGATTTCAACGCTGAACATGGTGGCCGCCCTGATTATCTCAGTTCCTATTTATTATTACTTCGGTCAGCGTGGCATTATTCCTGCCCTGACGCTGATGGTGCTGGTGCAGCTGCTGTTCACGCTTCATTATTCCAGAAAAGTGTTCCCGCTGGAGGTTTCGTTCCGTAATAATGTGTTTAAAGAAGGGAACGAGATGCTGCGGCTGGGACTTGCCTTCCTGGCATCGGGACTTTTCACGACGGGTGCCGACTTCATCATCCGCTCCTATTTCAGCAAGTATGCCAGTCTGGAGGTGCTTGGTATCTTCAATGCCGGATTCATGCTTACTACGACCTACGCCGGAATGGTGTTCACGGCCATGGAAACCGACTATTTCCCGCGTCTCTCGGGAGTGAACAAGGATGTAGCGGCATGCAACCTGATGATTAACCGTCAGATAGAGGTCACGCTGCTGCTGATTGCGCCGATGCTGTTGGCGTTCATGATTTTCATGCCGTTGGTGGTTCCCATTCTATACACATCGAAATTCATGCCTTGCGTACCGATGGCCCAAGTGATTGTGCTGGCACTCTATCTGCGTGCTATGAAGCTTCCCGTGGCCTATCTGACCCTTGCCAAGGCCGACTCGAAAATCTTTTTGGTACTCGAGGCCTACAGCAGCATTCTCATGGTGGCGGCCGTGATACTGGGCTATCACTTCTGGGGACTTGAGGGAGCAGGATGGGGACTGTTCGTGACAGGACTGGTTGACATTATCGTTATCTGGGTTTTTGCGCATTTCCACTATAAGTACGAGGTGTCGCCGATGGTGCTGAAGTATGCGACCATCCAACTGCCCCTGGCCATAGCAGGCTTTTTCGTGACGCGTTGTCTCGGTGGCGTCAGCTATTGGGTGCTGGGCGTGGTGCTTGTGCTGGTCAGCCTTGCCGTTTCGGTTGAGATTCTCCGAAGGAAGACTTCGCTTTGGAAAAAACTGAAGCAGAATCTTGCCGGACGGTTCAAAAGATAAATAAACTGAAAAAATAGAGGGGATTTGTAGGTGTTTCGCGATATTTTTTCTATTTTTGTAGGCGTGTAATTATGACGTTGATAATTGTTGCCATATTATTAGTAGGTTTTGTCTTGATAGCCACATCAAGCTTTAACCGTATCAACAAGGCCGCCACAGCCATGTTTGCAGGCACTTTCGGTTGGGTGCTCTACATCTGCTATGGAACTGATTTCGTGATGGACCAGCATCCCTCGGAATACATCGAATGGCTTTCGGGGGCCAATGCCACGAGTGTGGCCGTGAAGCAATACATTGCTCAGAACATTTTCCTGAAATACGTGGGCCGAGGCGCTGAAATCGTGCTTTTCTTGCTGGCAACGATGTCGATAGTGGAAATCCTCAACAACAACGGGTGCTTCGACTTCCTCACGCAAACCATGCGTACACGCAACAGCCGGAAACTGCTTTGGATTATGACGATTACCACGTTTGTCATCTCGGCTAATCTTGACAACCTTACCACGACGACCATGATGCTTGTTATCATGCACGACATGGTGCCTTCGCGGTCGCAGCGGATGATTTATGGTTCGGCAATTGTGCTGGCGGCTAATTTCGGCGGAGCGCTGACCGTGATAGGCGATCCCACGGGACTGGTATTGTGGACGAACAGCTGGGTGACGGCTACCACTTTCTCGATGTCGTTGCTGCTGCCTTGTCTGATCGCCTGGATTATTCCTACATTCTGGCTCTCTCGCTCATTGCCCGAGCATATCGATTCACAATGGCGGACGATGCCCTATAGAGGCGATGATACGAACCTGAAAGTATGGCAGAGGTTTGTCATGCTCGTGGTGGGTATCGGCGGACTCTGGTTTATCCCCACTTTCCATAACATCACGAAGCTTTCGCCTTTCCTTGGCGCCTTATGTGTGCTGAGTGTTTTGTGGATTGTTGACGAGCTGATGAACCGTCGCATGATGGACGTTGACAAAATGATACAGCGACGGGTTCCGCTGGCGCTTCAGTATGGAGTGATTCAGCTGATGCTCTTCATCATGGGCATCATGCTTGCCGTAGCGGTAGTCGACGAGACAGGTGCCATCGGATGGCTTGCCGGTATATGCAACGACCATATCGGGAGTCCCTGGATAATGGGATGCATAGCGGGATGTGTGAGCACGATGCTCGACTCGTTTGCCACCTCGATGTCTTTCATTTCGTTCTTCAGGGACCTTCCCCAGAACGATATCTATTGGATAATCATTGCATTTGCGACGGCAGCCGGCGGCTCGGTACTCATGATTGGTTCGGTGGCAGGACTTGCGCTGATGAAGATGGAGCGTATCCGCATTGGATGGTATTTCCGGCATGTGGGCTGGATGGTGTGTCTCTCGTCGTTGCTGGGACTAGGCGTGATGTATCTGTTGCATTAAGATAAACTTCAGAAAATCTAACTATTAAAACCTAATAATCATGGCAAAAATTAAGACTATCGGAATCATGACCTCAGGTGGTGATGCTCCGGGAATGAATGCGGCCATACGTGCCGTGACACGTGCCGGTATCTACAACGGCTATAAAATCAAGGGTATCTATCGCGGATGGGATGGACTCATCAACGGCGAGATAAAGAGTTTTACCACCGAAAACGTGTCGGGAATCATTAATCTTGGAGGAACGATACTGAAGACGGCGCGCTCGAAAGAGTTCATGACTTCGGAAGGTCGCGACAAGGCTTTCGAAAACATGCAGAAGGAGGAAATCGATGCGTTGGTGGTCATCGGTGGTAACGGTTCGCTGACAGGTGCGAGAGTGTTTGCCGAAGAGTATGATGTGCCTATCATCGGACTGCCTGGTACCATCGACAACGACCTTTATGGTACGGACTCTACGATAGGATACGACACGACGATGAATACTATCATGGAATGTGTGGACCGTATCCGTGATACTGCCCAGAGCCATGAGCGAATTTTCTTTGTTGAGGTAATGGGGCGCGATGCAGGTTTCCTGGCTCAGAACTCAGCCATCGCCTGCGGAGCTGAGGCCGCCATTATTCCAGAGGATTCTACCGATGTTGACCAGCTGGCGAGATTCATGGAACGCGGCATTCGCAAATCGAAGAAATCATGTATAGTTATTGTGTCGGAGAGTCCTAAGTGTGGTGCTCTCTATTATGCCGATCGTGTAAAGAAGGAATTCCCCGAATTCGATGTACGTGTCTCAATTCTTGGCCATCTTCAGCGTGGCGGCCGTCCCACGGCTCACGACCGTATCCTGGCAAGCCGTTGTGGAGTGGGGGCCATCGAGGCCATCCGTCAGGGGCAGCGCAACGTGATGATTGGCGTCCGTTACAATGAAGTGGTGTATGTTCCCTTCAGCGAGGCCATTCGTTCTGACAAGCCTTTTGATAAAAAGCTGATAAAGGTTCTTGATGAATTGAGCATCTGATTATGAGAAAACATTTCTTTTTATTTTCCTTGTTGCTCTTGGGAGTCCTCTCGGTGAAGGCCCAGCGAAGTGACAAGCTGCTAAGACAATGGTCTTTTTCTCGCGACGGACAAAACTGGCAAATGGTTAGAGTTCCGCATGACTGGGCTATTAGTGGGCCGTTCGACAAAAAGTGGGACCTTCAGCAGGTGGCCATCAAGGAGAACGGCGAAACGAAGGCTACGGAAAAGAGTGGCCGTTCGGGTGCGCTTCCCTGGATTGGTGACGGTGAGTATAAGACCAGTTTGACATTTACGGAAGAACAACTGAAAGGCAGGAGTCATATACTTGTTTTTGATGGAGCAATGGCTGAGCCCCGCGTTTATGTAAATGGGAAGTTCGCAAATGCTATAGGACTGCCGAAGACCGGCGACAGCAGTCCCACTTGGGCATACGGCTATAATGCGTTCCGTGTAGATATTGCACCCATGCTGACAGTGGGCAGCAACGAAATCGTTGTTAAGCTGAGCAACAAGGAGGAAAGTTCGCGCTGGTATCCAGGAGCAGGTTTGTATCGCCCCGTAACGCTGAGCTCTGCTTCGTTAACGCGCATAGATGAATGGTCGGTTTTTGTTCGTACTTTTTCAATAGAAAGGGATGAAGCGGTAATCGACGTGGATTGTGGTTTCCTGTGGAATGAACTTCAAAAAGAGAACCTCTCTGTGGAAGTAAGTCTGATTAACGACAAAGGCTACATCGTGGCCGCTTCCCGTAATGATATAGAGCCGGGTTCAGGTATGCATACTAGGATGCACGTTTCAAAGCCGAACTTGTGGTCACCGGAGACACCTTATTTATATAAGGCAGACATACGGTTGATGCAGGCAAACCGCATGATTGACCATTATGTGTTTAATACCGGCATCAGAACGGTAAAGGTTAGCAAGGAAGGAGGCTTCCAACTAAATGGAGTGACAAGAAAATTGAAGGGTGTTTGTTTGCACCATGATTTAGGTCCGCTTGGAGCAGCAGTCAATAAGGCGGCTTTGGCTCGCCAGATTAGGCTGATGAAAGAAATGGGTGCCGATGCTATACGTACTGCTCACAATATGCCTTCTCAGTGGCAGATAGAAATTTGCGACTCTATGGGCATGATGGTGATGGCAGAAAGTTTCGACATGTGGCGATACCCCAAATGCAAGAATGGCTATGCACGTTTCTTTGACGAATGGTCTGACAGGGACATTGAAAATCTGGTTCGTGTGAACCGTAATCATCCGAGCATCGTGATGTGGAGCATCGGAAACGAGATTCCTGAGCAATGGAGTGAGGAAGGGAGAAAGATTTCGGAACATCTTCAAGAACTGTGTCATCAGTTGGATGAGACTCGCCCTGTTACGCAAGGCATGGATAAGGCCGAGAACGCGCTGAAGAGTGGTTTCGCGCAGGTGATGGATGTACCGGGATTTAATTACCGCGTCTTTAATTATCCCAAGAGTATTGGTCAGTTGCCCAAAGGCTTCTTGCTTGGTTCGGAAACAGCTTCCACGGTTAGTTCCCGTGGCGTGTATAAGTTTCCTGTTGTTGTGACGGACAAGGAACTGTCGCCTGATGGCCAATGTACCAGTTATGATACTCAGTATTGCTCTTGGAGCAATTTGCCGGAATCTGATTTCGCCGCAATGGATGACTTGGATTATACCATTGGTCAGTTTGTGTGGACTGGTTTCGACTATCTTGGCGAGCCAACTCCATATGATGAATATTGGCCATCGCGTAGTAGCTATTTTGGCATCTGCGATTTGGCAGGATTACCCAAAGACCGCTACTATCTCTATCGTTCACAATGGAGGAAGGATGAGCATACAATTCATTTGCTTCCTCATTGGACTTGGCCGTCGCGAAAAGGAAAGGTTACTCCGGTGATGTGCTATACGGATTATGGTTCAGCAGAACTCTTTGTTAATGGAGTCAGTCAGGGAAAAGCATTTAAGTCTAAGGATGGTCCTTCTTCTCTTGAGCCTGCCTCGCCCGACCTAAACCGTTATCGCCTGATATGGCCTGATATTAAGTATCAGCCGGGCGAACTGAAAGTTGTAGTATTCGACAAGGATGGCAAGCCTGCTGGAGAGAAAACTGTCAATACCTCAGGAAAACCTTTTGCCCTTAAACTAGAGGCAGACAGAACTTCCCTGAAAGCTGATGGTGATGACTTGGCGTTTGTTATAGTTAGCATGACCGATGATAAGGGAAACCTTTGTGCTACATCCGATGATGACATCGAGGTGAGTGTAGAAGGGGAGGGAAGTTTTATGGCAGTTTGTAATGGTGATGCAACGAGTCTTGAACCTTTCACGCAACCAAAGATGAAATTGTTTGGTGGTCAATTGGTTGTGGCTGTTAGGTCATCAGAGACCGCTGGAACTATTTTTTTACGTGTTAATTGTCCGAAGCGAAAAATAGAAAATGTACTTCAAATTAGTACGCGATAATCGATTCCTTAGATATGAAACAGGGGATGCTTCAATTAAGAAACATCCCCTGTGCTTTTATTAGAATTGCCACCATTTTTTCTTTGGATGGTCATTCTGATTGAGTTCTCCAAGCCGTTCTCGGATGATGTCGGTCAGCGTCATATGGTGGGAAATCATGCGGTAAATCGTTCCCCAGTCGGGAATACCACCAATATTTCGATCGTCGATGAACATGTCAACCTTGAGCTTTCTGGAGAAGTGGTTGTTGTTTTCAGTTGTTTCTTCTGGATAGTCGCGGTTGATGGCATAGAATTCCACACCACGTTCTCGACACCAGTTCACGGCATCGTCAAGTAATTTGTCTTCACGAACGCTCCACAGGATAATCTTGTGTCCCTCTTTAATCAGAAGTTTAAGCGTATCCGTGGCAAAAGGGAGTTCCTTGCCAATCTCAGGATATTCGTGGGTTACAATAGTGCCGTCAAAATCAACTGCAATTGTCATGTCTTAATTATTTAAGTTTAATAGAGTCGTCAGCCTTATTACCATAGTGACTCTGGCTATAGTTACCATACTGACCATAGCTGCCATAAGAACCATAGCGTCCGTAGCCGTAACGACCATAACCATAGCGTCCGTACTTGCCATAGCTGCTGTAACGTCCGTATCTGCCATACTTTCCGTAACGTCCGTAACCATAGTAGTAGCCGTACTTCTTCTTAGACATGTCAATACCATTGATAACCATTGCCATGTTGGGAAGCTTTTCTTCGTTGGCAAGACCGTTAATGAGCTCGAAAGAAGATTTAGCCGTGAAGTCTGCACGACACATATAGATAGTTGCATCGGCAACACGACCCACCTGCAATGTATCGGTAACCAGACCTACAGGTGCCGTATCAACAAGGATGTAATCGTACTTGTCGCGAAGTATTTTGAAGATGACATCCAGCGAAGGACGAGCCATCAACTCGGCAGGGTTGGGAGGAACAGGACCAGCCATCAACAGGTCGAGGTTCTTGTTTACACCCGATGGCAGGATCTGCTCTGCAATGTCGCTCCATTTAGGTTCTTCCAAAGTGAGAAGCGGTGTAATACCATTGTGGTGGTTGTTGATTTCGAAAAGCTCAGCAAGACGCGGTTTACGAATATCAAGACCTACAATAATTACTTTCTTGCCGAGGAGTGCGAAGGAAACCGCAAGGTTGGCACAGTTGAATGTCTTACCTTCACCTGATGTGGTTGAAGTAAACATGACGACTTTGTCATTTTCCTTAAGCATAAATTGCAGATTCGTTCGCATTGATCGGAAGATTTCCTCCATCTGGTTGTTCTTGTTCTCGTGCACCACAATGTCGGCCTTTGTCTTAGCGGTATCGCTGGCGATGGCAACATCGGCAAGAATAGGCAGAGCTGTAAGTCTCATCACGTCGTCGTGGCCTTCAATTCGGTAACGCAGAAGTGAAAGGACAAACATAATCAATGCGGGCAGCAAAAGTCCTATACCGAGAGCCGTGAGATATACCATATTGTTTTTGGGACTCACTTTTCCGCCGAAGAGAGGAACCTCAATCATGTTAGCCTTGTTAGCAGTTGCTGAAAGTGAGATTGAGTTTTCTTCACGTTTCTGCAGCAACATCAGATAAAGACCGCTACGAACTTCTTGCTGGCGACCAATCTGCGTAAGAATACGTTCCTGCTCAGGTGTCTTGTTGATTTCGCCTGTATAGCGTCCCAACTGTGAAGATATAGCATTACGCTGAATCTGAGCTGTCTGCATGTTATGCTGATAGGCATTGGTAAGACTCTGCTGTACGCTCTGGTAGAGATCGTCGATTTCTGCATTCAGTTTCTGTACGGCAGGACTCTGCTCAGAAGCAGAACGCAACAGGCGGTTACGCTCTAGCACGCGCTGATTATATTCTGTTACAAGATGCCCTGTCTGACCATCATTCAAACCAACGTTTGATGGCATAATCTGACCTTTGTTTGTAGGTTTGTTGATATACTGACGATACGTATTAATCAACTGAATTTGGGTGTTAGCATCACTAAGCCTCTTCTCATATTCATCTTGGTTTCCTGCTGACTGACCTGCATCAGAACGGAGGTTCACAAGACCGTTGCGGCGCTTGTAGCTTTCAAGTTCACTATCCGTTGCATTCAATTCTCCGTTAATCTTTTCCAAACGCTCATTGATGAAGGCCTCAGTGCGGCGAGCAACATCATTCTTGTCTTCGTTAGCCAAACGGTTATAAACGATAAACATCTGATTCAAGTAATCAACTGCACGAGTTGTGTTCTCGTCATTAATGCTCAGTGTAAGAACATCGGAACCTTCATTACTAACCACGTTCAGTCTAGCAGCATAGCTCTTACCAACATTCATAGGAGAATTAATAGAAATGTTGATAACCTGGCCATCCTGCATTTTTGTAGTAACAGGGGCTGGATTTTTGAAAACGGTGATTGTACCGGCCTTAGTCTTAATTGTTGCAGGGAAGGATTTGATCGTCTGGTCAATACCATATGGAGCCGAAGAATTCAGTTCATCAATGGGAACTCGATAGGTACCTGTAATATGGTAATTGCCCTTTTCTTTCTCTAATTTCAAATACACAGGGGTGTTGAGCTTTTCTACGTGGGCCTCATCCATATCAACAAGGATTTCCTGATTCTTATAAAGAATGCGGTCGAGTACACGTCCTTCCAGGGTGTATGTGACATATAGTTTCAAGTCACGGACGACTTCAGCTGCAGTAGTTGAAGATTTCAAAATCTGTCTTTCATTGGAAAGACCATAATTCTGAATAATGTCACCAATAGTTAGAGCCTGACTTGCTTTACTACCTTTGCTTTCCCCTCCTTTTACCATAATCTTCGTGTAGGTGTTATACACGGGTTTGGTGTAGCGAAGATACAGGAAAGCTATACCTAATGCGATGATAAGGCTCAACGCAAACCACTGCCAGTTAAGTACCAGCATTCTAAAAATAGACTCAAGACTGAAGAACGACTGTTCTTCTACGAGTGGTTCTTGTTCTTTCTGAACTGATGTTGTTTCTTCTGCCATTTATTTGTTGAGTTTAATTCGTAAATTTTTCACTACGGATTGGCAATCCGTAATAAGCGGTGCAAAGTTAATAATAAAAATTGAGATAAGAAGTTTTTTCTTGATTTTTTCTTGATTTATAGCTAAATATCAATAAAAAAGAGAAAGATTTCTCTTTCTCTTAGTACACCCGCAGGGGTTCGAACCCTGGACACCCTGATTAAGAGTCAGGTGCTCTACCAACTGAGCTACGGGTGCATTTTTCTCGAATGCGGGTGCAAAGGTACGGCGTTTTTTTGAAACTTCCAAATAAAACCTACTTTTTTTTTAAAAAACTTTAGAATGATGATGTCTTTTGCCTTTGGCAAACCAGTTCTTTCAGCCAGATTAATGGCCATTGGATGTATTATTCTAACAAATCAAAAACGACGGATAACATTTCATCCTAATGCCATCCGTCGTTTATATACTTAATGAAATATGTTGCTTTATTCAGAAAGTCCAATAAAGAATAGGTTGATGGAATCTCCTTTTGTTATTTCATGAGTACCGGCTGCTAAGTCAACAGTTACTACGGCATTGCCGTCAGTCGTGTAATTGGTTCCGTCTACCTTTACTCTTTTTCCTGTTTCGGTTGAAGCAAACACAAGCGTCAGTTTCATTGCTTTTTCAATCGTGAACTTAATACTGGTGCTCGACTCCATCTTCAGGCAGGTGCTATAAGTGGTTCCGTTGACAGTTGCTGTTCCTTTTGATGTGCTGTAATTACCGTTAATAGAGAAGAGACTGCTTGATGGGGCATTACCAGCGAAATTGCATTCAACTGCAGTGGATATGGTTGTCCCTCCGGTTTCACCGCCGGTATTGTCGCCAGTATTTCCTCCTTCGCTGCCTCCGCCTTGTTCACCGCTTGAAGAATTTTCATCGCCGAATATGCCGATAAGGCTAGAGGTGTAATTGTCAAGAAGAGATCCAAGTATACTATCGTAGGCAGAGTCAGAATTGTCGTTGCCCACATTGTCATTGAATGTGTAAGTGAAGTCTCCATGGTTGAGACGGCCTGCACCATAGAAACCCGTCACGATAGCGGGAACTTCGTCGGCTGCATCGGGCGTGTAAGCATAGATGAGGCTAGGATTGGTGTCGAAGTTGTTGTAGCTTGTTCCACCTGCCTTTGTGACTTCAGTAGAAGGCACCTGCTCGTCGCGGCTGTCTGTCTCATAGGCATCGTATCCTGTGCTGGCGGGATTTTTCTGTGTATAGTACTTGAAATTGGCAATCGAACGGTCGATATAGTTTCCGTAGGCCTTGATCATACCACCGTTTTCGCCAGAGAAAGTGCCGTCGCCCTGAGCATCAGTGCCCTGCTGTGAAGAGAGAATTGGTTTCTTTGTCTTCAGGAAATAGTTGTTTTCCACGAAAACACTTGCTCCCGTTGTTGCTCCAACACCATACTTGGCCACGTTGTCAAAGAAGTTGTTGTAGACGTGAACTGTCATTGTACGCACACGCGGATGACGAGAATCAGAGTGGTCGAACCAATTGTGATGGTAACTGATATAGTTGGGACCGCTTTCACCCTTCATTCCGAACATGTTCGACTTGCCTGTATCCCAATGGCGGCAGTAACTTACGGTCACGTATTTAGAATCGGACTTTACGTCGATGGCACCGTCACCCTTGACGTGGTCACCGCTGCCGTGTTTGCCATAGAACATATCCATATTGTGAATCCAGATGTTGGAGTTGTCAGTATCGAGTGAAATTCCGTCGTCCATGCAGCGCATTATGGCGAAATTGCGGAACTCTACGCTCTTCGCATTACGCACGAGGAAACCAAATCCCTTTATTGTGGCATCGTCGCCGATTCCCTCAAAAGTGAAGTTCAGTTCGCTATCTGCATTCCTACCTTTAATCTGCAAACCTTCTTCTGAACTGCTATAAGACCCAATGTCGCTAAGGGTGAGCAGACCTACGAATCGGAATGCAATTGGGGTTGTGTCGTATCCTTTTTGGTAAGCGTCAATAATTGCCTGAATTCCTGTACATGCAGTTTTTCCTCCCTTACTGTCCGTTGTTACGCTGGTGCTAATGGTATTGGCCGTGTTCTTTGTCACATATAATACCTTGGCACCGCTTTTCAGCTGTCCGTTATCATCGTAAGCACCTACACCACTATAGTTGAAATGAGCATAGCCTGTACGGTCGTAGTTCCTTACGCTGATTCCTGAGGCTTCATTGGCATTGTTTTCACTGGGAGTGCCTGCACTACCTAATAAGGGAACCACTTTGAATGCATAATCGCTTCCGGCCAGCAATCCTACCGCATCTGCCCGGCCATAGGTGCCATAGTCGCGTACGAGTTGGTCGTCGAGTTTTGTCCACTCATTGTATTGTCCACCTTTTATATATACTATATACGAAGAGGCTTCGGAGAATGGTGTCCATTTCACGTAGGCAGATTCCATCCATCCTTTAGCTTCGGTTATGTTTATCTTTCCTTCAACATTATCATAGTCACCTTCTGATCCGCTTTCTGCCTTCTTGCTGAATGAAAGTCCTGCCACGGTTCCATAGTAAATGTCGGCGTCACCTGAAGCGGGAACCATATTGATCTGATTAGTCTCATTATCTATGTCTATGCTGGAGAGCGACTCTGTGTCGTAATATTTCTTGTCGCCATTAGCCAATGTCAGCACAGCCTGATTCTTGTTCGTATTTACAGGAACGGCATTGTTGATAACGTCATTTGTCGATGGATCGGTATTGCCACCTTCGCCAGCACCCGCATCAGTAATTGTGATGGAGAACAAATTGACGCCACCTTCCTTAGTAGTGAAGGATATGTTGCCGTCTTCGGAGACGGTTGCCTCGTTTGTGATTTGTTCGTCTTTATCGTGAGGAGCAAAACCGCTTTTTACCGTCAGATTAGTTGTGGCCTCCAAATATCGGTTCGTTCCGGTCTTGTTGCCGATTCTAGACACAACCTTGATTTGCTGTCCTTTCTTCAGGTTTGGGATGGTAACTATAATTCCAGAACCGTTCAAACCAAGCCTTTTGTTAGCCCTGTCGATTCTGATGCCGTCAGCCTTAGAAACCGTAAACAGGATGCCTTTGGCAAAGTCCAGCTCAGAATCGCCCGCCATAAGCCGGGCATTATCCAAAGCCTTAGCATTGCCGTAACGGTCCACGCTGCTGTCCTTTGTCCAGTTTGTCGGGTCGTTACCCATGGCTGCATAGTCAGCATCATTTACATATCCAAAGTCCCATACTGTATCAGCATTGGCACCGATTGCGCACATTAGTGCAATCAGCGAAAATAATATCTTCTTCATAGCTTACTTCTGAACTTTAATGGTTTTGCTTGCTGTACGTTTAATGTATGTACCACTCGTTGCTGGAACACCGTTCAGGCGGCGTCCGGATAGGTCATACCATTCTGCATTAGTGTCGAGTGCCACGTTGGGCTTTGAAATGCCAGTCGGACTAGTCTTAAAAGTAATCGTGACGAGTTCCATATCGGTAGTGGATTCCGTTGTACCGTCGGCATAATGTAAGATAATGTTGTCACCCGAAAAAGTGATTTTTTTTACGGTTTTAGCAACGTCTCTGCCGTTGATAGTCACGGTTTGGGTGTCATCGGCCCAAGCGAAACCTGTGCTTAGCAAGGCGAGACAAATTGAAAGTAGTTGTTTGCGCATATAAGTTAAAGTTATTGTTGTTATCTGTTTTATAGTTATACATCATGAATTCTGCTGCAAATATACCAAATTAAAACGATATATTGTTGTAAAACAATGCTTTTGCTTACGAAAACGTTTGCAGAAGTGTTCATTTACACGGCTTATTTTAGTCGTGAAAAATAAATGATTTGATGGTAATTCCAGTTTTTTTGATTACTTTTGCAAGCAAAAAAGATGGATATAGACAGAACGCTCGAAAAACTTGGCTTCGCGGAACTGAATCCGATGCAAAAGAAAGCCATTAAAACGATAGGTGAGGGAACCGACGATGTGGTGATTCTCTCGCCTACGGGTAGTGGCAAGACGTTGGCCTATCTGCTGCCGCTTATTGAGAAAGTTGATACCAGTCTTTCACAGGTTCAGGTTGTCGTGGTTGTTCCCGGACGTGAACTTGCACTTCAGTCACAGACCGTTTTAAAGAATTTGGGTTGCGGACTCCGGTCGATGGCCCTGTATGGCGGAAGGGCGACAATGGACGAACACCGCCAGATGCGCGAAATAAGACCGCAGGTTGTATTTGCCACCCCGGGCCGAATCAATGATCATCTGGACAAGGGGAATATCTCGTCTTTATTTGTAAAATCTGTCGTAATCGATGAATTCGACAAATGTCTGGAGATGGGGTTCCGTGACGAGATGAGCAGATTGATGGGAAAACTGCGTCATGCAGAACAACATGTGCTGTTGTCGGCTACCGATGCCGAAGAGATTCCGCAATTTGTCAGGATGGGAAAAATACGCCGGCTGAACTTTCTTGTCGATGAAGAACAGATTCCCCAACGTATTATTATATATAAGGTGGAAAGTCCCGTGAAGGACAAACTCGAATCGCTGGCCTGTCTGCTCAGGAGTCTTGGCAACGAGAGCAGCATAGTTTTCCTCAATTACCGCGACAGCGTAGAGCGGACCGACCAATATCTCCGTAAGTGTGGTTTCACCACAAGCGCCTTCCATGGAGGTCTGGAGCAGAAGGAGCGTGAGGCGGCTCTCTACCGATTCTCGAATGCATCTTCCAACATTCTGGTTTGTACGGATTTAGCCAGCCGCGGACTTGATATCCCTGACATTCAAAACATCATCCACTATCATATTCCGTTAGGGGCTGAAGGCTATGTGCACCGAGTGGGAAGAACGGGCCGTTGGGACAAGTCCGGACGTACATTCTTTGTACTTGGACCAGAGGAATTTATTCCAGAATACGTGAAAGGCGACGTGGAAACCTATCAAATTCCAGCGGATTTGCCTGAGCCGGCACAGCCCCGGATGTCGACCGTCTATATCGGGAAGGGCAAAAAAGACAAAATTTCGAAAGGCGACATTGTGGGTTTCCTTTGCAAAAAAGGGGGATTGAAGAGCGATGAAATCGGACGAATTGATGTAAACGACCGCTATTGCTATGCTGCTGTGAAACGTGAAAAGCTGGATATGCTGCTGAGAAATGTCAGCGTAGAGAAGATAAAGGGCGTGAAGACTATTGTCGAAGAGGTGAGATAATGCTTCCGGCAATGTTTGCGGAAACCCTCTAAAGTGTCATTCCCAAATGACAAATTGCCATGATAATTTGATAATAATTATAATTTGTGATAAAATATTTGGCAATCTTGCAGAATTATTGTAATTTCGCACCCGTTTTTAAGAAACAATACATATTAAACAATAAACGATAATTTCAAATGAAGAAGTACAACTTTAATGCTGGTCCCTCGATGCTTCCACGTGTGGTCATTGAGAATACAGCCAAGCAGATTTTAGACTTCAATGGCAGCGGCCTTTCTCTCGCTGAGATCAGCCACCGCGCTAAGGATTTCCAACCTGTTGTTGACGAGGCTGAAGCACTCGTGAAGGAACTGCTCAACGTGCCCGATGGTTACAAGGTGCTGTTCCTCGGTGGTGGTGCCTCCCTGGAATTCTGTATGATTCCCTACAACTTCCTGATCAAGAAGGCCGCTTATCTGAACACCGGTGTGTGGGCAAAGAAGGCCATGAAG
>JAFWQT010000044.1 GCA_017508965.1 Prevotella sp. | reverse complement strand
CTTCCTCGTTCTGATAGGCCTGTGCCGTGTCTATCAGCCGATAGCCCACGCTCAGCGCATCCGTCACGCAACGTTCACACTCGTCAGGGCTCACCAGGAACACGCCGTAGCCCAAGGTCGGCATCTCAACGCCGTTTGATAGTTTAATATACTCCATATAGTTTTTTACAACGAATTTCACTAATTACACGAATTCTTTTCTGCTTATCGTACTGCGGTAGCCGCTTAGTTCTGCCGCTTGCCGCTCGGCTTCGCCGCTTTCATAAAGGGAAATGACTGAAAGAACCAACGGGACGCAAGAAATTCATTTTTCGCTCTTCATTCCCTTGAGCCACTTCTCTACTTTCGCTTTCTCTGTGCGCACCTCGTGACCGTAGATGCTGAAGCCCCTCTGGACGTTGGCACCGGGGAATGCAGCCTTTACGTCCTCCACGCAGTTGGCCAAGCCAGAGCCCTCGTGGGTGGTGAAGGGAATGACAGTCTTGCCCTTCAGGTCGCTGGCATGCTTCTTGAAGAACGTGAACATCACCTGCGGATAGGTGCCCCACCACACGGGGCCGCCGATGAACACGGTGTCATAGCCACTCAGGTCCACGTCGCCCTCATACTCAGGCAACTCGCCGTTCTTGGCCTCTTCTTGTGCCAGTTTGATGAGTGGGTTGTAAGCCATACCGTCGTACTTGTGCGTCACGATTTCGAACTGCTCTGCACCCGTCAGCTCGGTAATATAATCGGCAACAATCTTCGTGTTGCCCACCTCGATGTTTCCTACTGCGTAGTTATCTCCCGCATGCGAGAAGAACACTACGATGCTCTTTCCATCCTTGTTCATAACTTCCTCCTGTTTTGCGCCGCCGCTGCATGCCGTGGATATGAGCAGGCTGATGACGGCTGCGATAATACTCTTGATGTTCATATTGATGTTTGTTTATCCTAACTGATATTCTCCTGTGCGGATGGCAGCAATCACGCCACCGTCGATGAGCAGGTCGGTGCCGGTGATGAACTTGGCATGCTCACCCAGCAGGAAGGCTGCAGCCTCGGCAATCTCGTCGCTGGTGCCTGTGCGCTGGGCAGCAGAGGCGTCGATCATGCGCTGGTAGCCCTCGCCGTTGGAGTTGAACTCATCGTAGGCCAGCGGGGTGACGATGACACCCGGCGAGATGGTATTGATACGCGCACGACGCTTGCGCCACGAGGTGGCTGCGGCACGCTGTGCCTGCAGGTGGTTCATGCGCTTGGCAATCATGTAGGCAAAGCCGCTGTTCTGCATGGCAACTTCCTTGACGAACGGAACGGCTTTCAGCTGAGCGGTCGGCGTGTTCACCAGTTGCAACTCGATGTCGTTGGGGATGGGATACATATAGGCAGCCTGACTCGAGATGATGAGCCCTGCCCCACCCTCGGCCATCACCTCGCCGAAGGCATCCACGGCATAGCCCGTGCCCACCATGTCGAGGTCAACGATATGTTCAGGGGTGGCCTGATTGGGCGAAGCGCCCGCCGTGTCGATGAAATACATCACGGGACCGAACTCTGCGGCTTTCCGTGCAAATGCCTCCACACTTTCCTTCTGCAAGGCATTCACCTGGATGGTCTCTACGTCATAGCCACAACGCCGAAAATCGTCACCGACGCGCTCTAATGCCTGCTCGCTGATGTCGCCCAACAGGATTTTCTTACCTGCACCAATACGACGCACGATGGCGGTTCCCATACTACCGGCACCCAAGAGTGCCACAACTTGTTTCTTCTCGTTTCTGTCGAATATTATCATACTTTTTATAATTATTTGTTGTTTCTATTTACTCTCCTCGCCCTTTGGAGAGGGACTGGGGGCGAGGCTTTTTATCAACTTTGCAGGATTGCCACCCACAATAGCATTTGGCGCTACGTCCTTGGTGACGACGGCTCCAGCAGCCACAACGGCATTCTCGCCGATGGTGACGCCAGGCAGGATGATGGCTCCCACGCCAATCCAAGCGTTGCGGCCGATGTGGACGGGTTTGCAGCGCAGCACCATGCGGTTCTGGAAGTCGTGGTTGTCGGTGACGATGCGCACGTTGGGACCTATCATCACCCCGTCGTCGATGGTGATGCCACCAGCAGCCATGCAGGTCAGCGAGTGGTTCACGAACACACCCTTGCCAATCTTCATCTGACAGGCGAAGTCAATCTGCAGCGGCGGCATCAGATAGCTCGTTGCATCCAACTCGTCACCAAACAGCTCCTCCTCCAGGGGGCGAATCTGCTCTGGCACAGGAGCCGTAGTGTTGATTTTGAAACAGATGTTGGCGCAGTCGGTCATGTGACGGATGGCCTCTGCATACTCGGGCGTCGCCATATCGACGTCAGCCCCGGAACGTAATTGCTCGAAAATGGTCATATCTTTGCTCGTTTATTTCGACTGCAAAGTTACGATGATTTTTCGATATATTTGTTACACAAATAGCGCTATTACTTTCACTTTTTGCCGAAATCGTTTGTTTGTATCATAAATTATGCGTATCTTCGCACCCAAATGACAAAAACATGAACGTCGATTTCCTATATTCCACAGATTTCTACGGGATGAATGCCCATGAACTGAGCCACACCTGCATGCACCTGCTCTGCACGGCTGGCGAGGGCAGTTTTGTGTTTAATGAGCGGTGCTACCACATCGTGAAGAACGACCTGGTGGTGATTCCCATGCCCCACAAGGTGAAGAACCTGGCCGCCCATGCCGACCTGCAGGTAGAATGGTTTGCCGCCGACTATAAGTTCCTGCAGAGCCTGCTGCCGTCGAACAACTACAGCATCGGGGGCAGCATCTCGCTGAACCAAAATCCGGTCATCGCGCTCACAGACAAACAGGCGGCGCACATCCTTGCCGACTTCCACCGCCTGCGCACCCGTCTGGAGGAGCGCCATCTGATGTTCTACCGCGAGCTGATGGGCAGCCTGTGCCTGACGATGATGTACGACATTTTCGAGGCGCATGCCCAGCGTGACGCTACGGAGAACCATACCGACCGTACGGGGTATATTGTGAAACAACTGATGGCTCTGCTCGCCACTGGCATCAGCCAGACGGAGCGTGAGGTGCGCTACTATGCCGAGCGGCTGACCGTATCGCCAAAGTATCTCTCAGCCACCATTAAGCGTGTGACGGGACATAGCGTAACTTCGTATATCGACCGCTACACCATCCCCATCCTAAAAAGCCATCTGAATGATGAACGGCTATCGCTCACCCAAATAGCCGAACTGATGAATTTCACTACCCTATCCTATTTCAGCCGCTATTGTACGAAGCATCTTGGCCAGTCGCCCAGTGAGTACCGCCTGAGTCTTCAACCAAAATAAAGTGAGTACAATCATCGGAAGAAAGCGTCTTACCGACTTTTCCAAGGGTATTTTCCGATGTTTTTGCAGAATCCTTTTTTTTGCTTGGTCAACATCCCCTAAAAATTTGGTCAACAAATTGGGGTACTTAGCCAACACGTTCTGCACACGTAACGTGCAGAATGTAAGCAAAAAGAACCGAGGCAAGAACCTGTTTTCCAAGTCCTTGCCTCGTATTTCACTAATTATCAGCATTCTGTCGTTTATTCCTCTACAGCTGCCTGGACGGCGGCTAACAGATGTTGATAATCAGTCACTTACAGGTTTAGCGTAAAGTACTGGCACCTTAAATCCGACACATTCTGCGCGTTTTTACACGCTTGCAACGTGTTTTAGGAGCAGAATTTTCATTTTTTTTGTTATTATTTCTATTTTTGTTTTACACTAAATTGCTCGACCTTACGTCTCACAATCCTTAACTGTCAATGCTTCACATGCCCCGAAGAAACAGCCTCCAAAAACACGTTCTGCAAACTTAGTTTGCAAAGTTAGCAAATTCTTCTGACTTTACACTCATTTTGCACGTTTTTCTTGCAGAATGTGTTTGTTTTTAATATAAATTAAGGCAAAAGCCACATCCAGTTACCAATTTCTTGTTTCGATTAAAAGAAAAACGGATGGGTCTCAATGCCAGAGGTTTAGGTTTAAGTTTAGATGTTCTTATATATATGATAAGGTATAGTAAACCCAAATCATGAGAATGAAGGTTTAATCTTAAAGTTTAGAGGAGCTTTATATACATGAGTGAACGTAAACCTAAACTATTTTGATTGGAAGTATTTCATGCATCTTTGATAAATAAAAAAACATTTCTCTTTTTACTGAAGAATTAGTCACAGATCGTCCTATCCATTTGTTCCTTTTTCTTTTACAGAATTATATTCTAAATGGGCTGCCTTTTGCCGTTCGATTTAGAATAAAAACAAACGCATCTGGCATAAAGCAGGAAAAAATTCCGTATTTAGCCTCAAGTTTGGAGAATATCTCCAAATGTAGTACCTTTGCACCCAAGAATGCAACACAGTAATGAAAAAACAGACGATAGCCATCCATACCCCCTACGTGCGTCGCGATGCTTACGGGTCGCTGGCAGTACCTATATACAATAATGTGTCGTTCGAGTTTGAGGATGCGCAGACGATGAGCGATGCCTTCTGCAACCGCATCAAGGCCCCCGACTACGCCCGCATTGCCAACCCCACGGTGACTCAGTTCGAGCAGCGGGTGAAGGCACTGACAGGGGCGGAGCATGTGACAGCATTCAACTCGGGCATGGCGGCCATCAGCACGGCGCTGCTGGCTGTGGTGGCACAGGGAAAGAACATCGTCACCTCGCGCCACCTGTTTGGCAACACGCTGGCTCTCATCAGCGGCACGCTGCTGCGACTCGGCATCAAACCCCGACTGCGCGACCTCACCGACCTGGAGGTGGTGGAGAAAGCCATCGACGAGCAGACGGCTTGTGTGTTCTTGGAGATCATGACGAATCCGCAGTTGGAGGTGGCAGACTTGAAGGCCATCGCCGACATCGCCCACAGGAAAGGAGTACCCGTGATTGCCGACTCGACGGTGATTCCCTTCACGGAGACGAACCTCAAGGCACTGGGCGTAGACGTTGAAGTGGTGTCGAGCACAAAGTATATCTCTGGTGGCGGCACGTCGTTGGGCGGACTGATCATCGACTACGGCACGTTCCCCTTGATCAACCAGCGTGTGAAGTACGATTTGCTCATCAACCTCGGCGTGTATATGACGCCACAGACGGCCTACATGCAGACGCTGGGACTGGAAACACTCGACGTGCGCTACCAGCGACAGGCAGCCAACGCGCTGTGGCTGGCAGAGGCCCTGAGGAGTGTGAAGGGCATCATCGGCGTGAACTATGTAGGATTGGAGGATCATCCCTACCATGCCCTGGCGCAGCAGCAGTTCGGACAGACGGCAGGAGCGATGCTCACCTTCGACCTCGCTTCGAAAGCGTCGTGCTTCGAGTTCTTGAATCGGTTGCGGCTCGTACACCGCGCCACAAACCTCTTCGACAGTCGCACGCTGGCCATCCATCCCGCCTCCACCATCTTTGGACTTTTCCCTGAGCGGCAATTAGAGCAGATGAACGTGCGCCAGACCACCATCCGCCTTTCAGTGGGATTAGAGTCGCCAGAGGATATTCTTGACGACATTCAACAAGCATTAAATTCATAAACATATATGGCACAGATAGCTCATAGTCTGATTGATTTAATCGGCAGCACGCCGCTGGTAGAACTTTCGGGAACGGAACGCGAACTGAAGCTCAAGGCACGGGTGATTGCCAAGTTGGAATACCTGAATCCTGCACGGAGCGTGAAGGACCGAACGGCACTGGCGCTCATTGAGCGAGCGGAGCACAAGGGACTGCTCGGCCCCGGCACCACCATCATTGAGCCAACGAGCGGAAACACCGGCATCGGCCTGGCATTCATCGCCGCCATCCGGGGCTATCGCCTCATCCTGACGATGCCTGATGCGATGTCGATAGAGCGAAGGACACTGTTGAAGTCACTCGGTGCAGAGTTGGTGCTGACACCGGCCTACGAAGGCATGGCCGGAGCCATTAGCAAAGCGCAGGAGCTGAAAGCGGAGATAGGCAACGCCTACATCCCCCAGCAGTTTGAGAATCCCGCCAACCCCGAGGTGCACCGCCACACGACAGCCGAGGAGATCTGGCGCGACACCGACGGCAAGGTGGACATCTTCGTGGCCGGCATCGGCACGGGCGGCACCATCACTGGCGTAGGCCAGACACTGAAGGCATACAACAAGAAAGTAAAGATTGTGGGCGTGGAGCCTTACACCTCGTCGGTGCTGAGTGGCGAAAAGCCAGGACCCCATAAGATACAGGGCATTGGCGCCGGCTTCCAGCCGAAGGTGCTCGACACAACCATCTACGACGAGATTCTGCGCATCAAGGACGATGAAGCCTTCGCCGTGGGGCGCTTATTAGCCACTAAGGATGGCGTGCTGACGGGAATCTCCAGTGGAGCCGCTGCCGCCGCCGCCATCAAGCTTGCCCGCCGCCCCGAGAACACGGGAAAGAACATCGTGGTGCTGCTACCCGACACTGGCGAGCGCTATCTGAGCACGCAAATGTATAACTTTGAGAGAGCATGACTATGGCAGAGACAAAGAAACTGAGCATCATCGCTTTTAGTGGCGATTTCGACAAGCTCACCGCAGTATTCACTTTAGGTACGGGCGCAGCAGCCGTAGGCTACGAGGTGAATATCTTCTTCACCTTCTGGGGGCTCGACGCCATCAAGCAGAAGCAGGGCCGCAGCTTCACGGGCGGCAACTGGCTGACGAAGACTTTTGGCTTCATGATGGGGGGCCTGAAAGTCACCCCAACGAGCCGCTTCAACTTCCTTGGCGCTGGCCCGAAGATATTCCGCCACCTGATGCGCAAGAACAACGTGGCTACACTCGAAGAACTGGTGGAGGCAGCCAAGGCCCTCGGCATCAACCTCTACGCCTGCGAGATGGCGATGCACGTGCTCGGCCTGAAGAAAGAGGATCTCATCCCAGAGGTGAAGGACGTCCTCGGCGTGGCCTCGTTCCTCAACCTCAGCGAGGGCGGGCAAACGTTGTTTATATAGACCCTCCCCCAACCCCTCCCTGTGAGGGAGGGGAGTAATTACCAAGAGACAATAAAAAGTTAAGTATTATGGCAACAAAAGAAAACAATTCAGCAAACAAGGTATCTGCTCCCCTCCCTCACAGGGAGGGGCCGGGGGGTGGGTCTCACGTCTTAGACATTACGAAGGAGCACTGCCCGATGACCTTCGTCAAGACCAAGATTGAGCTTTCGCGACTCCAGCCAGGCGACACGCTCGAAGTGCTGCTTTCTGAGGGCGAACCGCTCGACAACGTCCCCCGCAATGCCAAGGAGCAGGGCTACAACGTCCTCTCAGTCGAACACGTGGAAGGAACGACACATAAAGTGATCATAAAAAAGTAAAATATTAAACATTAAAAACTAAACAATTATGGCTGATTCCAATCTTCAGCGCAGTGTGACCACTGCCACCGCCAGACGCCTGGCCACCACCACCAAGACCGCCCCGCAGATGGGCAGCATCACCCCAAGACTGCTTCTGAAACTCCTGCCCTGGGTGCAGGTCAGCGGCGGCACATTCCGAGTGAACAGGACAAAGGTAGAGCTAAGAAAGAGTGAGCGCCTGCCCATACAGTACCTCAATGGCGAGCCGTCGTTTTCGGCCAAGAGCCTAAAAGCCATCCCCCTGTTCTCGGAGTTCGAGGATGAGATTGTGAACCGCCTCGCCCGCTCGTTCGAGACGAAAGAGGTGGGCATCGGCCAGCTGTTCGTCGAGGAGGGCAAGGACAAGCAGAAGTTCTTCATCGTAGCCAGTGGACAGGCTGAGGTCATCAGCAGTGGCACTCATGGCGAGGAGCTGCGCATAGCCCTGTTGGGCGAAGGCGAGTACTTCGGCGAGGCCGACTTGTTGGACGACGCAGCGTCGACAGTATCCGTCCGTGCCGTCACCCCCGCCGTATTCCTCGGACTGAAGCTGACGGAGCTGGAGACGTTCATCAAGGAGGTGCCCGACTTCCGCGAGACTTTCAACAAGGCCGTCGACAAGCAGTTGCGCCTGAAGGCCACCGTCAACGACCACGGCGAGAAGCACATCGACCTGGTGAGCGGACACGAGGAGGACAACATCATCCCCGAGACCTACATCGACTATGAGGAGAACCCTACTGAGTATGCGCTGAACACGTTGCAGACGGTGGTTCGTGTGCACACCCGTGTGAGCGACCTCTATAATAATCCCTACAACCAGCTCGAAGAACAGCTGCGCCTCTCTATCGAGAGCATCAAGGAGCGCCAGGAATGGGAACTCATCAACAACAAGCAATTTGGACTGCTGTCGGCAGTAAACCCCGCCTATCGCATCACCACGCGCTACGGCTCGCCCACGCCCGACGACCTCGACGAGCTGCTGTCGCTGGTGTGGAAGGAGCCAGCCTTCTTCATCGCCCACCCCAGAGCCATCGCCGCCTTCGAGCGTGAATGTACGTGGCGTGGCGTGCCCCCCGTGACGACGGATTTGTTCGGTACACGCGTGATTCTGTGGCGCGGAGTGCCCCTGATTCCTTCAGACAAGGTGGAGGTGGAAGGTCAGTATCTGACGGGGCGCGGCGTCGGCACCACGAAAATCATCCTCGTGCGCGTCGGCGAGAAGAGCCAGGGCGTCATCGGTCTGCACCAGAGCGGCATCCCCGGCGAGATAGCCCCCAGCCTGAGTGCCCGTCTGATGGGTCTCGACAAGTTCGGCGTGGCCTCCTACCTGCTCACGAAATACTTCTCGCTGGCCGCCCTCACCGACGATGCCATCGCCGTGCTCGAAAATGTTGAGGTGGGTTATTATCACGATTATCAGCACAGGAACAAGGTTGAGAAGTAATCGGACCATAACGCGAATATCTTTATGATAGACATTCAGAACATTAACGGATACGGGCTGGACGACCCGGGCTTTGCGCTCCTGAAAGAGGTGGCTCAGAAGTATTGCCCGGAGGAGTTTCAGGCAGAGCGGCGCGAGGTGCTGCCCGACGAGGCGCTCGACCTGTCGGCGCTATCTGTCCTCTACGACTCCACATTGTCGCGCCCCGCAGCCCGTCCCAACATCGCGCGTGATGACGGTTTTGGCATCGGCATCCCAGAGACGCAAAAGCTGCGCGACCTGCACTACGAAGAGGTGGACACGCTGAACGCCGAGCAGATTAAGAAGGACTTCCCTGTCTTGCAGCAGAAGGTGAACGGCCACGACCTCGTGTGGCTCGACAACGGAGCGACGACACAGAAGCCGAACCAGGTCATCGACAAGATTTCGGACTACTACCGCACCTATAACTCGAACATCCACCGTGGGGCACACACCCTTGCCGCACGTGCCACCGATGCCTACGAGGAGGCCCGCGAGAAGGTGCAACGTTTCATCAATGCCGCCACGAGCGAGGAGATCATCTTCGTGCGTGGCACCACCGAGGGCATCAACCTCGTGGCGCAGACCTACGGACGGCAGTATCTGACGCCAGGCGACGAGGTGATTGTGTCTGAACTGGACCACCACGCCAACATCGTGCCTTGGCAGCGTGTCGCCCAGGAGCGAGGCGCTACGCTGCGCGCCATCCCCACCGACCAGAACGGCGACCTCATCCTCTCGGAGTTCGAAAGGCTCATCACACCCCGCACGCGTTTCGTCTCAGTGGGTCATGTGAACAACACCTTTGGCACCATCAACGATGTGCAGCGCATCATCGACATCGCCCACGCCCATCAGATTCCCGTGCTGATAGACGGCGCTCAGTCCATCGCCCACACACCTGTCGACGTGCAACAGCTCGGTGCCGACTTCTTCGTCTTCAGCGGGCACAAGATCTATGGCCCCAACGGCATCGGTGCGGTCTATGGCCGCAAAGAGCTTTTAGACAAGATGCAGCCTTGGCAAGGCGGCGGAAACATGATCAAAGACGTGACCATCGAGCGCACGGAGTACAACGTGCCGCCCGCCCGCTTCGAGGCCGGAACCCCCAATGTGGCCGACGCCATCGGGCTGGGTGCAGCCCTCGACTATGTGGCTCACCTCGGCATCCGCAATATAGAGCATCACGAGCACCAGCTGACGGAGTATGCCCGTGAGCAGCTCGGCCAGATTCCCGGCCTGACGCTCATCGGCAATCCCAAGCAGCGCGTGTCAGTGGTGAGCTTCGTCCTCGACGG
>JAFWQT010000043.1 GCA_017508965.1 Prevotella sp. | reverse complement strand
TGCTCCATTCAAACGACGCTATGAATCTTTCGGCAAAAAATAAATAAATTTATTTTGTATTGCTCTCAACTTTTTGTACCTTTGTGCCCACAATCAGACAAAAGTGTAAAAACAACCCCAATAGGACATGAAAAGAGACAACGAAATCTTCGAGTTGATTGAGAAAGAGCATCAGCGCCAGCTGAAAGGCATGGAGCTGATTGCCAGTGAGAACTTTGTGAGCGACCAGGTGATGCAGGCCATGGGCTCGTATCTGACCAACAAGTATGCCGAGGGCTACCCCGGCCATCGCTATTATGGCGGCTGCCAGGTGGTTGACCAGGTGGAGCAGCTGGCCATCGACCGCGTCTGCAAACTGTTCGGAGCCGAATATGCCAACGTGCAGCCTCACTCTGGCGCACAGGCCAACGCTGCCGTTCTGCTGGCCGTCTTGAAGCCGGGCGACACCTTCATGGGTATGAACCTCGACCACGGCGGTCACCTCTCGCATGGCTCTCATGTGAACACCTCCGGTATTCTCTACAACCCCATCGGCTACAACCTGAACAAGGAGACGGGCCGCGTGGACTACGATGAGATGGAAGCCCTGGCCCTGGAGCACAAGCCGAAGCTGATTATCGGCGGTGGCTCGGCCTACAGCCGCGAATGGGACTACAAGCGTATGCGTGAGATTGCCGACAAGGTGGGTGCCCTGCTGATGATCGACATGGCTCACCCAGCTGGTCTGATTGCTGCCGGATTGCTCGACAACCCCGTGAAATATGCCCACATCGTGACTTCTACAACCCACAAGACACTCCGCGGTCCACGTGGCGGTATCATCCTGATGGGTAAGGACTTCGACAATCCTTGGGGCTACACCACTCCGAAGGGTGTCGTGAAGAAGATGTCTCAGCTGCTGAATTCAGCCGTATTCCCCGGTCAGCAGGGTGGTCCGCTGGAGCACGTGATTGCCGCCAAGGCCGTTGCTTTCGGCGAGGCTCTGCAGCCCGAGTTCAAGGAGTGGGCCAAGCAGGTGCAGAAGAATGCCAAGGTGCTGGCCGAGGAGCTGGTGAAGCGTGGCTTCCACATCGTGAGCGGCGGTACCGACAACCACTCTATGCTGGTTGACCTGCGCACGAAGTATCCCGACCTGACCGGTAAGGTGGCCGAGAACGCGCTGGTAGCAGCCGATATCACGGTTAACAAGAACATGGTTCCGTTCGACAGCCGTAGTGCCTTCCAGACCAGCGGTCTGCGCCTGGGTACTCCTGCCATCACTACCCGTGGTGCGAAGGAAGACCTGATGGTGCTGATTGCCGAGCTGATTGAGGAAGTGCTCAACGATCCCGAGAACGAGCAGGTAATTGCAAGCGTTCGTGAGCGCGTGAACAAGACAATGGCCAACTATCCTTTGTTCGCTTATTAATAGTCCACTAACTCAAAAAAATAATTCGCGGCATTCTGGGTATTTAAACTCAGTTTGCCGCGATTATTTTGATTATTATTTAAACACAAAGACACAAAGATACAAAGTTTTTGGGGCCTAACGATAATAAATAATCTTTGTGCCTTTGTGTCTTTGTGTTCCAATTCTAAATCTTTACCTGTATCTTCTGCAGATTTTCCGAACTGTTGCCCACCATGATTTCGTGCTTGCCGGGCACCACGCGCATGGTGTTGCTCTCGGCGTCCCACAGTTCGAAGCTTTCTCTTGGAAGCAGGATTTCCACCTTGCGGGTTTCGCCTGGCTTCAGGGTTACACGCTGGAATGCGCGGAGAGTCTTCAGCGGACCATTGATGTCGAGGGGATTACGCACATACACCTGCACCACCTCGGTACCCTCACGCTGGCCCGTGTTGCTGAGCGTAACCGTCAGTTTGCCGTTCTTGTAGGTGGGCTTGCCAAACTTGAACGTGGTGTAGCTGAGTCCATGACCGAACGGGAACAATGGCTGGCCCTCGAAATAGCGATAGGTGCGGCCACGCATGTTGTAGTCGAGGAAATCGGGCAGCTGCTCGGCATTCTTATAGAAGGTGACCGGCAGTTTTCCGCTCGGGTTGCAGGTTCCGAAGAGCACGTCTGCCACAGCCGTTCCACCAGCCTCGCCGCCATACCAGGCCTGCAGGATGGCATCGGTGGTCTGGGTTTCGGGCTCCATGCCGATGGCCGAGCCGGAGCAGTTGACGAACACCACGCGCTTGCCCATCTTCTTCAGTTCTGCCATCAGCTGGCGCTGCACCTTTGGCAACTCAATACTGATGCGGTCGCCACCCTTGAATCCCTCTTCGTTTACCTTCATTTCCTCTCCCTCAAGACGGGGCGAAATGCCGCCCACGAATATGACGGTCTCGGCATCTTTCAGCTGGGCAAGAATCTCCTCGCGCGACTTGTTGTCTTTCATGGAAAGGTCGAACTGAAGCATGGCATGTCCGGTGTCCTGAATATAATCCAGGCAGATGGGATACTGCTGGCCTTTTTTCACATCAACGGTAAGGTCGGAATTGCGCACGCCATGACCATTGCGTCGCTGGAGCAAAGTGTCGCCATTGAAGATGAGTCGGATGACATCGTCGTTCAGCATGTTCAGATGCAGCTCGCCGTCCTGCTGGGCGGTAAAGATGCCTTCGAACCGTGCTGAGAAATGCTCAAGGTTGACGCCCGGAGCAAATACCGTGTTGCCGCCATTGTCGAGATGGATGGGCTCGGTGGTTACCAGCTGGGCTGCTGGTTCTCCCTCCATCTGCTCATTATTCCAGTAGGTTGTCTGCAGTCCCCGGCTGCCATTGGGCGTGGTGAGGCACTTGAACATGCTGACAGGCACCTCGTTGCGGGTATGCGTACAGCCCTGGATAAACTTGGCATTAGGGATATAGCGGCGGATGCCTTCAAGGATAGTAACCGTGTGGCTGGGCTGACCGTTATAGTTGCCCCAGAGCATGGTGGAGTCGTTGGCATTTGGTCCCATCACCACCACCTTAGTATCCTTCTTGAGCGGCAAGATACCGTTGTTCTTCAGCAGCACGATGCTCTCGCGCGAGATGTCGGTAGCCAGCTGCTTGTGGGCTTTGCAGGCTATGACGCTCGAGGGAATCTTGGTCCATTCCACCAGTTCATCGGGGTCGAAGTCGCCCAGTTCGAAGCGTCCCTTCAGCAAGCGCTTGAGCGACACATCTATCTGCGCCTCAGAGATTTTGCCTTCACGAACGGCCTCGGGCAACGACTTGTAGATGCTTCCGCACTCCACATCGGTTCCTGCTATGACGGCACGCGAAGAGGCCTCGGTGGCAGTCTTCACAAAATTGTGGCGGTTGGGCTTGAAGAAATCATCGATGGCACCACAGTCGGATGTGACGATGCCCTTGAAACCCCACTCATCGCGCAGGATTCGCTGCAGATAGCGGGTGTTGCCGCAGCAAGGCTCGCTGTCGATGCTCTGATAGGCACACATGATTTCCTTGACATCACCCTCCTGAACCAGCGCCTTGAAGGCTGGCAGATAGGTCTCCCAGAGGTCGCGCTCGGGCAGGTTCTCGATGTTGAACGAGTGGCGGTTCCACTCTGGTCCGCTATGCACGGCATAGTGCTTGGCACATGCAAAGAGCTTGGTGTATTTACTTTCCTTGGAAGAAGAGTCAAAGGGCTGTCCCTGCAGTCCTCTTACCACAGCCAGTCCCATTCGGGTGGTCAGCCAGGGGTCTTCGCCATAGGTTTCCTGACCGCGTCCCCAACGGGGGTCACGGAAGATGTTGATGTTGGGCGTCCAGAACGAGAGTCCACGATAACGCGCCATTTCACCGCTCTTTTTGGCTTCTGTGTTCTTGGCTCTTGCCTCGTCGCTGGCTGCCGTAAACACCTTATACACCAGGGCATCATCGAACGAGGCGGCCATGCCCATGGTGATCGGGAAAACGGTTGCAATACCGTTGCGCCCCACCCCATGAAGCGTCTCGTTCCACCATTCAAACTGGGGGATGCCCAGTCGTGGAATAGCCGGCGAACGGTCCATCATCAGGAGTGCTTTTTCTTCAAGCGTAAGTCTTGAACACAAGTCTTCGGCCCTCTCTTCGGCCGACAAGTTCGGGTTCTGGTAAGGCAACAGCTGGGCATTGGCCGTAAGCATGCCAAACGCCAACGCGGAGATTAAAAACAGTCTTTTCATATTTAGGTTAATGATTTTGGTGCAAATATAGTAAAAATATTTGAAAAGGGAAACGATAAGGCACAAAAAAAACTCTTACTATCGCTCGGGGTAGTAAGAGTTTTGCTGTCTATTTAATTCTTCTGGGCGGTCTGGTTCCTGCCATCTGCCTGAATGCCTGGCGATGGAAACGGGCTTCGGCCTTTATCACGTCGAACACCTTGGCCGGCGGCAGAATGGTAAAGAAACGCTTGTGGTACTGCAACTGCAGTTCTTTCATCCGCAATTCGTTCTCATCGCTCTTCAGAACTGCATCGCGGCAGGCATCACCCGTGGCAGGACGGAAGTGACGCATGCGCTGCTGCTCTTCGAACAGTATGCGCTGCTTCTTCTGCAACTCGCGGAATACTGGGAAGAAGGCTTCAGCCTCCTGTGGCGTGAGTGCGGCCTCGGTGGTGATGAACTGCTCCAGATTGGCCTGAAACTCGCGCGGGTCGAACTTCTTGACACCTGGTTGTGCCGATACTACAATCATGCACATCAGGAAGGAGCAAGTGAATAAAATTCTCTTCATCAATAATCGGCTAAGTAGGAATAAATGTCTTCGTTGTCAATCATCACATAGTCGGCTGCCTGGTCGATATTGCTCTCCACGGCTGTAGCCTTGGCAGCAGAATAGACAGGAGCGGGCTCGGCAAAGTGGTTAGAATAGAACAAGCCGGCACCGAAAATGACGGCACACACGCTGGCAGCAGCCACATAGGGACGCCATTTGCGCCATCGCGAAGTGTGCAGGGTTACGGTCCTGGCCGTGGTTTCAGGCAGCTGCTCCATCATCTTGGCGCTGAAGTTACTGAAGTAGTCTTCTGGCACCTGGAAGGGAGTTTCGCTGCCGAACCTCTGTCTTAGATATTTCTCTTCTCGGTTCATATTTATTGTTTATTTATGCTTTTGACGCTTAATCGTTTGAAAAGTTTAAAACGTAGTCGTGTATTTTTTTCACGGCGATGTGATACGATGCTTTCAAGGCACCTTCCGAGGTGTTCATCACCCGGCTCATCTCGCTGTATTTCATATTGTCGTAGTAGCGCAGGGTGAATACCGTCCGCTGCACGTCGGGCAGTTTTGCGATGGCCTGTTGCAGCAGGGCCTGGGTCTCGTCGCCATTGAAGTATTCGTCGGCCAGCAGGCGGTTGGCCACGGATATGTCCTCGTCGGCGCTCACCTTGGTCTTCTGCCTGCGCAGGTGGTCAAGCGATTCATTCACGGCAATTCGATAGAGCCAGGTTGAAATCTTTGACTTCGACTGGAAATCACCCAGCGCCATCCAAGCCTTCATGAACGTGTTCTGCAACACGTCGTTGGCATCGTCGTGGTCCTGCACTATATTGCGGATTTTCCAGTACAGCTGTTCGCTATACTGCCTGACTATTATCCCGAATGCCTCGCGCTGCTTTTCGGGTTGAGCCAGCATCTGCAAAATCTTTTCTTCTTTCATTCTATCAGTCTGTGCATCTCTCGTTGGATGGCCCTGTCGTAGCCATACACATCATTATAATAGCTCAGTTCGCCGCTCTTCTGCGGATAGCAGGTGAAATAGCTCAGGAAGACAGGTATCTCGGGGTCCACATTCACCGTGCTGATGAGCATGTCGTTGTCAATCTCTTCTGCCTCCTCGCCTTCCTCGTTGTCATTGGGATTCAGGTCGGCCTTCATCGAATAGCGTATGCGCTCTATCAGGTCGTCGTCTTTCTTCTTCAGCAGGAACACAGCCAGTTCAAAGGGTTTCTCCACGCGCACACATCCATGGCTAACGGCCCTTCGGCTGCTGTTGAATATCCAGGGCGAATTGGTGTCGTGCAGATATACGCTGAAATTGTTATCGAAACGGAAGATGATGCGCCCGAGCGAGTTTCCCGGTCCACCAGCCTGCACGATATACTGTTTGCCATCCATCACCCGCTGGTAGGAACTACGCTCAGGCGGCAGCTTACCTTCCTTCTTGTCGAACACATACATATTATTACGACGCAGATAGCCTGTGCGTCCGGCAATGTTCTTTGCAATACTCTTGGGCACAAACCATTTGGGGTTGATGTCCATGCGCTTTATCTTGGAATGGAGCAGCGGGGTTCGGGTCTTGTCTTTCCCGATGCCTATCTTCATCGTGAGCAGCGAGTCTCCGTCGTGGGCATAGAGCCTGAAGGCCGGTAAGTTCACCATCACGTATTTCTCGTGCTGCTCAGGTGAGTCCTTCACCTGCCATCGGCAACGCTCGATATTGCATATCAGTTTTCGGCGCTGGTCGGCCGTCAGGTCCTGCTTCTTCAATTCCTCCAGCAGGCGGGCATAGAGTTTCCCTTGCGGCTGGATGCTCTGAAGGAGTTGTCCCACGCTGTCGTGCTTCACCTTATTTATAATAGATGAGTAGTAATCCTCACCAGGATGGTTCATGGCCACATCGAACACGTGGAAATACTCCACATGCGTGGAATCGGAATCCTTCACGGCACAATGGTTCATCGTGTAGGTGGGGTTCACATAGCCGTAGCGCTGGCAGGCCGCATACACCATGTAGGCCCGTGTGAGATTGAATTCCAGGCGCGCCATCACGGCGTTCACATCATCATCATCGGTAAACTTCAGTTCCCGCAGTTTGCCCAGGTCGCTTTTAATTAACTTTACATTGTAGAATTCCGAACTGATACCTGTTTCCTCCACCTGCTCCAGATAAGCCACCAGCGAGTCTGCCCTGTCATCTATTCCATGACGGTCTATCCATAGGAAGGGATTGTTTTCACGATAATAGCTGCGCACTCGTTTCTCTGCAGCAAACTTGCCTGTATCAGCCTTCACGATAAGCTTCAGCTTCTGTCTGATGGTTCGGGAATTAATAGCAAAAGAAGGCGTTTTCATTTCTGAAAACGCTTCTATCGTAATATCTCTGTTTGAATACTTCTTCTCTTCCTCGCACGAAACGAACAGACATGCCATGAAGAGCAGTATGCAGAAATTCCTGAACAAGGCACGAAAATTATTTAACCATTATTCTGCGAGCCGTTTCTCCCACCTTCACGATATAAATACCTTTAGGAAGGTTGATTTCGTACTGGCGGTCAGCGCCTTCCACCTTGAAAGTCTTAATGCATTTTCCTGCCACATTATAGATTCTCAGCACCTGACCGCTGGCGTTGGTAACGTGCAGAATGTTATTGGTTGTCTGCGTGATAGTGATAGCCGTAGGCTCCTGATCAATGATTTCTATGGCGGCCATCCCTGCGGCGGGAAGCCCCAAAATCATCATTGCACACAGCAGATATCGGAGTATTATCTTCTTCATACGCATTTTCATTTGGGGCAAAATTAGGAAAAAAAAATAAAAGTTCCAAACTTTTCCCACGTTTTTTTCAATTCCAAGGCAAAAATCCGTAAAAATGATATTTTTAATGTGTATGGAAGAGTACTGTCCATTCCTGGCAGATTCAATCCGCGCCTTCAGTTCATCCGCTCACTCCCACCTCAATCACTTCATTCTCATTAGCGAGATAGCTCTCGGGAAATATGGCACGGGCTTCATTCAAAAACACCGTTTCATCGGCATAACGAGAACTGTAGTGACCAAGCAACAGCCTGCCGGCATGGGCATCACGGGCAACGGTAGCAGCCTGGGCAGCCGTGCTGTGATAATAGGCTTCGGCCAACTGCAGATTGTCCTGGCAGTAGGTGCTCTCGTGGTAAAGCAGGTCAACACCCGTCAGCATTTCATGCAGCGTGGGCACATATCTGGTATCAGAACAATAGGCGTATGAGCGGGGTTTGTCCGATGGAATGGTCAGTTCTTCATGGGTGTATGTCTTGCCGTTGGCCTCCCACCCTGCTCCATTTTTGATATTGTTAATCTGAGAAACGGGAATCTCCAGATAGTCAATCATATCCCTGCGGATATGGGGAAGCGATGGCTTTTCACGGAACAGGAACCCGCAGGTGGGCAGACGATGCTCCAGTGGAACGGAACTAACTGTCAGCGAGCGGTCTTCGTAGATAACGGCAAACTGCTCAGTATCAACCGCATGGAAGATCACCTCGAAACTGAGATGCCGGCAGAACAGTTCAATCTGTGCCTGAAGCATGGGCCCCAGTTCGGCAGGAGCATAGACATGAAGCGGAGACATGCGCCCCTGAAGTCCGAAGGTGCTGATCATACCAATCAGTCCAAAGCAATGGTCGCCGTGAATATGGGAAATAAAAACAGCCTGAATCTTGTTGAAATTGATGCGTGAACGACGTATCTGAAGCTGTGTGCCCTCGCCGCAATCCACCAGAAACTGCTTTCCGCGAATCTCCACCACTTGCGACGATGCCATGTGCTTTGGCGTTGGCAACGCACTTCCACAACCAAGTATGTAAACATTAAATGGTTCCATGTTTTGGATGATGGGTGATGAGGGAATCTCTAATAACTATCTACTCCCCGCCCTATAGGGAGGGGCAGGGGGAGGGTCTTCTTTTCTTTTTCTACTTTACCCTTTTATATGCAAATATCCCCGTTTTGTTCTCCAGATATAGCGAGTCGGCACCCAGTTCGAAGATATCGAAAGTGTCGGATGAGAGCAGCAGCTGACCGTTCAGAATCTTCCATTCCACAAGTGGACGCGGTTCTGTTACGTTGCTTACCACAACTCCGCCTTCCTGCAGTTCAAAACTCTTGTCAAGTGCCGACCATTTGCCCAGCAGCGTGGTGAGGTTTATCACCAACGAGGCCGACCCATACTTGTTTTTGACATCCAAGTCCCTCACAAGCACAGCCATACGGTCGCCCACCTGCAGTCCGCCCTTCACGTTCGGGATTGTATCGTCGGCCAGACTCAGCTGAAGCGTGTCACCCTCGTCGCTTATCAATTCCAGCGAATTCATCGAGGTTCCTTCACCGCAAAAGCCATATAGCGTGGAGTCATTATCCTCTATGGTGTCCTCAGTCAGAGAGTCCAGTTGTATGTTCTTCTTACTGACTTTTCCCTCCTGGCAAGCCGTAAAACCCACCAGCAGTCCAATAACCAATATAAACAGTAATTTCCTCATAATATTTATTCCTTATTTTTATATTCCTTCATCTAAATCATCAGGATTATCCTTCTTCTTTCTTAGCTTCATTCCAAAGTTCATCCATTTCGGCTAAAGTCATCTCTGTGAGCGGCTTACCTGCCTTGATGCTATGTTCCTCAATGTAGTTGAACCTCCGTGTGAATTTCTGGTTTGTATGCTCCAGCGCTGTATCGGGATTCAGTTTATATAGCCGGGCCGCATTAATAACCGAGAACAGAAAATCGCCCAATTCATGGGTGGATTTCTCCTTGTCGCCGCGCATCAGTTCGGCCTTCAGTTCGTCGAGTTCTTCCTGCACCTTTTCCCATACGTCTTCCTTGTCCTCCCAGTCGAATCCAACATTACGGGCCTTCTCCTGAATACGATAGGCTTTAATGACCGAAGGCAAAGCCTGGGGCACTCCGCTCAGTACACTCTTGTTGCCGTCCTTTTCCTTCAGCTTAATTTGTTCCCACGACTCCAGCACCTCTTGGGCTGTATTGGCCGTAGCCTCCCCATAAACATGAGGATGGCGGAAAATCAGCTTGTCAGCCTCTTTGTTGCAAACGTCTGCTATATCAAAATCGCCCGTTTCTTCGCCGATTTTCGCATAGAACATAACGTGCATAATCACATCCCCGAGCTCTTTGCAGATGTCCCGGCGGTCGTTTTTCATCAGCGCGTCACAAAGTTCATACACCTCTTCAATAGTATTCGGGCGCAGGCTCTCGTTCGTCTGTTTCCTATCCCACGGACATTCTTTCCGCAGTCGGTCCAGCACGTCGAGCAGTCTCCCGAACGCTTCCAATTTTTCTTCTCTAGTGTGCATTTTCGCAAATAATCATTATTTGAGCGCAAAGTTACGAATAAACAAGCACAAATGCAAATTTTCATACGAATTAAAGTCTATTTCTCTTTCAATCATAGTCTAATTCGGACTCAATTAGACTTTAATTCCATCACAATCAAAGTCTATTTGCTCTTAATGAATGATATTCGGAGAATAGTGCGGGTGGTGTCGGTAATGCGGAAACGATTGTCAGGACGACGAGAAACAATCCAAAGGATTTTGTCGGTGGAATCAGCAATAACGAGTTGGCGGCGCTTCTCCAGAAGTGAGAGTTTCTGATCGGTAAGGAAATCGCTGACCAGCTTGGAGCCCTTCATGCCAAAAGGAACGAAGCGGTCGCCTTCTTTCGTAAGTCTCACAACAAGGGGCATCTGCAGTTTGTCGGCATCCACGACAATCACATCAGATGCACTAGGAATCTGGAAACCTTCCTCAAGAGGCAAGCGTTCTATTTTAATCTTGGCACCATCAGAAATCATATAGATGCCTTCCTCGGGGATACGCATTTCGCGGAAAGGTTTTTTCCCGGTTTCTTCGATAAGCAGACGGCCACGGTCGAACACCAGGATATGGGTATCGGAATAGTATTCCGTGCCCGTAGGAGCATCAAGACGGGAATAAATCTGCTTAATCTGAGCCGAAGTGAAACCATAAGGATTCAGCATACGGTACAGTAAATACTCGCTATTTACTCTGCTGACAGGGATAGAAAGGGTATTGGGAACTGCCATCAGCGTGATTTCGTCGAACATCCCACAGATGTCCTGCTCTACCCTCTCATCCAGATATTCGTCGGCAAACGCCAGATTTTCAGCGGTTTCAACGATATTTCTAGAAACAGATGGATTGATTTCACGCAACAACGGAAGCACCTGCAGACGAATCTTGTTGCGTTGGACATCGGGGATAAGATTGGTGCTGTCGGTTACATAGGTTTGTCGCATTTGATTCAAATAATCCGTGATTTCATCGCGAGAAACACACAGCATCGGACGAATTATTGGCAATTGGAAAGTGCTGTCATCCTGACCGTTAAACTGAAAACTCATGGACTGAAGCGGCTTGATGCCCGAAAGTCCCTTGATGCCTGTGCCTCGGATGAGATTCATGAGTACGGTCTCGACCACATCGTCCTGATGATGAGCAACGCATATTCCCTGGAACTCAGCATCATAGCATAGCTGGGCAAAATGGCGGTAGCGAAGCTGGCGGGCAGCCATCTCGATACTCACCTTGTGAAGCTGAGCATAGGCCTGCGTGTCGAAGTGAACGAGGTGGAGCTTTATCTGTTGCTCATCACATAACTGACGGCAAAAAGACTCATCTCGGTCTGACTCTTCTCCACGTAGGTGGAAGTTACAATGTATTGCTTCAACAGAATAGCCTAACTGCTTCAGCAGAAGCAACAAACAAACACTATCAGCACCTCCGCTCAAAGCCACCAGATAGTGTCCTTCGGGCTTTAGCAGTCCTCTCTTTCGGATGTATTCGGATACCTTTTGTTTCATTCTACGTAGAGCACAAGACCCTTCAGATATTCGCCTTCGGGGTGATAGATATTGACGGGATGGTCGGCAGGCTGGTGAAGCTGGTGCAGAATGCGCACCTTGCGACCACTCTGGGCAGCAGCCGTGAACACAGCATTACGGAAATGCTCTTTGGTGACCACCTGCGAACAACTGAACGTAAAAAGTATTCCACCCTTCTTAATGCCTTCCAGGGCGACACGATTCAGTCGGGTATAGCCTTTCAGGGCATTATGCAGGGCTGCGCGATGCTTGGCAAATGCAGGAGGATCGAGAATGATGAGATCGTATTTATCGGCGGCACGGTCAAGGAAACGGAACGCATCTTCGCAGAAAGCCTGATGACGGGTGTCGCCAGGGAAATTAAGCTCCACGTTGGCATTGGTCAGTTCGATGGCCTTTGCAGAACTGTCTACGGAATGAACTAGCTTGGCCCCACCCCTCATGGCATAGAAAGAGAAGCCGCCTGTATAGCAGAACATATTGAGCACGCTCTTATCACGGGCATAGCTTTCCAGGAGTGAGCGGTTCTCACGCTGGTCAACGAAGAAACCCGTCTTCTGGCCCCGTAGCCAGTCAACATGGAATTTCAGTCCGTTCTCGATAGCTGTATTATCATCTGAACTGCCCACAATAAAGCCGTTCTCCTGTCCCAGTTCAGCCTTAAAGGGAAGCGTGGTCTCGCTTTTATAGTAGACATGCTGGATGCGGTTGCCCATGACACGGACAAGACAAGCAGCAATAGACTTGCGACAGAGATGAATGCCCACGCTATGAGCCTGCATCACGGCCGTCGGTCCATAGCAGTCGATGACCAGTCCCGGCAGGTTGTCACCCTCGCCATGCACCAGTCGGTAGGTATTGTTCTGCGGGTTATCTGCAATATCCAGGGCCAGGCGCATCTGAAGAGCCGACTCCAGGCGCGATTCCCAGAAATCATCGTCAATCTGGATATCCCTAAACGAAAGCACACGTACCGCAATGGAACCTATCTGATAGTGTCCTACAGCGATAAAATCGCCCTTTTCTGAAAGAACCCTCACCAGGGAACCCTCGCTGATGCCCTCGTCCATTTTCTGAATGGCACCCGAGAACACCCAGGGATGAAACCTGCGGAGGCTCTCTTCCTTTCCTCTTTTTAAATATATTGACTTATACATAATCAACTAACGTTTCGCATCAATTATTCAGCTGCGGGCTTCTCGGTGTCTATCAGCTGATAGTCGCCCTCAGCCTTGAGGCGCATGAGTTCCTCATAAAGCATGATGCACGCCCAGGCATCGGTAGCAGCATAAACCTTCTGTTTATCCTGCAGCACGTCGCCCTCCCAGTTGCTGAGCTGCTGGTTCTTCGAAATACGCATGCCAAAGAAATTGGCATAGAGTTTTTGGAGCGACAAATCCTCGACTCCCAGCTCGCCCACATGCTGCTGAAGGTCCACGAAATAACCGGGCTTGAACTCTCCCCTTCTCTTCAGTTGCAGTATATCGTCGTGCCACGAGAGTCCAATCTTCGGAACCGTGGTATCTTCGATGAGACGCTTAATCTCGTCGGAAAGCCCAAGAAAGTTTAGGCGGAACAGGAAACACACATCGTGAGTGGCCACCTGCAACAGGGAAACCATGTGCTGATTGCCCTTCTTAAACGAGGGACGTGTCTCGGTATCCACCCCAAGAATGGGCTGCGAAAGAAGGAAGTCAACAGCACGAGCGGCCTCCTGCCGGGAGACAACCACCACTATCCTGCCTTCGAATTTCACCAAAGGGAGCGATGAAATCAGTTTTTTGTCAAACTTCTTATATAGAGTCTTCATAAAAATCGGTGCAAAATTAGCAAAAAAATACGATTTTATGGCGATATGTGCGAAAAATCTATTACTTTTGCACAAGATTTAAAAAGAACACACTTCGAATGGCAAAGAAAAAGCAAAAGCAAGCCCGTCCTGCAAAATCTTTCGGGGAAGCTCTCGGCATAAATACTTTTTTTCAAAGCGACATTTTCAACGGCATCTTTGGTGTCGCTCTGTTTTTGTTTGCCGTATTCCTGACAATTGCATTCATCAGCTATTTCTCAACGGGAGAGGCCGACCAGAGTCTGGTGCTCGACCTGCGTCCTGGTGAATGGACCAACGAAAAACGCGAGTTCATGAATGCCTGCGGCTCCACGGGAGCCCTGCTCTCCTACTTCTTCATCTCACGCTGTTTCGGTCTGGCAGCCTTTGCCATCCCCGTGCTGCTGGCCGTTGTGGGACTGCGTATGTCAGGCGCCTATAAGAAATTGAGCCTCTTTAAATGGTTTCTTTCGCTGGTGGTCATCATGCTGTGGTGCTCGGTGCTTTTTGCCAAGTTCCTAACGCCTATCATGGGTGACCAGGTGTATAATCCCGGCGGCGATCATGGCGTGTTCGTGATGCAATGGCTTGAAAATGTGATTGGTTCTCCCGGACTGATGGTTGTATTGGGACTGGTGGCCATCGTGTTCCTGACCTATATCAGCAACGAGACCATTAACGTTATCCGTAAAATCCTGAACCCCGTCAGTATCATTACAGACCGCGTGAAGTTCAAGATTACCAACATGACCAACGAGGACAGCGAGCCCGAGGCTGCACCTGTCTATGGCGATCCCACTCCAAGCGAGACCATCGACCTGACGAACGTGGGCAATAGTCCTTTGGAAATCGTTCCCGATGAAACCGAGGAAAATAACAAGCCGCAGAAAACGGAAAAACCGCAGAAAGGCGATGAAACCGACAGTATTGGCGAAATGGCCATTACGGTAGCCAAAGAGGGAGAAAAGGCCGACGGCAAGAGTGTGCAGGGAGAGCCCGACCTCTCAACGCCCATCAACCCGAAGGAGCCTTTCCTGAAATACAAGTATCCCACGCTTGACTTGCTGAAGCGGTACGACAACGACGGTAAGCCCTATATCGACATGAAGGAGCAGACCGCCAACAAGAACCGTATTATAGAGGTGCTGAACTCGTTTGGAGTGAAGATTTCAAGTATTTCGGCCACCGTGGGTCCCACCATCACGCTCTATGAGCTGACCCCTGCCGAGGGCGTACGCATCTCTAAAATCCGTAATCTTGAGGACGACATTGCACTATCACTCTCAGCCCTTGGAATCCGAATTATAGCTCCGATTCCCGGCAAGGGCACGATAGGTATTGAGGTGCCTAACACCAAACCCAACATCGTTTCGATGGAGAGTATTCTGAACTCAAGGAAATTCCAGGAAACCTCGATGGAACTGCCGCTGGCATTGGGTAAGACCATCACGAACGAAGTGTTCATGGTTGATCTGGCGAAAATCCCCCACCTGCTGGTTGCAGGTGCAACGGGTCAGGGTAAATCCGTAGGACTGAATGCCATCATCACCTCTTTATTATATAAGAAGCATCCCAACGAGCTGAAGTTCGTGCTGGTCGACCCCAAGAAGGTGGAATTCTCTATCTATGCGCCTATTGTGAACCACTTCATGGCCCAGATTCCCGACGACACCGGAGAGGAAGAAGCCATCATTACGGATGTGACGAAAGTGATTCGCACGCTGAACTCGCTCTGCAAACTGATGGACCACAGATACGACCTGCTGAAGATGGCCGGAGCCCGCAACATCAAGGAATACAACAACAAATTCGTCAACCACAAGCTGAAGCTGACCGACGGACACGACTATATGCCTTACATCGTGGTGATCATCGATGAATTCGGCGATTTGATTATGACAGCCGGCAAGGAAATAGAACTGCCTATTGCACGCATCGCCCAGCTGGCACGTGCCGTTGGCATCCACATGGTGATAGCCACCCAGCGACCCACCACGAAGATTATCACGGGTAATATCAAGGCCAACTTCCCCGGACGTATTGCCTTCAAGGTGAGTGCACGAATTGACTCGCAGACCATTCTCGACCGAACGGGAGCCAACCAGCTTATAGGACGAGGCGACATGCTCTACTCTGCAGGTACCGATCCTGTGCGTGTGCAATGTGCCTTTGTTGACACACCTGAGGTGGAGCGCATCAACAAATTCATCGAAGAACAGCCCGGACCGGTGGAGCCCCTGGAGTTGCCAGAGCCCTCAACTGACGAAGAAGACGGAATGGTGGCTGGAGGCGCCCTCGACTCCCACAACCTTGACCCGCTGTTTGAAGAGGCTGCGCATGCCATCGTCATCTCGCAGCAGGGTTCCACGAGTATGATTCAGCGTCGGTTTGCGATTGGCTATAACCGTGCGGGACGACTGATGGACCAGCTGGAAAAGGCAGGAATTGTAGGACCGGCACAGGGTTCGAAGCCCCGTGAGGTGCTGATTACAGACCCCGCAAGCCTGGATTCGCTGCTGACGGCGCTCAGGAGCTGACATTAAACCTTCCCACGGGTTGAACGTCATAGAAACGAATTTAACTTTAAAAAGATTACGACATGAAAAGAATATTATTTGCAATCGTGTGCATGCTTGCAACCATTACAGGCAATGCACAGACAGCCAAACAGATATTGGACAAAACAGCTGCCAACGTAAACACAAAGAGCGGTGCCACCGCCTTCTTCGTGATGAAGGGCAAGTACGGGAATGCTGCCGGAACCATTGCCATCAAGGGCAAGAAATTCATGGCCAACACCCCGCAGGCCAAGACGTGGTACGACGGTAAGACGCAATGGACCTACATGGCATCTACCGAAGAGGTGAACGTCTCAACACCCACTCAGGCCCAGCAGCAGATGATGAACCCCTACCGTTTCATCAATCTCTACAACATGGGCTACGACATGACAAGCAAGACCGTCAGCAACGGATATGAAGTACACCTGACGGCCAACAACCCGCAGCGCACCATAACCGAGATGTATATCACCATCAACAACCAGTACATCCCCACCTATGTGAAGATGAAGACTGCGAAAGGATGGAGCGAAATTGCCATCAGCAAGTTCAAGAAAGAGAAAATCAAGGACAGTCAGTTCCGCTTCAACGCAAAGGATTTCCCCAATGCAGAAGTAATCGACCTCAGATAGCAAGTATGGCAAAGGTAATCATAGCCGTAGGAACTAATTGCAACCAGCATGACAACGCCCTCTCAATACGCGAGTATCTGGGAGGGATGTTTGGTTCTGACATCAGGTTTACGCAGTTCATGCGCACAAAACCCATCGATGGAAGCGACGGTTATTACATAAATGCGCTGGCACAGATTACCACCAATATGCCGTATGAGGAACTGAAACAATGGTTCAAACAACTGGAAACCAGCTGCGGACGCAATAAGGAAGACTCGAACGACGGATATATCCCCGTAGACATAGACATACTGCAATACGGCGACCGGCGCTTCAAGGAAAGCGACTGGGAGCACGACTATGTGAAATATCTATGGAAAGAACTAAAGCAAAAACGCAAATGAGATTCCTGATTCTTGCCATTTTGGGCTTTTTTGCCATTCCATCGGCAAAAGCGCAACACTTCGATACATTTTTCCGCGATTCCACCGTACGCATAGATTACATTTTTGCCGGTAATTCGCGCCAGCAGAACATCTATGTGGACAAGCTGAACATGATGCCACGATGGTATGGAAAGCGCCACAGGCTGGCTCAGCTTCCCGTGGAGGGCAACGGCCAGATTATCGTGCGCGACCACCGTTCACAGCAGGTCATCTACACCAATTCATTCTCTACTCTTTTCCAGGAATGGCTCTCGTATCCCGAAGCAGAAACCTCGCAACGCAGTTTCGAGAACGTTTTCCTGATTCCTATGCCCAAAGATACGATTGACGTAACCGTGAACCTGAGGAACAACAGGCGCGAAATAACGACCTCACTCACCCACTCCGTCAGTCCCTCGGATATACTTATACGCCAAATTGGAAAGGATAAAACTCCTTATGAAATTATCCAACAATCAAAAGACACCCTGAACTGCATTCACATCGCCTATGTGGCAGAAGGATACCAGCAGCACGAGATGGACGTTTTCCTTGATGACGTCAACACGGCGGTGGAAGCACTATTCAGTCATGAGCCCTTCAAGAAACTGCGCGACAGGTTCAATATCGTAGCCGTGAAAAGTCCCTCGAAGGATTCCGGGACAAGCATTCCACATGATGGAATCTGGCTCGATACTGCACTCGGAAGCCACTTTGACACTTTCTATAGCGACAGATACCTAACCACACTAAATCTAAAGCAGTTACACGACGTGCTTGCAGGAATTCCCTACGAGCATATTATCGTGTTAGTGAATACCGACAACTATGGCGGTGGCGGCATATTGAACAGCTATAACCTGAGCATGACGCACCACAGAAGCTATAAGTCGGTGGTGGTTCACGAGTTCGGACATTCTTTTGCCGGACTAGCCGACGAATATGCCTACGAGAACGAGCAGATTCCCATGTATCCAAGTGATATCGAGCCGTGGGAACCTAACATCACAACGCTGAAAGATTTTGACAGCAAGTGGAAGGATATGGAGTCTGTTGGGGCTGGTTTACGCGAAGGTGCTGGCTATAGCTTGAAGGGCGTTTATCGTGCCTATGAAGACTGCCGGATGCGCACCAACGAGCATCCCGAATTCTGTCCTGTGTGCCAGAGAGCCATCGAAAGGCTGATTCGTTTCTATACCGACAAAGAGTAATTCCTATATTTTGAACATGATGACGAGATTGTTTGCTTTCATCCTTCTGCTTGCCTGTCTGGCTGTGCAACCCGCATCAGCCCAGCGCCGCCAGAAATCGGAAGATGCCGAACAATTAGGACGTGCCATCGAGTATTTCTCGTCGGGTAAATACCACGAGGCGTTACTCATATTCCAAAAGCTGGATAAGGCCTACGACTTGAATCCTCGCTTCAAGGCCTATATGGGCGTTTGCTATTATTACGAATGGGATTACGAAAAATCTACCCAATATTTCGATGCCGTAGTTGACTCACTCGGAGCCTATGCCCCCCACGAGCGAAGCTTTTACTATTACGCTGATGCCGAGAGTCACTTCAACCTCGGCCATTACAAGCAATGCATCCCACTCTACGAGAAACAACTGTCGGTGTGCTACGACAATGAAAAGGGTGATGCCTGGTACAGGATAGGATTCTGCCACATGTTCCTTGAGGACTGGGAGAAAGCACACGAAGCCTTCCAGAACGCACTAAGCTGCTACGAACAATACCGTAACACACCCGACATGAAGGCCCGCATCACCCAAATACGAAAGATGCTGCCTGGAATCAAGGCGAAGCTTTGATGCTTCCATTGGGCGGAAGGGTTGCTTCTGATGGACGGAAACGATGCTTCCAATGGGCGGAAACGATGCTTCCAATGGGCAGATGAAACTATTCTGACGGATAAAACACAGAAAAGCATCTAATAAAAAACCTAAAAAAACGACAGATAACGAAGTTATATCTTTCCGGAATGCAACTTTTTTTGTAATTTTGCAGTCAATATTTTAAAAGCGATTATGAAAAAAGTCATTATACCAGCAACAATCGTCATTTTATTGCTTATCATCTACATGCTCATTCCACGTGAGCACAACCTTGTCGTGAAGTGGGAAACCGTTAAGACAGAACTGAAGGAAGCCCAGCCGCAAATCAAGGTTTACATCGAGAATTCAGGCAGTATGGACGGTTACATGGGTACTGGCGCCGAACTGAAAGACGCCATCTACAGCTATGTAAGCACGATGGCCAGCTATTCGCAAAGCGCTCCCCAACTGAATTTCATCAACACGCAGGTGATTCCCTACGGCGGTTCGCTGAAGAGCTTCATCACCGACATGAATCCCGAAATTTTCAAGCAAGCAGGCGGAAGCCGTGCTAATTCTGATATTGCACAGATGATTGAGATGATGCTTGCTACACAGAACAAGAATACGGTAAGCATTTTCGTGAGCGACTGCATTCTCGACGTGCCTGACGGCGAGGCCGAGAAATTCTTCATCAACCGCCAGATTGACATCCGCAATGCCTTCACCAAGTATCGCCGTAAGCTGAAGAACCTGAGCGTTGAGGTGTTCCGGATGAAGTCTGAATTCAAGGGAATGTACTATTACAGCAAGGGCGGCGAAGAACTCGAGGGCGTGAAGCGTCCGTATTTCATGTTTGTCATCGGCGACCGCGATGTGCTGGCCTGGCTCAACAAAAACATTCCATTCAGCGAGGTGAAGCACGGCATTGAGAACTACTGTGCCTTCACCACCTTCAGCGACGTCTCTTTCGACATGACTAATGAGTTTGGCGTTGCCCACAAGAACCAGCTTGAGTGCCGTTCCGACCGCAAGGGCCGCTGCCACATGAAGCTCAAGGCCAACCTGCAGTCTACACTTCAAGACGACACCTACGTGATGAACCCCGAGAACTATCGCACGCAGAACGCCACCGTGGGTGTGGGTGCCGTTGAAAGAATCGACGACCAGCAGAGTCCTTACACCCATCTGCTCACCATCGATATGGACGGCAAGATGAATCCTTCGGGCGAGCAACTGAAACTGATTCAGCAGGAAATGCCTGTCTGGATTGAAGCCGTGAATGACGACTCGGGCAAAACCATCCGTAAGAACCTGAACAAGACCACAGGAATCAAGTATATCATCGGCGGCATTGCCGATGCCTACAAGAACGACAAGATACTTGCCAACATTAAATTCAACATCGTAAAAAAATAACACAACAATATGGGACAATTTTTCACAACCATCTACTGCCTCTTCGACGATCTCTTTGGTTTAGAACTGGCCAGTTATCTTGCTGGTGAGGCTACAGAACGCCAGCAAAGCAACATGTTTATGAGTATCGGACTTGCCATGATAGGCATCTCGCTGCTTGTAGCCGTGATTTTCTATTATGTGGTTAACCATCCGAAGCTGAACAACTGGTGGGGATGGTGCATCTTCCTGGTGGTTAACGGACTAATCAACTATTTCCTCGGATGGAGATGGGTGCTGAGCGACCTGCTCGACGGCATGATGGAAAAGATGGACCAGACCACCGGGCAGCTTATACCGCTCGGCATCATGGAGAACGACTGCATCAGCTTCGGCTTTGCCAACATGATCCTCTCGATGGTCACCTTCCTCATCATATCCTATCTCATCAAGTGGGGAAGCACCAACGTGCCGCGTGCTCCATTCTGATTCAAATTGAAACTGAACGATAATCATTCATAAAATAACGACGAAATAAAGAAAATGTCCAAACTATATGTTTTCGGAATAGGCGGAACCGGTTCGCGTGTGCTCCGTTCACTCACCATGATGCTGGCAGCCGGCGTTAAGACTCCGCAGAGCGAAATGGTTCCAATTGTGATTGACCCAGACTCGGCAAATGCCGACCTCACCCGCACGGTTGCCCTGATGAACAAATACGGAACCCTGCGCCAGCAGCTCACCTTCCCAGAAAAAGGTCACGGAACGTTCTTCAAGACCAAGATTGACCGTCTGCTGCCCAACTACAACCTGCTCATCAAGGACACCGAGGACCGCCAGTTCCAGCAGTTCATCGAGTTGCCCGCCATGAGCAAGAAGAACCAGGCCATGATGCGGATGCTGTTCTCAGAGAAGAACCTGGCCTCGAGCATGAACGTAGGTTTCAAGGGAAATCCCAACATCGGCAGCGTGGTGCTCAACCAGATTGTAAATTCCGAAGATTTCATCACGTTTGCCAACTCATTCGAGAAGGGCGACAAGATATTCATCGTAAGCAGTATCTTCGGCGGAACGGGTGCCAGTGGATTCCCGCTTTTGCTGAAGACCTTGCGCACAGGCGAAGAATTCCCCAACAACGACCTGATAAACAAGGCCGAAATCGGAGCCGTCACTATCCTGCCCTACTTCAAGCTTGAGCAGAGCGAGGAGAGCGAGATCGACTCGTCGACCTTCATCTCTAAGGCAAAGTCGGCGCTGGCCTACTACGAAAACAACATTTCGAAGAACAACCAGATTAACGCGCTCTACTTCCTGGCCGACAATATGTCGAACACCTACGAGAACCACGAAGGAGGAACCCAGCAGCGCAACTCAGCCCATCTGATTGAGTTCCTGGCAGCTTCGGCAGCTATCGACTTTGCCAACAAGCATCACGAAGGACCGACTGTCAACAAGGAGCTGGGCATCAAGGATAATCACCGCACCGTACACATGGACTCCTTCTACGATGAAATGACCGCTATGCTGCGTGTGCCCCTCACTCAGTTCATGATGACGGCCAACTGCCTCTACGACAAATGGGACTTCGTGAGCAAGAAAAAGCTGGCCGCCAACAACGGAAACTTCGACGAGTCTTTCTATAACACTCCCTTCATGCAGAACCTGAAGTCGTTCCTCGAGGACTACAGGATGTGGATTTCCGAGATGAAAGACAACAAGAGGTCGCTCGACTTATTCAACCTTGAATGCAACGACGAGCCGTTCAACGTGGTGGTGGGACAGAAACCGAAATCCGTTTTCACGATGCTTTCCCACTACAACCTGTTCTACGACCGCCTGAACAATGCCGTGAAAAAGGCAAAGGGCGACAAGGAAAGCCGCTGGCTGGAGATGTACAGCATCGCCACCGAGCAGTTGTGCAAGGAGAAATTCGGATTCTAAGCGATGCTTCAGCAGAAGAATGGTGATAAGAATAAACAAAAAAGAAAACATAAATAGCCGTGTCTAAAATATTCCGACTCTACACCGAAGGAGCTTCCACTTTCAACGACTGGAACGAAAGTCCTTCATTCCCATACAACAGTAACAACCGCGACAACATCGACGACCCCGATGGAGCTACGGCAAGGAATGAAATCACAAGCATTCCCTCGCCTTTTGCCCGCATCGACCTGGTGAAGAACGCCTTCAAGATGGTCACTACACCCCACAAGAAGACGCACGAAACCGACCTCGACGGCAAGACCATCTTCCACAAAATGGTGAGCGACGCACTGGATGTGGGCGAGATTTTCTTCAACATCGACAAATACAAGAACAAGATAGAAATCATCTCGTGGGACTCGGCCCTCATGATTGAGGAACTGAAGCAGAGCGAGATGGATGGACACCGCTATCTCGGCGATGCCCTGGAGAAGTATATGCAGAGCGATGCACAGGCCTACAACTTCGGCGACCTGCACAACATCTATCTGCTGAACTTCCTGCAAGGCCCCGACGAGCTGAATATCATCGGTGCCACATCACCCGCTACGGTATTCTTCTCGAATGCCAACAAGCTCGACTATGTCTCGAAAAGCCTGAACTTCGGACAGTCATCTCCGTTCGACGACGACTATTACCCACTCTACAAGCGCGATTCTGAATACATCAAGTTCTGGTTCATCCTGCGCAAGTCGATTCCCGACTTTGCCACACGTTTCCCCGAGGTGGAAGAATACCTGAAGCTGACGATGCGCGCCATCACGGATAACACGCTGAAGTCGCAGCTGCGCTCTATTTCAGATGCCGATATACGTTCACTTTCCGAGATTGAAGTGAAGGACGAACGCCAGAACAACACCGTCGAGGTGCTGGGCTATCCCCTGCTGAAGCGCTCGGTAGTGAATAATGGAAGCGAGAGCGACTTCATCATCGACACCAAGAAAGAGGTCGACATACTGCCGCTTGTGCTGCCCATCGACTCGGGCAACCGCTATCGCGACATGTTCTACACAACCGACACCTGGGGCAAGATAAACGCCGCTCCCTGCGTGGTTGAAGAACAGAACCTCTCGAAGCGCGAACTTCCCTTCGACGGTTCCATCCGCGCCTTCATCACCATTGGCGACCTGATGGAAGACACCATCGTGCGCGTTCCTCATAAATTAAACAATAAGGACTATTTCGACGGCAGCATCCAGCTCGGCGAAGAGAAAGTAAGCTATCTGCTTCCGCTGAAGCCGCTGTTCTTCAAATACTTCGACGTGAACGACCTGATGCGCACTATGCCCGACGGAATGCCGATGTTCGAGATGGAACGCCTTGCAGGAGGCTCGGTGAAAGCCACCCTGCGCATTCCCGTTAAGAGTCACTCGCGCAACAAATACGTGGAGTATTCACGCAATTTCTACGGCGAGAACGAGGCCGACCCACATCACAACATCGGCGGAATGAGCGAGTTCGACTTTGCCGGATTCGTTATGCCGCTGGTAAGGTTCAAGCAGGAGGAGGACGCCATCTATACCGTGAGCTGCATTTCAACCTATTCGCGCAACTACAGTCTGAAGTTCTTCGAGGGCGACCAGCAGCTGCCCGACATCATGATGGACTGCCGCAACGTGAACCGCGCCGCCAACTACAAGGCCGAGAACTATACCATCGAGAAGCGCAACTTCGACCATATTGAGGTAAGCGACGCTGAAGGCAACAAGGGCGTCATTGTGCCGGTCTTCCAGGAGCAGCAGAGCGTGAACAGCTTCGACTTCGCCATCGACCTGGGCACCTCAAACACCCACATCGAATACCGGGTGAACAATGCTCCCACTTCGCAAACTTTCTCGTACGAGCAGGTCGGAAAGCCCTATAGCGAGTTCTTCACTCCCTCGATGCTTCAGTTCAACGGGCGCCATCTGCAAGACGACCTGCTGGCCGAGCAGTCACTCATGGAACGCGACTTCCTGCCGCTGGCCGTTACCGCCCTGAGCGATTTCCACTTCCCCACCCGCACGGTACTCTCTGCCGCACAGACCACCAAGTGGCACGAGATAGTACGTCCGTTCGGAATGGTGAACATCCCGCTCACCTACGACAAGCGCGAATCTTACCTCTACAACCGCAACATCTATAACATCAAGTGGGGTAAGGGCGAAATACTGCGCGTGATGGAAAGCTATGTGGAGACGCTGATGCTGATGCTCCGCAACAAAGTGCTCACCGAGCAGGGCGACCTTCAGCGTGTTAAAATCACCTGGTTCTACCCCATCAGTATGGCACCCAAGCGCCTGAAGAACCTGCGCGAGACCTGGAACAATGCCTACCACAAGTATTTCGCAACGGCACAGACCTCCAACATGTCGGAGTCGGCTGCACCAATACAGTATTTCTTCCGCCGCTATGCCAACGCCACCAACCTGGTGAACATCGACATCGGTGGCGGCACCACTGATATCGCCTTCGCGCGCGATAAAGAAATACAGTACGTGACGAGCTTCCGCTTCGCTGCCAACTCCGTATTCGAGAACACCTTCTCCGACGTGGATATGTCGAACGGCATCGTCGACTGCTACAAGGAGCAGATTCTGAAGGTGCTCACCGACAACAAACTGACCGAGTTGCTGTCAATCTTCAATAGCGAGAACAACGTACAGCCGGCCAACATGGCCTCGTTCCTCTTCACGCTGAAAGAGAACTCGATGGTGCGCGGACTGGATTCAAAGTATGTCGACTTCAACCACATGCTGCAAGACGACGAGAACTTCAAGATTATCTTCATCCTGTTCTACTCCGCCATCATCTATCACGTGGCTGAGATACTGAAGGCAAAGAACCTTGAGATGCCGCGCCACATCTCGTTCTCGGGTAACGGCTCGAAACTCATCACCGTGCTCACCACCGACAACCAGCAGCTGGCAACATTCACCAAGCGAATCATCGAGCATGTGGTAGGCAAGCCCTACGACAAAGACCTTGAGATACTCGGATTCGAGAGCGGCAGCAATCCAAAGGAGAGCACCTGCAAGGGCGGACTGCTGGGCGACATTCTGACCGACGACCGCGACAAGATTGTCATCAAGAAGGCATTCGGTCCCGATTTCATCGGAAAGGAAGACACCTACGACCGCGTGGACGACACCTATATCAACCGCTCGGCAGATGCCGTGAAGACCTTCTTCGACTTCGTGCTCAACGAACTCGACGACCTCTTCGACTTCGATGCCAACTTCGGCGTCTCTAAGCAGTCGCTCCAGATTGCCCGCGATGAATGCTACAAAGACATTGCCACCTATCTGCGCAAGGGTCTGCAGCAGCGCCGCGAGGAAAGCGAGGGTGAGGACCGACTGGAAGAAACCCTATTCTTCTACCCCGTAAAGGGAGCCATCCACGAATTGTCGAACGCTATTTTTCACGCAATCAAATAAATCCCGAATATGAACAGCCCAGAATTCATCGCAATCGTACTGATTATTGCCGCCACAGCATTGGCACTCTCCGTCAAGATCCTGCTCGACGTGCAGCGTCTGAAAAAAGAGGTTGAAAAGAACGTCTACGACACCGAAGACTCTCTGCGTGCCATCCGCAAGGCGCTGGATTCAGCTCAGCGTGAGGCAGATGTGTCGGAGCAGCTGAAAGCCATCGGGGCAAGGCTCGACAAACTGGAGCGTCCCGCACGCATAGCAGCCTCTGTTGCCGGTTCAGGCAATTCACCCCAGCAGGCACCAATGCCTTCACGCCCCGCCACAAAGCAGCTGAAAGACGGGTTCTTCGGCTCACCCAAAGGCGATGCAGAGACCGCACTTTTCAACGACCAGTACGATGAGCTTCGCGACGAATGCTTCTTCACCGTCCACTACAATTCGCCTACCGAAGGAGAGTTTGCCCCCATCGACCTGATGCGCCTGAAGTCGCTCCCCTCCATCGAGGGTGTGGTGCGCTACGAGGGATGCCCGCTGAAGGAAGCCCGCGGATTCCAGCTGATAAGCAAAGGTATAGTTAAGAAACAGAGCAACTACTGGGTGGTGACATCGCCCGCCGAGTTGCAGATGATTAAATAAGAAAGGAGATAGGAGAAAAAATAATAATGGAAAAAGAAGAACTGGAAGTACTTATTGAGATACGCGACTTCTTCCGTCGCCACAAACAGGAAATAGCAAAGGAACTCGGCGAGAGCGATAACGCCCTGCGCGAGGCACTCAAGGACGTCAAGGACACCTCTTATTATAGTGTCACCGAACTGAAGCGCCAGATTGTAGAGCAGAGCGAAGCCTTCAAAGACATTATCAACGAAGAGCGCGATGCCTTCATCGACGTCAGCAACACGATGAAAGCACAGTTCGACCAGCAGGTGAAGGCCTACCCCTCGATTGCCACCCGACTGGAAGACCTTGCTGACGTGCCCCACAAACTCGACGTGCTGGTCAACAAAATGGAGCAGTACAACTGGCAGCTTGTGGAAAACGTGAACAACATGATACGCCGTATAGACCAGCGCCGCGAGGCCGCACAGGAACGCAGCAACCGCATTCCCACGTGGCTGAAATTGCTGCTCGCCGTGAGCCTGACCATCATCACGGTGTGCAGCGTTGTGACAATGGTGGCTACGGTGGCATTATTCAAATAGTCAGACTTTATTTCTCATCAGGCACGGCAAACTTATCGCCGGTCTGCCTGATGAGCATGCGTGCGGTGGCTTCGGGGAATCCCGGACGCTTCACCCTTGCTCCCAGTCCCTCGGGAGTGGTTTCAAACTTTCCGTCCTTTTCGGGTTTCACCGCCATATCATTGTACTTCACAATGAGATAGACAGCCAGTTGGCGCCAACGTGAAATCATCTCGTCGCCCTTGCGGCATCCATAGTCAGTAAGATATTCCACAGCCTCACGCTCCGAAGCAGCCAGCAGCTCCCCTGCCCTCTTGTCGATGGCCGGAATCTCCTTGAAATAGCTCTGCTCCAGCGAGTCGCGAACCTCCTTCAGCGACGGGAACATCTGCGAATAGCGGGGATAAACCATGTTGCTCACCCAGTTGCAAACCCAGAACGCATTCCGGTCGTTGAACGTAACGGCATCGGCCCCGGGCGTGTTGTAGCACACAGGCTGACGGGTTGCCGAGCAATACACGGGCGTGTAGGCCACCATGTTGCCGTCGTCGTTGCCAAACCACAGAATGCCGCCAATCTGACGGGGCATCCATCCGCGCAGCTGAGCCACATACGAGAATCCCGTCTGCTGGGTGCTGGTGGGACGCTCGTTGAAATATTTCTTTCCGTCAACCTCGAAGCTTAGCGGTGTGGGCCTGTAAGGCATCTGCCAGATACCGCCACCCAGATCGCCGTCGAGTGCAAACGGAGTGCCCTCGTAGTGGTCGCGCATGCAAGCCTCCAGCTCCTGCAGGCTCACCTTGTGGTTGGGGGTAATCCACAGCGGCATCGGCTCGGCATCCTTCTCCTTACCCATTGCATAGGGCAGGTAGCGGTTCATGTCGGTCGAGAAATGATTGAAGAAGCTCCACACGCGGGCCTCGCAGTAGCGGCGTCCGCCAAAGTCGGGAGCAGCGTAGGCCGCATTAAACGAGAAATCCTGGTCCTTTCCGCTGAAGAAGCCCTGCTCGCGGGCGAACTTGATGACATCCTTCGAGTAGAGCACGTTCTTCTTGTCCTTCAGGTTAAACGTAGTGATGCGGCTCTGGTTGGCATGAGCGCAGATGGCATCGTCAGGAATGCGGATGGCCACCCAAACGGCACCCGTGCGCCCCGGGCCCTTGCCAATCATCTCCATAATCCACGCCTCGTTGGGGTCGCAGATGGTGAAGGTCTCGCCCTCCGAATTAAATCCGTACTGCTCCACCAGCGACGTCATTACCTGGATAGCCTCGCGGGCAGTCTTGGCGCGCTGCAGTCCGAGATACATCAGCGAGCCATAGTCGATGATGCCCGTAGAATCCACCAGCTCCTCGCGACCGCCAAAGGTAGTCTCGCCGATGCTCACCTGGTATTCGTTGATGTTTCCGATTACATTATAAGTAACCGGTGCCTCAGGAATCTCCCCGTGACACTCGTGCGTATCGTAGTCGATAATGCGGCGCATCTCGCCCTTCGCATGCGTGCCTGCCGCATAGTGGCAGAGTCCGGTAAACATACCATAGTCGTCGGCATTATAGGTGCACATCACCGACCCGTCCTGACTGGCATTCTTGCCCACAATAAAATTAGTGCATGCCGAAGCCCATGCTGCCACGCATGAAAGCACCACAACGGCCATCAATCTGTTGTATTTCATTTTTTACTTTTTGAACTCTAACGATAACCCTAACGATAACTTTTTATCTGGTCGCTCCGCTCGAAATTATATTAAAAATTAATTTTAAAATTAAATTTCAAGGGCGAAGCCCGCCCAATAAAAACTCTGTATCTCTGTGTTATAATTAAACTCTAAACATACCACTCCCCTCCCTCGGGAGGGGAGTGGGGAGGGGTCACTCCTTCTTCCTCGGCTCCTTCTTCGCCAGCATCACCACCTGATACACGAAGTCGGTGACCCACTGCTCCGAGAAGTTCAGCCGCTTGTTCAGCTGACGGATGGCGAGCACCGTCTTCACCACACCCGCGTCGGTATAGTCGTTCTTCGTGAATATTTCGTGCACCGTCTTCTCAGTCATCGCACGGATGGCCGACTTGAAGAAGCTGGGCACTCGCAGCTTGAACTTCATCAGGTTTCCGGTGAGCATCATCAAGTCGTTGCTGAAGCTCTGGAACTGAATCATATACGTCTGCACGTCCTGAATCTTGCGGCATCCCTTCTTGATGCTCTTATCGATTTCGTCGAAGAAATTGTCGTTCGTCTTATACAAGTCCTTCAGCATCTTCTTGCACTGGCGCTTCTCGGCAATGCCCAGCTTGTTGCGCTCCGTAGGCACGTGCAGCGTAGTCTTGAACACGCGCAAGTCGGGCAGCATAGCCAGGTTAGTGATGCCCACATTCTCGGCAATAGCCGACTGGAAGTACACGCGCACCAGCGTCATATAGTTTTCCATTCCGCCGGCGTTGTCCTCTTTCTTTCCAAACAGTTTACTGAAAAATCCCATTTTTATCACGTTTTACTATTTCCGTGCAAAATTACCCAATTCTTTTCAAATATCCAAAAGATACATCAAAAACTTAACTTGCCATAGTAACCACCACAAAACTATAACGCTGCATCTTTTCAGTTTAACGGAGCACTATCTCTACGCTCAGAAATAGAAAGCTTGAATCATTCCACAATCATACTTTAATTGCTCAGCAAACAGACTTTAAACGACCGTCAAACAGACTCTATTTGACCATCAAACAGACTTTATTTGACCGTCAAATAGACTTTAATTGACCAACAGATAGACTTTATTTGCCGAGCGCAAAGAATGTACCCATACTGATAACAAAAAGAAATCCCCTCCATGCAGGAGAGGATTTCCGTTATATGTTGTATGATGCGTTATCAGAAGCGGTAGCCTAGCGTGAGCTGGAACTGATGGCGGTTGTTGTCAACCTCGGTCTTGGTGGCGTAGTTGTCTATTTGGTCAACAATCAGCTTGCCATTGTCGTCATATCCCTTGCAGTCGTCTACGTAGGCATCCATGAAGGGATAGAAGTCGCCGCTCTGGGAGCAGTACTGATAGGCAAGGTCGGCGAAGAATTTGCCGTAGGTGTAGCCCAAGCCCAGGGTGAAGCGGTTGGTGGCCTTCCAGTTGGTGTAGTCGGTGGCCGAGGCTACGTTGGTGCCGTAGGAGTCGAGATATGCATCCTTGAATCCGTTGGAGTTGTACATGGGGCTCACGTAGTTGTAGCCCAGGCGGAATGCCACCTCGGGAGTGGGCTTGTATTCCAGGCCGAGCTTGATGGTGCTGACGCCCTTGAGTGTCTGCTCGGTGTGTTCTTTCATTACTTGGTCGCGGCTGCTCTCCGAGTAGTAGGTGCCCCAATAGCCGTCGTAGTAGTCGCCCTCTTTGATGCGCGGGTTGGTGGCTCCATAGTCGGCATACTCGTAAACGGCGCCGATGGCGAGGTAGTTGCCGATGGTGTGGCCAAAGCTGAGCCCGAGCTTCATGGGCGAGTAGAGGCGGAAGTCGTAGGAGTCGCTGGTCCTGTAGTTGGGGTATGAGGCGCTCTGCTCCTGTGAATTGTTAACCAGATAGGTGTAGTTGCTGGTGGTGAGGTCGTAGAACGTGGGTGAGGCGAACGAAATGCCGAAGCGGAAGGCTGAGTCTTCGATGGGGCGGAAGATGGCTCCCACGCGGAAGTTGTAGCCCGTACCGGTAATCTTGCGCTCGTCGCAGACGGTGATGTTTCCGATAAGTTGTCCGCCTCCGATAAGCGACTCGGTGTACTCGCTGTAGCCCTTGTAGTGAACGTCTTGCAGGCCGACGGTAAGGCCGAGGTATACGCGGTCGTGGATGTTTCCGCTCAGGGCGAAGTCGTACTCGCCGATGTAACCCTTGCTGGCGCGGTTCATGTTGTAGCCGTTAGCCATGTTGAAGCCTGCTCCACCCTCGCCCATGATGAAGGTGTTGTAGTAGAGGTTGTCGAGCTGGCTGGTCCAGTAGAAGTCGCCCGAATAACTGTTTTTGCCTTTGTTGATGGCTATGGTAGACCATCCGTCGGCATCCACGTCGCCAATAGCCTTGATATACGATAGGGCATTCTGGGAGGCGGCCATATCTCCTTCGGTACCATCAGCTTTTATTCTTTTAATATCCCTTAAATTGTCTTGTGTGGCAGAGAGGATGTAGTTGAAGTCGCGGCTCTTGTGGTAGTTGAATGCCACGTTGAGGAACGAGTTGCGGCTTTCCTGGCTGCTCCACACGAATCCTATCTGGTCGAAATTGGCGTGCGTCTTGCTGGCATTATGGAAGTCTTTGGCATTCTGCTGGGTGGTGAGTCCCGCTGTGGCTGCTATCTGCGAGCTGCGGAACAATCCTATTCCTGCAGGGTTAGAGGCGATGGTTGAGAGGTCGGCTCCCAGTGCGTCCATTGCTCCACCCATACCCACGTAGCGTGCCGTACCGTTGAGTTCTTCGGTCACGATGTTAGCGTTCTCGTAGGTTTCCTGAGCTGCTACCGGCAGGGCGATGAGCATGCTGATAGCGATAACATATTTCTTCATGATTACCTATATGCTTTAATGATTAATAATTCGGTTTCTTAAGATATGCCACGGTTGTTATTCTTTTTGAAACACAGAGATACAAAGGTACAGAGGGATTTTAACGATAACGATAACCTTAACGATAACCTTAACGATAAATATTCATTCTTTGTGTATCTTTGTCTCTCCGTGTCTCTGTGTTGACCTTCGGCATTAACGGCGTCCGCGATGAGAGCCACCTCCGCCACCGCCGCCTCCGCCGGAGAAGCCTCCGCTGGAGCGTGAGCTGCTGGGTGCGCTATAGGAACCGCTGCTGCTGGAGCGGGTTGTGGCAGGTGCGCTATAGGTGCCTGAGCTGCGATTGCCCACGTGTGAGCCTCCGCTATACGAGCCTGAGCGGCTGTTGCTGTAGGAACCCGAGCTGCGGGTGCCGCCCGTGTTGCCGGAGAACGTTGGGGTGTCGCGACGATAGCCGCGGTTCACGTTGCCCGAAGAGTAGTTGCCCGACGAAGAGTAGTTGCCCCAGTTGCGCGAATTGGCTGTGCCGGTAGAGTGTCCGTAGCCGCCGTTGTGCCGGGCTGTGTTGTAGCCACGATAGTAGCGGTCGGTAGAGATGGAGTTTCCGGGCGAGGTAACGCGCGTGGTGGCGATATAGTAAGGACGCGTGTAGTACCATCCGCTGGGATAGAGTCCCCAGTAGTAGGGATATCTCCAGCCGTAGAAGCTGTAGTAGTAGGGGTCGTACCAGTCGTACCATCCGTACCATCCGTTATAGCCCCAGCCGTAGTACCACGGGTCGTACCATCCCCAGTGGCTGTACCACCAAGGCGAGTGCCAGCTGTAGTATGGGCCGAAGAACCACGGGTCGTACCAGTAGAAGTCGTCGAAACGGCTCATGCGGCGGCTGTAGCTGTAGTCTTCGTCTACATCGTATTTCTTGTCGGCCTCGGTGTAGGCTGCAAGCGAGTCTTCGGCAGCAGGATGGAACTCGATGATGTCGTTGCCCAGCGAGTCGGTGCCAATCTTCTCGTAGTAGCTGCCAAACTTGCCCCGGCGGTTGTATTCATCGGCGCTCCGGTTGGTGCCAACGTGATAGGCAGGCGTGTTATCGTCGACCATCACATTCTTGGTGCTCTTAACTGCCTTCTCACTCTTTTTGGGTGTGAAGTACAGATCGTCCTGAGCCATCAAATTGACGGCACATACACCTAAAAGGACTGACAGTAATAGTAACTTTTTCATACGCATCATGTATTTACTCTTTAACAAGTGCAAATTTAAGGGTATTTATTATGCAAAAATACGGATTTTCCCTAATCCATGATAGGTTTTTCCCTATTTTTTATATCTTTGCACTGATTTTTTAACTTTTTATTATGAAATACTACGTTGCAAACTTCCAGATTAAGGACGCGCCATCGATTGGTGACTGCCGCGACCTGCTGGCCACGATGGCTTCGGAGGCCGGATTCGAATCGTTTGAGGAAACCGACGAAGGACTGAACGGCTACGTGCAGCAGAGTATGCTCGACGAGAGTAAGCTGCGCGAACTGCTCGGGGATTTTCCGGTTGAAGGGGTGAAAATCAGCTACACCCTGAGCCAGGTAGAGGACAAAGACTGGAACGAGCAATGGGAAAATGAGGGCTTCGAGCCCATCGTGGTGGGCGACAGGTGTGTGATTCACGACACGAAGCACCAGGCTGATGCCGTTTTGACGGGACGGAAGGATTTGCTTGACATCACCATCGAGGCAAAGCAGGCTTTCGGTACAGGCACGCACGAGACCACCCGTCTCATCGTGGGCCAACTGTTACAGATGGACCTGAAAGGCAAGCGGGTGCTCGACTGCGGTTGCGGCACGGGAATACTGGGCATAGTGGCCTCGAAGATGGGGGCGCAGAGCGTGGTGGGATACGACATCGACGAATGGAGTGTGGAGAATGCCCGCCACAATGCCGAGCTGAACGGGGTTCGGAATATGGAGGTGCTGGAGGGCAACCAGAGTGTGCTGAGCCACGTGAGCGGAATATTCGACGTGGTGCTGGCCAACATCAACCGCAACGTGCTGATGGCCGATATGCCGGCGATGAAGGAAGTGATGAGCCACGAGGGCATACTGATACTGAGCGGCTTCTATGCCGAAGACGGCATCATGATTGCCGAGAAGGCGGGCTCGCTGGGGCTCTCGCTATCGAAGACCAGCAGCGAGAACAACTGGTGCATGCTACTCTTTAATGCATAGCCGCTTCAAGTCGTAGAACGAGCCGTTGTAGAGGTCGAAATCCACATATCCCTTAATACCGGGCAGACGGCCTGCATCTGTGTGCTGCCAGAATTTCCACTCGCCGTCGTAGTCGACCTTGTCCACATAGTAGTGGGCAATCCAGTAGGGATAGTCATCGAAGACCTGCGTTCCCAGGTATTTCACCTTGAATTTATAGTAAGTATAGATGATGGGCTTCACATGATACTTATCTTCGACAATATGAAGCCAGGTGAGGATTTCGCGCTGGAAGTCCTCGACACTCATGTCGGCAGGCTTGTGTTCCACATCGAGCACCGGCGGAAGGTCGCCCTTCTTCAGATGCACATTCTTCAGATACCAGGCTGCCTGCTCGCGGGCCGTCGACTTGTTGCTCCAGAAATGGTAGGCGCCGCGTATGTAGCCGTACTCGCGGGCATTCTTGAAATTGTCGCGGAAACATTCGTCGATTTTTGAACTGCCCTCGGTACCCTTCACCACGATGAAGCGCAAGGGGCACTTCTCAATCATCGCATTCTGCAGCTGCTCCCAGTCAATCTTGCCCTGATAGTGGGAAATGTCGATGCCGCGGATTTCGTAGCCGTCGGGATAGTTGGCATCGCCATATAGCGCGCGCCATCTGAAGCCAAACGGACCGACAAAGAAATAATAGAAAAGCCAGACGTAGACTGCCACTACGGAAATGCCTCCCACCCAGTATGCCCATTTGGGATACTTCGAGAAGAAGGATTTCTTGCGGCGGTGCTTACGGCTACGTTTGGGCATGCATGGATTAGTTTGTAGTTTATATATATATTAAATAAGGTGGGGACTCAGTATGGAACAAGTCCCCACCCTTTTTCTTCAGTCAGATTACTTAGCCTGCTCGAGAGCCAGCGTTTTGGTGGGCTGGTCGCAAACTTCTGCGGGTCCCCAGTACTGGATTGGTCCGGGATAAACGTAGCAGGTCTCGCGGGCCCATTTCTCGCGGTGAGCGGCAAACTCCTTGAAGGGAGCACCCTCGAGCTCGACGAGTGCCTTGCGGATAACGGGCTTCATCTCGCCGTTACGCTTCTCCATATTCATCATCATCGTGATGGGCACACCGCCGGCCTTCCACTCATCCGAGGGAGCCGTAGTATTCTTCACGATGGCCATATAGCCGGTCTTGCCGTTGGCAATCAGCTGGGCGGCACTTGTTCCGAGTGCATAGCAATAGTCGGCATCGAAGTTTGAAGGAGCAGCGCAGCGTCCCTCGTAACCGAAGAAGTGATGCTGAGCAGAGAACTTACCCTTGAACATACCAGTCTTGCGCCAGCGCTCAAGCTTGGTGGCAACCATCGACGAAAGCAGCTTCTCGGTCTCGATGAGCGATACCTGAACGTTTCCGTGGGGGTCGCGGTCCAATGCAAGCTGCTGGGCAACATTCGTAGGCAGAGAGTTGAACACGGCGAGGTTCTCGTCGGAAATCTGCTGCTTCACGAAGTCAATCTGCTCGGTGCGGGTAAGATTCTGAGCCTCGGGGCGTGCCAGCACGTCGTTCAGTTCGGCAATCAGCTTCTTGATGGCGGGAATAAACTCAATCAGTCCCTCGGGGATGATAACGGTACCGTAGTTATTGCCGTCTTCAGCACGGCGGGCAACAGCATTTGCGATATAGGTAACCACATCGTCGAGCGAGAGGTCGTTGGCCTCCACCTCTTCTGAAACGAGGCAGATGTTGGGCTGGCACTGAAGGGCGCACTCAAGGGCAATATGTGAAGCCGAACGGCCCATCACCTTAATGAAGTGCCAGTACTTGCGGGCTGAGTTGCAGTCGCGCTCAATGTTGCCGATAAGCTCTGAATAGGTCTTGCAAGCGGTATCGAAACCGAATGAAGTCTCAATCTGGTCGTTCTTGAGGTCGCCGTCGATAGTCTTGGGGCAGCCGATCACCTGAACGCCATAGTTCTTGGCAGCATAATACTCAGCCAGCACGCAGGCGTTGGTGTTGGAGTCGTCGCCACCGATGATGACGATAGCCTTTATGTCGAGCTCGCGGATAATCTCGAGACCTTTCTCGAACTGCTCCACCTTCTCCAGTTTGGTACGTCCGGAGCCAATCATGTCGAAACCGCCGGTGTTGCGGTAGCCGTCGATGTAGTCGGCAGTAATCTCAAGATAGTTGTGCTCCACCAGTCCGCCAGGACCCAGAATGAAACCGAAGAGACGGTTCTCGGGGTTCAGCTTCTTGATGGTGTCGAACAGACCGGTAATCACATTGTGACCACCAGGAGCCTGACCACCCGACAGGATTACACCCACATTCATCTTCGCTGTGTTGGCAACGTCACTCTTTTCGAATTCAATGAGGGGCATTCCGTAGGTGTTGGGGAAAAGCTTCTTGATTTCCTCCTGGTTATCAACACTCTGAGTGGGTTCACCCTCCTTCACTTTGACAGCTCCCTGAAGAGCTTTTGGCAGTTTTGGCTGATAAGCAGCACGTGCCGTCTGCAATGCACTTCTTTCCATCATAATAATTTGCGTGATTTTATTTTGTGAATAATCGATTTCTCCATGCAAAATTACGGCTTTTTTGCGATAAATCAGAGTGTTTTATTTCATTTTTCAATTAAAAACATATTTTTTCCGAAACTTTTACTTACATTTCCGAATTTCTTTTTATATTTGCAATATCGAAATAACAAAAAGCAATATAATATGCCAAACAGAAGAGATTTAAAAAAGACCATCAACTACATCTGCAGCGAACTATTTGCTGAGTGTGTGGCCGCCTCGTTGTACAATGGTAATCCCAGCGAGGACAATGTGAATGCATTGCTGTCGAGCATTCTGATGATTCAGAACGACTACGTCAACCGCATTTCGCATCCGGAACCCGGAATGAAGAAGAAGGAATACTTCAAAGACCTCATCGACAACTTCAACAAGCAGACCAGCGAGATTATCGACCAGATTGCCTCACTTCACTAACTGCCTCGTACGCAAATCCTTATAACAACAAATCAGCGCGTATGAGTAAATTCTGTAAGTGGCTGTTGTACAAAAAACTGGGATGGACGAAAAACATCACGGTAGAGCATCCGCGAAAGTTCATCCTTGCACTTGCACCTCACACCTCGAACTGGGATTTCGCTCTCGGGCAGGTGTATATGCGTGCCGAGGGCATGCATATCAATTTCCTGATGAAGAAAGAATGGTTTTTCTGGCCGTTAGGTCCCATTTTCAGGAAGTGGGGCGGCATTCCCGTATGGCGCTCGAAGCACACCAGCATGACCGACAACCTTGCAGCCGAGGCGCAGAAGATGGACGAATTCAAGCTCTGCATCACTCCCGAGGGCACACGTTCGCCGAATGCCGACTGGAAGAAGGGTTTCTATTTCATCGCCATGAAGGCCAATCTCCCCATTCTGCTGTATGGAATCGACTACCAAAAGCGACTCATCCAATGCACGAAGGTGATTATCCCCAACGGGAATGTGGAGCAGCAGATGGCCGAGATAAAAGAATACTTCAAGGATTTCAGCGGGAAGCATCCCGAGAACTTCACCGTATAGACTATTTTCCGTAGGGTATCCGCACTTTATTCCGACGGATACCCCACTTCGAACGTATCACCCAAATCCCTTATTTTAGCAATTGCCCAACCGTTTCTGACAATTGCCGGGTATTCGTGGATGCCTCCAATGATGCATATCTTTGTGGTATCTGAGGGTTCATGATTAAGTCTGATGCGCAGTTCTGCCCAATCGAAGACAGGCATACTCTCGGGAGCCAGCCTATAGGCATCGGAGAGACTGGATGGCTGGCGGGTAACCAAAGGCTGCAAGACGACATCGCGCCCCAGCAGATGCTTTCCCAGCGTCAGATGCATTCCGGGGAACTGGATATTGTTAACGCGGTCCCACTTCAACAGCCAACGGGCATTCAGCGGTTCGGGCTGCGGAATCTGCTCGCGCCTTCCTACAACCCGGAAAGAATAAACCGACTGGTTACCAAAGGCATCAGTCAGGCGGTATTCAACAGAATATTCCTTCTCCTGGTTGAAATCGTAGATTCCCCTTTCTTCATTTACCTTAAACAGCGGCAACTGGCAGCCGGGTTCCACAAACGACTTCATATACCAGACGTTCTGATGACGCCAATGCAGATAGTCGCCCCAGGAATTCACCTGGCGGTTCATAGATGCCGGAATGCTGTCGACGATGCTTTCGAATATCGTAACGCCATCGATGAGCAGTTCGGTGTGATGAATGCCGTAGTGGTGGAATGTGCCTTCCATATAGTCGTTGGCCCAAAGTCCGAAACCCACTTTGCCCCAGGCATAGAAAACCCGCTCCAGATGATTAGAACCGAAGCCGTAATTCTGAGGTTTGGAACTGCCGTTGAAGATGCCTTCGCCAGCTTGTGGATAGGCCATAAAGGCATGTGCCTGAGGCGGCGTGGTGTCGGTCAGGTATTGGCTCACATAAGTAAGCGGGTCGCGCATAGCCCAGTCCTGCGTGTCGTGCACCTCAAGATGCAGATGTGGAGCCATACTGCTGCCGGTATTTCCGCTGACGGCAACAAGCTGTCCCCGGCTCACAGGAATCTCGTTAGGACGGAAATAGACATCAGCCGGCACTTGCGGCGACTTTCGCCACTCGGCAAGTTCGTCGGGCTGGCCGTTCTTCTTCCGATAGTTTGAAAGCTTAACCCTGATAGACGGCACAAAACCATTCAGATGACAATACACCGAACTATGGCCGTCGGGATGGGTAATATAGAGCGCATTGCCGAAACCGTACAAACCGACGGTAATGCGCGACACATAGCCGTCGGCAATTGCAAAAATCGGTTTGCCAACAGACATACCCGTGCGCACATCGATTCCCCCGTGAAAATGATGCGGGCGAGGCTCACCAAAATTGCCCGCCAATGTAATTTTGTCATTGACGGGCGAAGAGAATTGCAACGCTGTTGCTAATAGTATGCTTATTAGGTTCAATTTCTTGAATTTGAATTATCAGGTGACTAGCAGGCCTTGAAACTCATGTCGAGTCCCTTCACGGAATGCGTGAGCGCACCAACTGATACATAGTCGACGCCCTGCTCGGCATAGTCGCGGATGGTGTCGAAGGTGATTCCGCCCGACGACTCCGTCTCATAGCGGCCGGCAATGATGTCGACTGCCTTCTTGGTATCGGCAACCGAGAAGTTGTCGAGCATGATACGGTCAACGCCTCCATGATCGAGCACCTGCTGCAGCTCGTCAAACGAGCGCACTTCAATCTCAATCTTCAGATCGAGATTCTTCTCCTTGAGATACTTGTGGCAGCGGTCGATGGCATTGGTGATGCCGCCAGCAAAGTCAACGTGGTTGTCCTTAAGCAGAATCATGTCGAAGAGTCCGATACGATGGTTCACGCCACCGCCAATCTTCACAGCCTGCTTCTCGAGCATACGCATGCCGGGAGTGGTCTTACGGGTATCCAGCACGTGGGTTTTCGTTCCCTTCAGGCGCTGCACATACTTGTCGGTCATAGTGGCAATACCACTCATGCGCTGCATGATGTTGAGCATCAGGCGCTCCGTCTGAAGCAGAGAGCGAACTCGTCCGGTGACAATCATGGCGATATCGCCCTTCTTCACACGCGAGCCGTCGCCCATAAGCACTTCCACCTGCATTTCGGGATCGAAGCGGTGAAATACCTTCTTTGCCACTTCCACACCTGCCAGGATTCCGTCTTCCTTGATGAGCAGATGACTCTTGCCCATCGCATCTTCGGGAATGCAGCACAAGGTGGTGTGGTCGCCGTCGCCGATATCTTCAGCAAAAGACAGGTCGATGAGTCTGTCTTCCAGTTCGTCAACACTTAACATGGCCTATATCGCTTTAGATTATCTGAAATAGCTGGGCGTATTCTGGAACAGATTGATACCGATACCGATACGGAATCCTACCGTGCTGTAGTCGGAATGCTTCTTGAACGACTGGTCGTAGTAGATAGCGGGCTCAATGGTTACCGTGCGGTTGATGAAGAAAGCATAGCCCACTTCAACGCCGGGCATGAAGTCGTTGTAGCTTGAGCTGGCGTGAATATACTTTCCGCTGGCACCCAGGAAAATACCATTCTGCACAATGTAGTAGCGGGCACCAATACCGGCCGTGAAATAATCGGGAATGGCCTCTTGTCCGTAATGCTTATAACCCACCTGACCGTAAGCCATCAGGTTGTCCATAAAGAAATAACCTGCTTTGGCGTCAACGCCCAACTTGAACTCTTCCAACCCGCTATAACTTGCGTCGAAGCTGGTCATCGAAGCTCCTAAATAATACTTGCCCTGTTCGAACTGGGCACTGGCGCCCAGCGTCATAGCCAGAGCGACAACCATCATTGCAATTTTTTTCATAGTCTTTAAATTATAGTTGATTTATTTATTGTTTTTACGATACCAAGAGAAGAACCACACCAGGGCTACAACAAGCGACACGACAGCCGCCACATAACCCGCGCTCATAGATGCACCGAAGGCATTCTTGGAGACAACGAGGAACGTACTACACACCACCGTCATGAACAATGCCGGCAGGAAGGTCACCACGAAGGGCTTCTGCTGCTGCACCAGATAGACGGTGATGGTCCAGAGGGTGAACACGGCCAGCGTCTGGTTGGCCCAGCCGAAGTAGTTCCAAATCACGTTGAAGCCGTCGGGATTCTCGATATTGAAGAACAGCAGGCCGAGCGTGACGGCAAAAAGAGGAATGCAGATGTAGAGGCGCCTCTTGATGGAGTGCTGCTCCAGGTGCAGGAACTCGGCAATGATGAGGCGCGCCGAGCGCAAAGCGGTGTCGCCACTCGTGATGGGAGCAGCCACCACGCCGAGCAGGGCAAGGATGCCGCCGAAGAGTCCGAGCCAGTTTTCGCTCACCACGGTCACCACCTTCGGGGCTGCCATAGTCATCTCGGGAGCCTTCCCGAGGATTTCCTGTCCGGCTCCGCCGTAGAAGAAATACATCGATACCGTTGCCCAGATGAGTGCCACGATACCCTCGGTAATCATAGAGCCGTAGAAAATGGGGCGTCCCATCTTTTCCGACTTCACGCAGCGAGCCATGAGCGGGCTCTGAGTGGCATGGAAACCACTGATGGCACCGCAGGCAATCGTGATGAAGAGTGCCGGGAATATGGGTGTGCCGTTCATCGTGCCGATGCCGTCGGTCAGCTCGGGCAGCGTGGGCCACTTGACGAAGAGCACGGCCATCAGCGCCACAGCCATGAAAAGCATTGAAATGGCGAACAGCGGATAGATGCGCCCGATGATCTTGTCGACGGGCAGCATCGTGGCGATGATATAGTAACCGAAGATGATGGCACACCAGATGTAGACCCAGGTGTTGCCTTCGCCGCAGATGTCGCCCAGTATGAGCGCGGGACTATAGACGAACACTGCGCCCACCATCATCAGCAAAAAGACCGAAAACACCAGCATCACGTTCTTGGTGGTGTTGCCCAGATATTTTCCCACCAGTTCGGGGAGTCCCGCTCCGTCGTGCCGGATGGAGAGCATGCCCGAGAGATAGTCGTGTACGGCACCGGCAAAAATACATCCGAACACAATCCACAGATAAGCGGCGGGACCGAACTTGGCACCCATGATGGCACCGAAAATAGGACCTGTGCCCGCAATATTAAGGAACTGAATCATGAAAATCTTCCATCCGGGAAGTACAATGTAATCAACACCATCGGCCTTTGAGATGGCAGGCGTCACCCTGTCGTCAGGGCCAAACACTTTCTCAATGAACTTGCCATAGACCAAATAGCCTAAGAACAGCGCCACGAGACTCAATGTAAAAGTTATCATTTCTGCCTTTAAGTTTAAAAAGTTATGCAAAGATAACAAGATTTCGATAAAAAAGCGTACCTTTGCAAATATTTTTATCAAAAATGAAGAAATTTATTACATTATTATATTTAATGACGGGCGTTTTGACCGTAAATGCCCAAAAAACTTATCTCGAGGGAAAGGAAATCAGGGCAGTTTGGCTAACCACCATCGGAGGAATAGACTGGCCCACCACCTACGCCAACTCTCCGCAAACCGTAGAACGGCAAAAACGCGAACTTACCTACATTCTCGACCGGTTGCAGAAAGTCAGAATCAACACTATTCTCCTTCAAACTCGTATCCGCGGAACTGTCATCTACCCTTCACGTCTGGAACCCTGGGACCCTTGTATGACCGGACATCCCGGCAAAAGTCCCGGCTACGACCCGCTGCGCTTTGCCATCGACGAGTGCCATAAGCGGGGAATGGAACTCCACGCGTGGATTGTCACCCTTCCGGCAGGTAAATGGAACGGCCCGGGATGCCAGAACCTGAGAAAGAAACACCCTTCGCTCCTGCGCAAAATAGGTGCCGACGGATTCCTGAATCCTGAGCATCCGCAGACGGCCGACGTGGTGGCCAGCGTCTGTCAGGAAGTAGTGCAAAACTACGATGTAGACGGAATTCACCTCGACTATATCCGTTATCCGGACGGCTGGAAGATTAAGGTGCCACGTGCCACAGGTCGCGAGAACATCACTTATATCGTAAGGAAAATCAACCGGGCCGTCAAGAACATTAATCCTAAGGTGAAGCTAAGCTGCTCACCGGTTGGAAAATACGACGACCTGCCCCGCTATCGCAGTAACGGATGGAATGCCTACACGGCCGTTTGCCAGGATGCTCAGGGATGGTTGCGCACGGGCCTGATGGACCAGCTCTACCCCATGATGTATTTTAAGGGCAACCAGTTCTATCCCTTTGCCATCAACTGGGCCGAAAACAGCTACCACCGCGAGGTTTCAGCCGGACTGGGCATCTATTTCCTCGACCCTCACGAGGGCAACTGGCGCATCGATGAAGTGAAGCGACAGCTCGCCATCTGCCGTCAGTACGGGCTCGGCCAGTGCTTCTTCCGCGCTAAGTTCCTGTTAGACAATGTGCAAGGACTCTACGACTATCTACGCATCTGGAACAATCAGGACCTGCTTCCCACCACGCTGGGCGGACTTCCTCCCCTTCCGTCAGATGCCGGTTCAGGCAACAAACAAAGGGCGCAGATTAAGATAACGCCTCGTGCCGACCTTCCCTTCCTCGAGAACAACGGGCGCTACTTGACGCTTCCTCCGAAAGGCAAGACGCTCGATGCCGACATTCTCATCGTGAAGAGCCTGACGGGCGTTGCCGTAGCCACCCTGCCCTATCGCGGAACTCATGCTTCCATCGAGAAAATCCCCGCCGGCATCTATCAAGTGTGCTCGCTCAACCGCAAAGGGATTACCCACAGACTGGGTTATCTGGAAGTGAAAAGAAGGTAAAAACATAAGGAAAAATCACGACAATCGGTTTTTCAAATCTAGGAATCCGAATACCACTTTCAAAGCCTTTTTCTATCAGAAAAATCCATCTGATGGTTAAACGGGTGGCTTCTGATGGGCGGAAAGCGTTCTTCTGATGGGCGGAAGCAATCCAATTAAAGTTTGGAAGCCGACTAATTAAAGTCTAATTACCTTCAAATCAAAGTCTATTTGCACTTCAATTAAAGTCTAAATGCAACGATTTTGAAGTTTTCAAGCCCAATTTTCAAGCCGAAAAATGCCCTGAAATCCGCAAGCATTTCATTCTCAGAAACTTACGCAAAACGCTCCAAAACTCACGAATTTACGACCAACTGACCGCTTGCTGGATAATTCGCGAGTTTTGATGCCCAAAAATCGAATATTTCTTTACATTATTCCAACCATTAGAGCATTATTAAATTATGAACAGAAACTAATTAATTGAACCTATGCTCGGATTTTTTTTCTTTTTAACCTCTGATTTAATCGTTTTCACAGATTAATTCTTTAACTTTGCACCGCAATATATGCATATATGAACAAGAACATTCTCATAATGCTTTTCGCCCTGGTTTTCATAGCCTGCGGCAACAAAGAACCTAAGACGGTGACAAAGATTGGAACTATTAATCTGGATAGCATCACCGTGGATACCCTCGTATTGCTTATCGATGAGGAGGATTCTCCCAAGGCGCACATCCATCTGAGCATGATGTATGGCAAGGGAGACGAATGCAAGGCGCTGAACAACAGCATCGTGCACGCCTCGCTGCTCACTCCCGACTATATGGGACTGCTTGGCGATAATGTGTCGGTTAAGCAGGCGGTGGATTCGTTTATCGTCAGCTTTGCCAACGACTATCGCAGAGACTATGCCCCACTCTTCCGTGGAGACCGCGAACATCGCCAGTCGTACGAAGTCAGCTACAACGCCTATTCATCGGTTCTGAACGACCGCGAAGGAATCGTCAGCTATATCGTCAGGAGCGATACCTATGGCGGAGGCGAGCATAGTGTGAGTTCAACGATAGTGAAAAACATAGAACTGAAGTCGGGTCGCATTCTGAAACCCGAAGATTTCTTTGTGGCAGGCTACGAACAGCCACTTACGGAGCTCATCATCGAGGAGTTATGCAAGAAGGAAGGAGTGGCCAGCCTGAAGGAATTGCAGGGCAACGGCATCTTTGCCGACATAGAGCCCTACGCCACCGACAACTTCATCGTGGGCGACGGCGATATGACATTCATCTATGTTGACTCGGAAATTGCACCCCACGAGAAAGGCGAAATCACCATTAAACTGACTGACAGCCAACTAAATCAACTGTTGAAATGAACATCGACATACTGCTGAAATACTTCCCGAAACTCACGGCCGACCAGCAAAGACAATACGAGGCGCTCTACGACCTCTATAGCGACTGGAATGCAAAGATTAACGTCATCTCGCGCAAGGACATCGAAAACCTGTACGAGCACCATATACTCCACTCGCTTGCCATTGCCAAGGCCCTGCATTTCGTACCCGGAACACGCATTCTGGACTTTGGAACCGGAGGCGGATTCCCCGGCATTCCACTTGCCATCATGTTCCCCGAGTGCCGTTTCAAGATGATTGACGGAACTGGAAAGAAGATTCGTGTGGTCACCGAAGTTGCCCAGGCCATCGGTCTGAAGAACTGCGAGGCCGTGCATCTGAGGGGCGAAGACGAGAAGGATAAATTCGACTTCGTGGTATCGCGGGCTGTTATGCCATTGCCCGACCTGGTGAAAATCGTGAGGAAAAACGTTGGTCACAAGCAGCAAAACGCCCTGGGCAACGGAGTGTTTGCGCTGAAGGGCGGCGATGTCCAGGCGGAGATTCAGCCCTTCCGAAAGATTGTTGAAATCCACGACATCCACCGTTGGTTTGACGAGGAGTGGTTCAAGCAAAAGCATCTAATATATCTGCCATGCTGAAGATTCAGAAATACGTTTGCAATATGTTCGGCGAAAACACTTATGTGGTGTGGGACGACACCCGTGAGTGCGTAATCATCGACTGCGGTGCCTTCTATCCCGAAGAGCATGCCGCCATAGAAAACCTGATAAAGAGCGAAAGCCTGAAGCCCGTTCATCTGCTTTGCACCCACGGTCACATTGACCACGTGATGGGCAACGGATTCGTGAGTCTGACGTATGGAATAAATCCCGAGATTCATGCCGGCGACGAATACCTGATAACCAACCTCAGGGATCAGGCCCGCTCGATGGTGGGAATGGATTATGCCGACTATATCCCGCCTGTGGGCAAATACCTGAGCGAAACCGACGTGATAAGCTTTGGCAGCCACACACTGGAAATCATACATACACCCGGCCACACACCGGGAGGAATCGTATTCCATTGCAAGGAAGAGAAGGTGGCTTTTACCGGCGACACCCTTTTCAACATGTCGGTCGGAAGGACTGATTTCCCCGGCGGTTCGTGGATGCAGCTCATGGATAGCCTGAAGCGGATGAAAGACCGCCTGGCACCCGAGACCGCCCTATACAGCGGACATGGGAACCAGACCACGTTGGAGTATGAGATGAAATGGAATCCGTATCTGAAGAATTGAGCGAGTAAGAGCGAAGTGGGCAGCGAAAAAATCATACTGGGCATCGACCCGGGAACGAACATGATGGGCTATGGACTGCTGAAGGTAAAAGGCAACCGGGCCGAGATGATGGCAATGGGCGTTATCGACATGCGGAAGCAGAGCGACCCCTATCTGCGCCTGGGCTATATCTTCGAAAGGGTGACCGGCATCATCAACGAGTTCCTGCCCGATGAAATGGCCATCGAGGCACCCTTCTTCGGAAAGAACGTGCAGTCGATGCTGAAGCTGGGACGTGCCCAGGGTGTGGCCATCGCCGCTGCCATCCAGCACGATGTGCCCATCCACGAATATGCCCCGCTAAAAATAAAGATGGCCATCACGGGCAACGGCCAGGCCTCGAAGGAGCAGGTGGCCGGTATGCTTCAACGGCTGCTCAACCTGAAATCCGACGATATGCCGCAGTTCATGGATGCTACCGATGCGTTGGGTGCCGCCTACTGCCATTTCATGCAGGCTTCAAGGCCCGAAAGCACGGCCCGCCACTATTCGTCGTGGAAGGATTTCGCGCAGAAGAACGAGAAAAGAATTAAGAGATAAAAGCTGAATGCAGGTAATCATCAAGATAGAGAACGGAGTGACCCGGATGCCCGAATGGCGGCTGAAGGAGCCCGCGCAGTTTGAGCTTTGCGATAACGAGCACATCGCTATCGTGGGTCCGAACGGCGGCGGAAAGTCGTTGCTCGTAGATATGATAACCTGTGCCCATCCGCTGCTGATAAACGGTCCGGAATATGATTTCTCGCCGTCGGACGACAAGATGGTGAGCAACAATATCCAGTACATCACCTTCCACGACTCGTACGGCACCCGCAACCCCTATTTCATGCAGCAGCGCTGGAACCAGACCGAGATTGACAGCGAGACGCCAACCGTGGGTGCCCTGCTTGAAGAGGCTTTCGTGCAGACGGGCGAAGACACCCCTGAGCGCCGCAAATTGCAGCAGCACCTGTATCAGCTGTTCCACATCGGGCATCTGCTTGACAAGTATGTCATACTGATGTCGAGCGGAGAAACCAGGAAATACCAGCTCGTGAAGACGCTCCTGCGCAATCCCCGAGTGCTTATTATGGACAATCCATTCATCGGACTCGATGCCGAAACCCGCGACCAGCTGAAGGAACTGCTCACCACCATATCCAAGGAGCGGGCGCTGCAAATCGTGCTGGTGCTTTCGAAGACAAACGACATTCCCGAGTTCATCACACATGTGGTGGAAATAGACGGCATGAAGACCAGTCCCAAGAAGACGCTCGCCGAATATCTTTCCGCCAGGGCTCCCTACCCCACTCGCGTGCTGAGTCCCGAAAAGGAGCAGCAGATACTAAGTCTGCCCTATAGCGAACGGGAATACAAGTCGCACGAAGTGGTAAAGATGAACCATGTGAGCATCCGCTATGGCGAGCGCACTATCCTGAAGGATTTCGACTGGACGGTGAACAATGGTGAACGCTGGGCTTTGAGCGGACCCAACGGAGCCGGAAAGTCAACCCTGCTTTCGCTGATTTGTGCCGACAATCCCCAAAGCTATGCCTGCGACATCGAACTGTTCGGCATTCCGCGTGGTTCGGGCGAAACCATCTGGGACATCAAGAAGCACATCGGCTATGTCTCGCCCGAAATGCACCGGGCCTACCTGCGCGACCTGCCGGTCATCCGAATCGTGGCAAGCGGACTGAAAGACTCCATCGGACTCTATGTGAAGCCGCGCGAAGAAGAATACGACATCTGCCGATTCTGGATGGACATATTCGGGCTGAAGGGAATGGAAGAACGCACGTTCATGAAGCTTTCGAGCGGCGAACAGCGGCTAGTGCTGCTGGCAAGGGCTTTCGTAAAAGACCCCGAACTGCTCATCCTTGACGAGCCTCTACACGGACTCGACGACAACAACCGCCGGCTGGTTAAGGATGTAATAGACGCCTTCTGCCGCCGCCGCAACAAGACCATGATTATGGTCACTCACTATGCTGAAGAATTACCCGATTGTATAACTCATAAAATATTTTTAAAAAGACACGTATGAAAAAATTTGCATTTTTACTGTTGCTCAGTTGCACATTCGCAATGAGCACACACGCCCAGGAAGTGTGGAAGGAAGTCCGCCGACTGTCTAAGCAAGTGGCCGACAATACCGACAAAGACATCCAGACACGTAAGATTGCCACCTTCAAGATTGATGCGCTCGACTATATGAAGCAGCGCTACTACGAACAGATGCAGGACAGCAGCGTCACGGTGTTCAACTACAAGCTCGACCACCAGGCCTACGCTCTCTACGACTTCATCAACCAGTTCATCGACCAGATTGCAAAGGCTGAGAAGAAAAAGGACAAGAAAGCCGTTGTCGACCTCTTCAAGCGCACAAGTCTTGAAAACTGCAAGTTCTTCGATACCGATGAAGACCTCGTGAATGCCTACATGAAAACCGAGGGATACATCACGCAGTTCTCACTCGATACCGACTGGGAAAAAGCAAACGAAGCGATTAAGATCAAGCTAAAACTGAAAGCTTACTAAATTATCACACAGCTGTGTTGGCATCAGATTTTGCTGATGTCAACATAGCCGTGAGTGACCGCATAAATGGTAAGTGCCGAAACCGACTTCACACCTAGTTTCTCCATGATGTTTCGGCGATGCGTCACAACTGTTGAAAGGGCTATGTTCAGCTGTTCAGCAATTTCCTTGTTGATAAATCCCTGAACAATAAGATTCATCACTTCAATCTCACGGTCGGAAAGAACCTTCTGCTGAAGAACCTTCGGCATGGGAGGTAAGTTCCGACCGTGAGCGTGAGCGCTCTGCTGCAATGAAAGCAGGGAGCGTATGAGTTGTTTTTCGGGCACATTGATGCAGAGGCAATGGAAACCGTCCATCATAGACTCTACCGAAGTAGTGAGTACGATGGTACGGCGCCTGTAGTTAAGGAAGAAGTCGCGATTGTCGAGCACGATGGTCATAGCCACAAAGAAATGCACATATTCCTCAGTATGATTCATCTCGAGTTCGGCAAAGGTGCCAAACGAATCAACCGTCATAATAGGCATGACGTTCTGTAGAACGCCCTTCAGGCCTATGGCTGCCAGCGTGTTAGGGTCGACAATTGCAATCTTCGGTATCTGCTGCATGAAAACTAATGTGCCTCAAATGTGATTTTTATGAGAGGAAGCCGAGCAGAGCACCGGCAGCTACGGCAGAGCCGATCACACCGGCAACGTTCGGTCCCATTGCATGCATGAGCAGGAAGTTGTGGCGGTCGTATTCAAGACCAAGGTTGTTCGAGATACGGGCAGCCATCGGAACGGCACTCACACCGGCATTACCAATCAACGGATTAATCTTCTTGTCTTTCGAGAGGAACAGGTTCATGAACTTCACGAACAGCACGCCGCTCATCGTGGCAACAATGAATGCACATGCGCCGATGAAGAAGATGAAGATTGTGTTCACGGTCAGGAACTCGCTGGCCTGAGTGGAACAACCAACGGTGAGACCGAGCAGCATCACCACAATGTCGTTGAGCGCACTTCCGGCAGTCTTGGCCAGACGTGTGGTCTTGCCCGATTCCTTCAGCAGGTTGCCGAAGAACAGCATGCCCAGAAGCGGAAGACCCGAGGGAACAATAAAGGTGGTGAGCAGCAGGCCGATGATTGGGAAGAGGATGCGCTCTGTCTGGCTGACATGACGCGGAGCCTTCATCTTGATGACGCGCTCTTTCTTGGTGGTGAGCAGACGCATCAGGAACGGCTGGATGACCGGCACGAGGGCCATGTAACTGTAGGCACACACGGCAATGGCACCCATCAGGTTAGGAGCAGTCTTCGAGGAAAGGAAGATGGCCGTGGGGCCGTCGGCTCCGCCGATGATGGCAATACCGGCAGCCTGGTTGGGCTCAAAGCCCAGCGCAAGGGCAGTCATATAGGCTCCGAAGATACCGAACTGGGCAGCAGCGCCGATGAGGATAAGTTTGGGATTGGAAATCAAGGCCGAGAAGTCGGTCATGGCACCGATACCCAGGAACACCAGCGGCGGATACCAACCCTGACGGACACCCTGATAGAATATGTTCAGCACGGAGTTGTCCTCGTAGAGGCCGATTTCAAGTCCTGCATCAGCGCGGAACGGAATGTTGCCAAGGATGATGCCAAGACCAATGGGAACGAGCAGCAGTGGCTCGAAGTCTTTCTTGATGGCAAGCCAGATGAAGAAGGCTCCCACAGCAATCATAATGAGGTTTGGCCACGTGGCATTGGAGAAGCCCGTATAGGTCAGGAACTCATTGAAGTTGTTTATGATGAATTCTGTAAACGACATTTTTCCTGTTATTTACTTTTTAACCAATAGTTACGAGAACTGTGCCTTCCATAACGGTATCGCCCTTATTGACCATGACCGATGTCACGGTTCCAGAATTCTCAGCTTCGATGTTGTTCTGCATCTTCATGGCTTCGAGCACGACAACCACATCACCAGCATTGACAGACTGGCCAACGGCCACTTTCACATCAGTAATGGTTCCGGGAAGCGGAGCTGTCACCTTGGCTCCTGCCCCAGCGGCAGCCGAAACGGCGGGAGCTGCCGGAGCTGCCACGGGTGCTGCAGGTGCAGGGGCAGCCACCTTGGCGGGCTCCACCTTCTTCACCTTCGGAGCGGCCTTGATGGGCTGCTTCATTTCAACCTCGAAAGGAATTCCATTCACATTGACCTTTGCGACGTTACCTTCCACATCTTCAATCTCTACGGTGTAGTCAACACCCTGAACTTTATATTCGTATTTATTCATTTTCTCTATTAATAATAATGGTTATTAGATGTCACGATTCCACATGGTATGGTGGGGCTTGATGGTGATGATGCCACTCTCCACGTCGTGCACGTCATCCTGATACTGCTTCAGCGCCATCGAGATAACGGCAATATAGATTTCGCGGTCGATACCCTTCGAATGCAGGCCGTCTTTCAGCACCACATTCGTCTTATGGGCCACCTCGGCAGCTATCTCGGTGGTTTTCACGGCCACCTTAACGGGCTGCACGGAAGCAGCTTTCTGACCGGCTTTCTTCAGGCTGCGCTGGTGCATGATGATCATGCCAAGCACACGGAAGAACACATAGAGCAAAGCGAGGCAGAAGAAGACAATACCCATGGAGAGCACCGTGATACCGAATCCGTAAGGGTCGTCGCGCTTCAGACGGGCTATCTTGCTCTCGTTGATCTCGATATAGTTGCCTATGCCGGGAGTGACGGCCTCAGCGGGCTTCACGTCCCACTGCTGGAATCCGTCTTTGATGCGGGCAAACGACTTGTCGGCCTCAAGGGCGGGAACGCTCACAGAGTCGATCAGGTCGATACCATTTCCGTCGTAGAGAGCAATCCATACCGGCTCATTGGGAGTTACCTTCACGTTGAAATGAAGGAACCCTTTCGTCGGATTGGAGTTCAGGAAGATGAGAAGATGCTGGCGAGCCGACAGCGTGGAGCGGTTGTCGCCATTGGGAACAGGACTCATCAGCGCAATACGCTGAGGTGCACTAAGGTTCTTGTCGAGCACCTTCTTGTTGGAAGTGATGAACATTCCCCGGATGTTGTACGTACTGTAGGAAGTGTTCACCAATTCCAGCCAAGGCAGATGTTGGCCGAACTCGTCTTGCACGCTGGCCTTGTTGTCTGTGAGGACTTCGTTGATCTTGATGTTTCTGGCACCCTGGCCGAACATCATCGCAGAAGAGCCTAACAAGACCATTGCCAAAAGTATTTTTTTCATTGGTTCAAAAGATATTGTATTATATAAATTGTTTAAGCTCCACAGAAAAACAGGACGATGATCTGCGCCGTCAATATGCGCAGGAACATGGATAGCGGATAGACCGTGGAATAGCCCACAGCCGGAGCCTCCTTCGAGCAAACGGAATTGGCATAGGCCAGTGCAGGAGGGTCGGTATAGGTGCCGGCCAGCATACCCATGATGGTGAAATAGTTGAACCGATAGCGCAGGCGTGCAACCGTACCTATTATTAATATAGGCAGGATAGTTATCAGGAAACCGGTTAACACGAAGAGCAGGCCATCGCCCTGGGCAACGGTTTCCCAGAATCCGGCACCTGCCTTGATTCCTACCGAGGCCAGGAACAGCACAAGTCCTATCTCGCGCAGCATCATATTGGCCGACGTAGTAGTATAGGTTACCAGATGAATCTTATAGCCATAGCGGCCTATCAGGATGGCAATGATGAGCGGACCGCCGGCAATACCGAGCTTCATAGGAACGGGCATTCCGGGAATGGCAATGGGCAGCGAACCGAAGATAATACCAATGATGATGCCGATGAAGATAGTGGCAATGTTCGGCGCATCCAGGCGGCGGATGGAGTTACCCATCATGTTGGCCACGCGGTTCACGGCATCCTCAGGACCTACCACCATAATACGGTCGCCCACCTGCAGCGGCAGGGAGGCTGAGGCGAAGATGTCCATGCCCTGACGGGTAAGGCGGGTCACATTCACACCATGTACCCTCGACAGGTGGAGCTGGCCGAGCGTCTTGCCGTTCATCGAAGGACGGGTCACCAGCACGCGCTTGCTCACCAATGGCTGGTCCTGCTGCTCCCAGTCAACCTCTATCTGCGGACCGATGAAGGCGATGATGGCCTCGGCATCGGCTTCGGCGCAAACCACATAGAGCTGGTCGCCGACATGGAAGATAGTGTCGCGGTTGGGAAGGCTCACGTGTCCGTCGTGCAGGATGCGCGAGCACACGAAGTCGCGGTTCAGGAAGTTGTGCACCTGCATCAGCGTCTTGCCCTCCAGATAGGCGTTAGATACCTGCACATGCATCTTATGAGGCTTCACGTTGGCATTCTCGCCTTCAAGCCGTTCCAGGTCCTCTTCTTCTTTCTCCAGACGAACCCCGCAGATATAGCGCACGGCAATCGTGGCACCGATGATGCCCACCACACCGAGCGGATAGGCACAGGCATAACCCGATGCTATCTGCGGCAGATTGCTGCTGAAAACGGTATTGAGCGCCTCGTTGGCCGCACCAAGACCCGGAGTATTGGTCACGGCACCATAGAGCGTACCCACCATCATAGGCAGGTTATGGGGATTGCTGGTGTCGAAGAAAATGTAGTAGCATCCGAACATCACCAGGATGTTCAGCAAAATGGCCGAGGCAGCCAGCAGGTTCAGTTTTACACCCGACGCTCCGAAACTCTCGAAGAAGCCCGGTCCCACCTGCAGACCAATCATGAAAACAAACAGCACGAGGCCGAAATCCTGAATGAACGTGAGAATGTTGACGGGAGCCGTGAAGCCGATGTGGCCTGCCAGGATTCCGGCAAAAAGCACAAAGGTGACTCCAAGTGAGATTCCTCCAAACTTAATCTTTCCCAATAACACACCGACCGCTATGACAATTGAGTATAACAACACGATGTGCGCTACCGAGTCAGTCGTTTGAAACAAATCGATTATCCAATCCATAACCTTAATAAAACTAACGATAAAATTTGGGGCAAAGGTACTTAAATTATTGCTCATTAAATAATTTTTGTGCAATTATTTTGCGTTTGGACAACAACTTTTTGAATTTTTCACGGTTAAAAATTTATTTTCCTGTTTTTCTTTTAGTATATTCAAAATTTATGTTATATTTGCAAACGGATTTGAATCTTTTGATTTTTGAATTTAAACAACTTATATTTATTACAATCAAACTATGACACAACAAAAAGAGAAACTCTTCACTGAGTTTCAGGCTCCTACCCGTCAGGAATGGCTCGACAAGATTGAAGTCGACCTGAAGGGAGCGGATTTCCAGAAACGACTGGTGTGGAGAACCAACGAGGGCTTCAACCTGCAGCCCTTCTATCGCCGTGAAGATGTGTTGAAACTCAAGACACCCGACGCTCTGCCGGGCGAGTTCCCCTTCGTGCGT